>DASZHY010000342.1:0-34042 GCA_035949675.1 Thermoanaerobaculia bacterium
GCCGAGACGATGGCCAGCGGCACGCCAGCCCAGAGCAGCAGCAGCGCCATGACCTTGCCGCGCCGGAGCCGCCGCGGGCGGCCGCCGCGCCGCGCCGCGCCGGCGGCGCCGATGATCACCAGCGGCCAGGGAGCGAAGCGGTCGAACAGCCCCGCCGCGTAGCCGAGAGGCGACGAGGTGCTGTGGTCGACGATGGTCGTCGACCGCCCGAGCGCGTCCTCCCTGACCATCCGCAGCAGGAATTCCGGCGACCCGTCGGCCCGCCAGCGCGCGGCGGCCCAGGCCCCGACGATCACCGCGAAAACGCCGGCCGCCGCCAGGCATGGCACGAGCCGTAGCCGGCGCCAGGCCCCGGTCCACAGCAGATAGCCGGCGGCCACCAGCAGCATCGGCACGATGGCGAAGCTCTTGAGCAGAAAGCCGCAGGCCAGCAGCAGGGCGATCGGCACCGCCGTCCACGCCGACTCCTCCAGGCCCGGCAGCCGCACCGCCACCAGCAGCAGGATGAGGGTGAGGCAGGAATCGAAGTCGCCGCTGCGCGCTCCATGGTGGCTGATGTAGCCGAAGGCGGTGGCGACGATCAGGCCCGCCAGGATCGCCAGCCGGCGGTTGAACCAGCGCCGCGCCCAGCTCATCGTCACCGCCACGGTGGCCACGGCGCAGAGCGCCGACGGCAGCCGCATCGCCAGCGCGGAGCTGCCGAAGAGCGAGAACGACAAGGCCATCAGCCAGTAGCCGAGTGGCGGCTTGAGCGCCTGGAGCTCTTTCTGTCCCGCGTAGGTGGGGACCACCAGGCCGCCGTGCTGCCGCATCTCGAAGGCGCTGACGCCGTAGCGCGCCTCGTCGAAATCGTTGACGTTGCTGCTGCCGAGCCGCAGCAGGACGTTGCAGGCGATGAGCGCCAGGACGAGGACCGCGCACAGCCGGTAGTGCCGGGCGACGAACCTTCCCAGGACGAATGGCATGCTAGAAGCTGCTGTACACGTAGGTCGGAAAAGTCGCCGGCACCGGCGCGAGACTGTGCGGCCCCGCGGTGCGGCCCGCATTGGCGATCGTATCGTTGGTGAAAGCGGGGTTGAACTGCGTCGGGGGACCGCTAAGCAGCAGGTAGTCGCCGGGGTTGCCGCTGGTGCCGAAGTGCGGGTCCCAGGAACAGGTCCCATTCAGGTCCTCGTTCATCGCCACCGGCGCGCCAGGCGGCGTCCCGGCCAGCCAGGTCTGGTTGCCCGACGGCGGCGTGTCGAAGGTGAGCGAGGCCGCCTGGCCGGAAAAGGGACAGCTGCCGTCAGCCGGCGGGTTCTTCATGACGTGGAAAGCGTTGGCGTCGCTGCAGAACAGCGGGAAACCAGTCGTGGACGTCCCGGCCCGCCAGTAGGCGTTCTCCTGGAACAGCTGGAAGCGATCGTAGCTCAGCCCGCAGGAGTTCGTGCATCCCGACTGGACGGAGAAAGCCTGCGGGTTCCCCGGCGCCTCGTCGAGATCGAAGTTGAAGACGTTCCACAGGAGCTCGACCTCGAGGCCGGGGCTGGCGCCGCAGCCCGCCGGCCAGGACACGTCCTGCGCGAACATTCCCCGCATCCCCAGCGAGAAGATGTTGTTCTCGAAGACGTTCGGATTCGGCGGCTTGGCGATGGTGGGTCCTTCGGACATGAAGGCGGCGGCGCCCGAGACGCGATAGACGACGTTGTAGCGCACGTCGACCCCGCCCGACTGGGCGTCGAGGTAGATCCCCTGGCCGCCGTAGCCGGAACCAGGGACCGACGGCTTGCCGTTGACCACCGGGTCGATGATCGAGGCGTCCGTGGTGTCGTGGACGAGGTTGTGATAGATCACGTTTCCCGCGCCGCTGCCGTCCGCGCCGCCCACGTTGTAGTAGAGCGTGCCGCCGTCCGAGGTGATCCCCTGCATCACGTCGCGGATGTGGTTGTACTGGCTGACGATGTTGGTGGCGTTGACGCCGGCGGCGCCGCCCGGACAGCCGAAGTTGCAGATGGAGATGCCGGCGTGGTAGCCGTCCAGGATGTCGTTGTGCAGGTAGGTGATGGTATTGCCGTTGGCCTGGGCGATGCCCTCGCCGTCGGCAAACACCCGCGAGTAGCCTTGGATGAGGTTGTTCTGGACGGTGACGTTGGTGACGACGACGGCTGCCGAGTCATTACCATGGGGGTGATGCCCGATGCGGATGCCGCTGTCGCCGACGTCGTAGAAGGTCGAGCCCTGGATGACGTCGTTCGCCGCCTGAGCGGTGGCCGGCGAGCTGGCGATCAGGATCCCCGACGCGGAGGTGTGCTGCACCGTGATGCCGTCGAAGGTCACGTTGCGGCAGCCCTCGCAGCCGATCGCTTGCGGCAGCGCCATCTCGCCGTTGTCGTCGTTGTTGAGCCCGGTCGCGGAAGGGAAGAAGTCATCCATCTCGAAGGTCAGGCCCCGGAAGGTCACGTCGCTCAGGTTGGTGGCCGCGATCAGGCTGCCCCCGACGTAATCCAATGCCGGCGCTCCGGGAATCGCGCCGCCGAGCTGCGGGATCACCACGGTGTCGACGTTCGGGTTCTCGCCGGCGTTGGCGACGTAGGACAGCACCGGCTGCGCGCCGGAGCGATCCAGGAACCAGAGACCGGTCTGCCCGCCGGCGAGCGCCGCCGCGAAGGCGTCCTTGGCGTTCTCGACCAGGTAGCGCTTGCCGGCCCCGGGGCCGAACAAGTTGTAGATGGTGGCGCCGTTGCGCTTCACCGGCCCGGTGAGATAAATGATGTGATTCGTCGTGTCGACGCAGCCGACCCTCATCGCGTCCACCGTCCAGGCCTCGAAGAGCGTCAGCTCGACGTCGCCGGCGGGATAGGGATTCGCCGGGTTCGTCTGGCAAGGGTTCACGGGGTTGCCGGTGTACGTGCCGTTGAGATTGATCCAGTCGGCGATCGGGTCGGCCGGATTGTAGTAGAAACGGTCGAGGCACTTGCTGTGGCCCTTGCCGTCCGAGCTGCTGTTGGCGACGCTGCAGGTGGCGCTGCTCTGCGGGATGCTCGCCGCGACCCGCAGGAAGGAACCGAGGTTGCACGCCGAGATGGGGACGGGCGCGGGCGGCCCGAGCGGGTTGACCGCGGTGCACTGGCTGCCGTTCAGGTAGTAGCCGACGCCGTTCGGCGACCCGAGGCGAGCGCGCAGACGGCGGGCGGCCGGGCCGGCGCCGCCGGCGCGAGTGTAGAACAGGTACTCGAACGGCTTGATGGCGGCAGGCAGCTGCACCTGCCAGAGATTGCCGGCGCCGTGCGTCCAGGTCAGCCCCAGCCCCCCTGCGCCGACGGGAACGCCGCCGCTCACGACCGGGGTCTCCCCGGGATAGTTCTCCCAGGTGACCGGCAGGCTCGCGGTCCCGGAATCCCGGGTCCCCAGGACCAGCGTTCCGGGGCTGGTGGGGCTCAGCGGCAGATAGTAGGTGCCCGCCCGCATCTGGACCGTCACCGCCTGGCTCCCGGCAACCCCTTGCACGGCCTGCTGTGCCCGCGCCGGCGAGGCAAAGGGGCCGTCGGTGCGGCCGGCATTTGGCGCCGGCAGGGTGCCGCTCCACGAGTCGTTGCCCGAGACCGCCACGTAGAAGGCGGCGCCGGCGCTTCCCCCCGTGCAGGAGAACGCCGCGGTGTCTTGCAGCGGCGGCGCCGCCGTGCCGTCCTGGTTGGCATAGGTCCTGGTGCGGCCGGTCGAGGTGTCGACGACCTCGACGGTGAAGCCGACGTTGGTGGTGGCGGAATAGAAGACCCAGAACTGCTGATTCAGCGTGCAGGCGTCGAGCACCTTGATCAGCATCTCGGGGTTGTCGCTGCTGAAGAACCAGAACAGGCCGCCGCGCGCCACCCCGAGACTGCCGAGCGCGATGGCGTTGCCGCTCCCCGCGAGGCCGCCGCCTTGCGCCGTATGAAAGCTGACGCCGATCTGCCAGCGCCGGTCGCCGGCTCGATCGTCGATGCACAGCGTCGCCGCGCTCGGCACGCAGGGACCGGCGGCCGCCGGTGCGACGGCTCCCCCCGGCACCGCCGCAAACAGGGCCTCTCGCGTTCCCCCGGTCCCGGCCAGCGCCAGCAAGCCGAGCGTGAGGACGCCGCCGATGGCGGGCCACGGCCCGAAGTCGCTCATCCTGATGACTGGAACCAACCAGCGCGGCATTTACTGCGGGCGCGAACGAGCGCGCCTGCCGGCGCGTGCGGGCGCCTGCCTACTCGTGGCGCAGGGCGACCGCCGGGGCCACTCCGGCGGCGCGGCGCGCCGGCAGGTAGCAGGCGGCGGCGGCGACCACGGCGAGGACGGCGCCGACGACGCCCAGGGTCAACGGGTCGGTCGGCGACACCCCGAACAGCAGGCTGGCCAGCACCCGGCGCAGCACGACGGCGAGGCCGAGCCCGAGGACCAGGCCGGAGACCACCAGGCCGAGCCCCTGCCGCATCACCATGGCCAGGATGCCTCTCATCTCGGCGCCGAGCGCCATGCGCACGCCGATCTCCCGGGTGCGCTGCTCGACCGAGTAGGCGAGGACGCCGTAGGTGCCGACCGCCGCGAGGGCCAGGGCGACCAGCGCGAACAGCAGCACCAGCAGGGTGACGAAGCGCGGCCGGGCCATCGACTGGTGGACCACCTGCTCCATGGGCAGCACGTGGGCGACCGGGAGCGCCGGGTCGAGCCGCTGGATCTCGGCGCGCGCTGAAGCGGCCAGGCGCGTGGGATCGCGCGGGCTGCGCAAGACGACGTAGAGGTTGTTGGGGGCGTAGTCGCCCGTCGCCGGGGACTGCGACAGGAGGAAGTACAGCTCGGTGCCGGTCTTGCGGTCAATTCCCTGCTGCTTGACGTCGTGCGCGATGCCGACGATGGTGAGCCACCTGGCAGCGGGGCCGTAACCCTTGAGGCGCTGGCCGATCGGGTTCTTGCCCGGCCAGAAGGTGCGCGCCATGGTCTCGTTGATGACCGCCACCCCCGCACCCCGGTCGCCGTCCTGGGCGGTGAAGAAGCGGCCGGCCACGAGCGGGATGCGCATGGTGCGGAAGTAGTCGCGGCTGGCGAACTGCCAGAAATCGACGTTGTGGGGCGGCCCCTTGGGATCGACCGGCACGCTCTCGAGGACGGTGTCGTTGGCGTCCACCTCGCGGCGCGGCGGCAAGCCGTTCATGACCGCCGCCGACTCGACGCCGGGCAGGCCTTGCAGGCGCTCGGTCAGCCGCGCGACGAACGCCGTCACCTGTGCGGGCTTCGCGTAGGCGGCCTGGGGCAGCGCCAGCTCCATGGTCAGGAGACCTCGCGGCTCGAAGCCGGGATCGACGCGCTGCAGCTCCCAGAAGCTGCGCAGCAGCAGGCCGCCGCCCACGACCAGCACCGCGGCGAGGGTCACCTCCGCCACCACCAGGCCCCGCCGCAGGCGCTGGCGGGCCGAGCTGGCCGTCGCCCGCTGGCCCCCCTCCTTGAGCGCCGCGAAGCCGGCGCCGGCGCGCGCGTGGATGGCCGGCGCCAGGCCGAAGGCGACGCCGGCGACGATGGACACCAGCAAGGTGAACGCCAGGCTGCGTGGCTCGAGCCCGAGGGAGCCGGCGTCGGCCAGGCGCGGCAGGCTGCCGGGGCTCGCCGCCGTGAGCAACCGCACTCCCCAGACGGCGAGCAGCAAGCCGAGGCCGCCGCCGAGCAGCGCCAGCAGCAGGCTCTCGGTCAGGAACTGGCGCAACAGCCGGCCGAGCCCGGCGCCGAGCGCCGTGCGCAGGGCGATCTCGCGCTGGCGGCCCTCGGCGCGGGCGAGCTGCAAGTTGGCGACATTGGCGCAGGCGATGAGCAGCACGAAGCCGACGGCCCCCCAGAGCAGGCGCAGCGCCGGCCGCGCCTCGCCGACGGTGTCGTCGAGCAGCGGCGCGAGGATCAGCGGATGCTTTTCCGGGTCGGGCGCGTGCTTGGTCGCTCCCACCAGGCCCTGCCAGCGCCGGAGCAGACCGGCCATCTCGGCGCGCGCCTGTTGCAAGGTGACGCCGGGCCGGAGCCGGGCCACGACATCGAGGAAGTGGTTGCCGCGCTGGTTGGGATTGGGCGGACCGAGCGCGACCGGCAGCCAGACCTGCACCGGCTGGCCGCCGAGCTGCGCGCTCGGCGGCATCACTCCGACCACGGTGCGGTTGACGCCGTCGACCAGCACGCGCCGGCCGACGATCGCGGGATCGGCGCCGAAGTCGCGCCGCCAGAGCTCATGCCCCAGCAGCACCACCTGCTCCGTGTTGGGCTGGTCCTCGGCGGGCGAGAACCAGCGGCCGCGCTCGGCCGGCACGCCGAGGGTCGTGAGGGTGCTGGCGGTGGCATAGGTGGCGACGGCACGCAGCGGCCGCTCCCGGCCGCTGATGTTGACCTGCTGGTTGCGGTAGCCGCCCATGTCCTCGAAGCTCGTCGCCATCTGGCGCAGCTCCAGGTACTCGGGCGGCGAGATCCAGAAGTGATCGAAGTTCTGATTGATGAACTTGCTGTAGATCGAGACCAGGCGCTCGGGCGCGCGGTAGGGGAGCGGCGCGAGCAGCACCGAGTCGACGACGCTGAAGATGGCGGCGTTGGCGCCGATCCCGAGAGCCAGCGTGAGCACCGCCACCGCGGTGAAAGCCGGGCTGCGCGCCAGCAGGCGCAGCGAATAGCGAAGGTCCTGCAGCATCTGGCTCATTGCTTGTCTCCCTTCGCCGTCAACGCCTGGTCTTCCTGCGCCGTCAATGCCTCGTCTTCCTGCGCCGTCAGTGCCCGTCTGCTCTCAATACCGCCTCGGGCTCCCCGGGGTTTCTCGCTGCCGCCGCAGGCGCTGCACGATCTCGGCGAAGTCGGCGGGGGGCGGCTCCTCGAAGCGCAGCGGCCGTCCGTCCCGCGGGTGCCGGAAACCGAGGGCCGCCGCGTGCAGCATCGGCCGCGGCGCCGGAATCCGCCGCCCCCGGTAGTCGCGGATGTAAACGGTCTCGCCGACCAGCGGGTGGCCGGCCTCGGCCAGGTGGATCCGGATCTGGTGCTGGCGCCCCGTCTCGAGCTCGCAGGCGACCAGGGTCGCGCCGCGCAACGCCTCGAGCACCCGCACGAAGGTCAACGCATGCCGGGCCGCAACCCCCGATGGGGGCGGCGCCGGCGCCGGCAAGCCGGCCGTGCGGCCGCCGGCTGCGCCGCCCGGACGAGGCCGGAACGAGCCGCGCAGGCCGTCGCCGCGGTCCGCCACCAGCCAGCTGTCGTAGACGGCGTCGACCGCCGCGCCGTGCACCAGCGCCTCGTAGCGGCGGACGACCTCGCCGCGCGCCAGTTGCTCTTGCAGCGC
This sequence comes from Thermoanaerobaculia bacterium, assembly GCA_035949675.1. Lineage (GTDB taxonomy): Bacteria > Acidobacteriota > Thermoanaerobaculia > Multivoradales > UBA5704 > JASLEW01. The sequence continues at coordinate 7,298 of DASZHY010000342.1, forward strand.
GCGCTGGGCGCCGATGTTGCGCGCGAAGACCAGCAGGCCCGAGGTGTCCTTGTCGAGGCGCTGCACGGCCCGCAGCGTCGGCTTGAAGGCGCGGGGAGCGGCCGCCCCGCGGCCTTGGCCGGCGCCGCTGCCGCGGCTGCTCTCGAGCCGGCGCAGCGCGACTCGGGTGAGCGCCAGCAGGGTGTCGCGGTCGCCACGGTCGAAGGGCACGCTCAGCACTCCCGGCGGCTTGCGCACCACAACCACGTCGGCGTCGGCATGGACCACCAGGCCGCGGGTCGTCAGCGCCGCCCGCGGCGGCCGTGGCTTCGCGGGGCGGCCCCCCCGGGTGCGGCTGCGAGATTCGGACACGGCGCCGCCTATAGTAGCGTTGCGCCCGCGCGGCGCGGCGAGCGCGATGACGACGACACCCATCCATCCCCGGCTGGCGGCAGACGCGGCGGCGCCCGTGACGTTTGACGGCAAGCGCGGCGGCAGGCGCGGTGCCGCCGCCGCCGAGCTGCGCGCCACCACGCGGCTGGCCTTGCCGGTGGTCGCCGTGCAGATCGGCGTGATGCTGATGAGCACCGTCGATACCGCGATGCTCGGCCGCTTCTCGGCGGAGGCCCTCGCCGCCGGGGCGATCGCGCACGTCATCAGCATCACCCTGCTGGTCTTCGGCGCCGGCACCCTGTCCGCGCTCGACCCGCTGGTCTCCCAGGCCTTCGGCGCCGGCGACCGCCGGGCGGTCGGCGGGCACCTGCAGCGCGGCCTGGTCCTGGCGGCGGCCCTCGCCGTGCCGCTGTCGCTGCTGATGATCGACGTCGGCCCGCTGCTGCGAGCGCTTGGCGAGCCGCCCGGCGTCGCCGCCGGCGCCACCCTCTACCTGCGATGGTTGATCCTCGGCAACCTGCCGTTCCTGCTCTTCCACGTGCTGCGCCAGACCCTGCAGGCGATGAGTATCGTGCGGCCGACGCTGGTTGCCATCGCCGCCGCCAACCTGGTCAACGGGCTCACCAACTACGCCCTGATCTTTGGCCACTGGGGCTGCCCGCGGCTCGGCGCCCCGGGCTCGGCCTGCGCCACGGCGGCGGCGCGCTGGATGATGTTCCTCCTGATGGTGCTGGCCGCGCGGCGGCCGCTGCAGCGACGGGTGGAGCTTCCTGCCGGCTGGCGGGCCTTCGCCGCCGGCTGGCGGGACTCCGGCGCCTGGCAGGGCATGGCCCAGCTGCTGCGGATCGGCCTGCCGATCGGGGTGCACCTGGCATTCGAGCTGTCGATGTTCGTGAGCATTGCGCTGCTCATGGGGCGCTTCGGCACCGCGGCGATCGCCGGCCACCAGGTGGCCATCATGCTGTGCGCCCTCTCGTACATGGTCCCCGTCGGCATCGGCGGCGCCGCCACGACGCGCGTCGGCAATGCCGTCGGTCGCGGCGACCTGCCGGCGGCCCGGCTCACCGCGGCGGTCAGCCTTGGCATGGGCGCCGGCGTCATGAGCCTGTTCGCGGCGGCCTTCGCCCTGGCGCCCAGCCAGCTCGCGGCGCTGTTCACCCCTGATCCGGCGGTGATCGACGTCGCCGCCCGCCTGTTGCCGATCGCCGCCGTCTTCCAGGTTTTCGACGGCACCCAGGTGGTCGGCGCCGACATCCTGCGCGGCACCGCCGACACCGTCCTGCCGGCCGCCGGCGCCCTCGCCGCCTACGGCCTGCTCGGCCTGCCCATCGGCTGCCTGCTGGCGTTCCGCGGCAATCTCGGCCCGCCCGGCCTCTGGTGGGGGGTGACCCTCGGCCTGGGCGTCGTCGCCATCCTGAACCTCGCCCGCATCGTCTACCGCTTCCGCGGCCCCATCGCCCGCGTCGGGTGACGATCGGTCGCCCGGGCGCCCTTGGAGCCGGGTCGCTCCTTCGATATCTTTGCCGCGCCAGGCCACAGGATACGACCGCCCCATGGCCCCCCCCGTCGATCCCAACGCTTCCGGCTGGAAGGACCACTTCTCGAGGCACGCTGCCGACTACGCGGCCTACCGCCCCACCTACCCCGAGGCGCTCTTTGGGCTGCTGGCCTCGCTGCCGCGGCGGCGCGCGCTGGCCCTGGACTGCGCCACCGGCAGCGGCCAGGCGGCGGTCGGGCTCGCCGAGCGCTTCGAGCGCGTCGTGGCGATCGACGCCAGCAGCGAGCAGCTGGCCCGGGCCGCGCCGCATCCGCGCATCGAGTACCGGGTGGCGCGCGCCGAGGAGACCGGCCTGGCGAGCGGCACCGTCGACCTCGTCAGCGCCGCCCAGGGCGTCCACTGGTTCGACTTCGACAGCTTCTATGCCGAGGCACGGCGGGTGCTGGCGCCGGGCGGCGCGGTCGCTGTCTACACCTACAACCTCGTCCGCGTCGATCCTGCCTTCGACCGGGTGCTCGACCGCCTGGCGAAGGAGATCGTGGGGCCGTACTGGCCGCCCGAACGCCGCTGGGTGGACGAGGAGTACCGCACCCTGCCGTTCCCGTTCGCCGAGGTGCCCACGCCGCGCCTCGAGAACGAGGCGCAATGGGACCTGGAGCGGCTGCTTGGCTACGTGGCCACCTGGTCCGCCTACCAGCGCTACCGTCAGGCGACCGGCCGCGACCCGATCAAGATGGTGCAGGACGAGCTCACCGCCGCCTGGGGTGACCCGGCCCGGCCGCGCCCGGTGCGCTGGCCGATCTTCATGCGCGCCGGCTACGCGATCCGCCCGGATTGAGCGCCGTCACCCTCCTCTGCCCGGTCCGCGGCTGCGGCGCGCCGCTCACCCGGACCGGCCGCGCCCTCGCCTGCCCGCACGGTCACAGCTTCGACCTCGCCCGCAGCGGCTATTGCAACCTGCTGCAACCGCAGCAGCGGCGCTCGCGCCGGCCGGGAGACTCGGCCGCCGCGCTGGCGGCGCGCCGCCGGCTCTTCGACCGCGGCCTCGGCGACTGGCTGCTTCCCCACCTGCTCGCCGCCTTCGACGCCCTCGGCCTGCCACCGCACGCCGCCGTCCTCGACGTCGGCTGCGGCGAGGGCTTCCACCTCGGTGCGCTGGCGCGCGAGCGGCAGATCGAAGCCCACGGCCTCGACATCTCGGCGCCGGCCGTCGACCTTGCCGCGCGCCGCTACCCCGGCGCGACCTGGGTCGTCGCCAACGCCGACCGCGCCCTCCCCTACCCGGCCGGCTCGTTCAGCCTCGCGCTGTCCCTGACCTCGCGCCTCAACCCGTCCGAGCTGCGCCGCATGCTCGCCGCCGGCGGCTTCCTGCTGCTGGCCGTTCCCGCCGCCGACGACCTCGTCGAGCTGCGCGCCGCGGTGCTCGGCGAGGGCCGGCTGCGCGAGCGGTTGCAGCCCGCCCTGGCCGCTCTCGGCTCCGGCTTCGAGCTCGCCGGCCGCGCGACCGCCCGCACCCGCCTGCGCCTCGCAGCCGCGGACCTCGGCGACCTCCTCGCCGCCACCTACCGCGGCGCCCGCGGCCGCCAACGGCAGCGCGCCGCCGCGTTGACCGCGCTCGACGTGACGATGAGCCGCGAGCTAGCCTGGCTGCGAGCACTGAGCGAGCACTGAGCGAGTACTGAGAGTGCAAAGCGAGGGTGCCGCGGCCCGTTCCCGGCCGCGGCACCGTGATTGGTTGGGTTGTTTGCTGCTTATGACTGCAAGCGCTCTACGGCCCGTAGTGGCGCGGGCGGCAGGCGCTGTCGTAACGGATCGCCGGGTTGCCGATGGTGGCGTCGCCGGCGATGGTCGAGGAGGTCAACACCCACGCCTGCGAAACGGTGTAGTCGACCGGCGGGTTGTAACCCGCGGCCGCGACGTAGGTGTTGAGGTCCATGTACAGCCAGCCCGAGCTGTAGGGCACGGGCAGGGTGGCGCCGCCGACGTGAACGCGCTGCGCCACCGCGCCGAACGGCTTGAGGGTGTTGAGCGAGGCGTAGGTGCCGCTGTCGGCCATGTCCCACAGGCCTTCCTGACCCAACGGGTACCAGCTCGGCAACGTGTTGCAGTTGAACCAGCCCTGCTTCACCTTCGAGTCGCGCCACACGATGAGGTCGGTGCCGGCGGGCACGTAGCGCGCGGCGAACTCGGTGGCCAGAGGCTCGCGGTTGTCGTTCGCGGTCCAGCCGTCGAACTTGCCGTAGAACGTGTAGTTGCCGGCAACCGAGAGCTGCGTCGCGCTGGCGTCCGCCACCAGGTGCACGAGCGGGTGCCCCTCGGCCTGGCTGGTGCTGTTGTTGACGTAGGCGAAGTCGCCGTACAGCGTGTTGTTGTTCGAGTAGTTGCCCTGGCCGCCGGAGGTGAAGAAGCCGGGGTCGGACGGGATTTGCAGCGTGCAGACGTTGGCGGTGTCGAACGTGATGTAGCCGCGCGCGATGGTGTCGCCGAGGTTGCGGCCGGCACAGAAATAGCCGGGACCCGGACCCGGCTGCGCCTGCTGGCCGGTCAGCGCCGCCTGGTAGATGCCCAGGTTGGACCAGGAGATCTGCGCCGGCGGCATGGTCCCCTGGCACGACGGATAGGAGCCCGACGGCGGCGCCGTTTGGGGCAGGGTGCCGTACTCGAGGATGGTGCGCAGATCGAACTGCACGTCCTGGTAGCCGTTCAGATAGATGTCGAAGCTGAAGATCGGCACGCCCAGGTCGCTCCACACCACCGCCTCGACCAGCACGGGGCTGTAGAAAGCGTTGCCGACGGTGACCTGGGTGTTCTTGCCGTAGCCGGTGCTGAGGTCCACTTCGAAATAAGGCAGCAGCAGTGTCGCCGCCGGGGTTTCCTGGATGGCGCATTGCGCCAGCGCCGATCCCATGCGTGCCAGCGCCGCGAAACCGAGCAGCGCGATGGACAAGACTTTGCGGTTCATGGTTCTCCCTTTTTCTTCCTGGTCTTGCGGTTTGCCGGCGCCACCAGCGGCGCGGGCCAGGCGGCGGCCCTGGCTCAGGCCGACGATCAGGTTGGCGATCCCAGGGCCGCCGCGACAGCTGGCTCGAATAGGCGGCAGGATCGGCGCCGGCGTTACACCCGTGCGCTGTGCCTCAAACCAGGAAGCGCAATCGCGATCAAAAGGGGGACTGAACGGTGCCGCGCCCGCGGCTCGAGGTCGGCCTCGCCGCGCTGATCCTCACCCGGCGGCGGGTCGCCGGCGTGCGCTCAGCAGTCAGCGAATTCCGGAAAGCAACGAAAGATGAGCCGCTCGCGGGTCCTCACCAACTCCTTGAGCGCGGGGGTGTAATGGCTCTGCCAGGGGTCGTTCTCCGGCCTCCTGAGGCCGTCGTCCGGCAGCACCCGCTCGGAGCGGAGGATGAACGCCACGTCCTCCGGGCGGTGCCCCACGGAGAGCAGGTAGTCGTGGAGCTCCTGGCGCAGGTTGCCGGTGCGCAGGAAGTGGACGTCATACATGTCGTGCCGGAAGCTGCCGCTCGCGATGGCTTCCTCGTCGAGCCGCGCGTAGATCTGCCGCGGGTCGTGGAAGTAGAAGCGGACGAAGCCCTCGGTATGCCAACCGAGCCGGCGCTCCGGCGGGAAGTTGTCGTTGACGAAGCCGTTGGGGGCGCAGCGATGGCAGTTCATGAACTTGGTGTTGGCCAGCTCGAGGAACTCGGCGAAGCTGATGTCGGGCCAGTGCGGAAACATCTCGCGCATCGCCGCCGTCCCGCAGTACTCGTCCGGGGAGATCTTCCACCACCCGTAGCGGTACTGGGAGACATAGCGGTCGTAGGGGTTGCGTACCGTCGAAACCAGCGGCTTGCCGCGGTGTTCCTTCGGGACGTCGCTGCAGGTCCCGTGCTGGTCGACGTCGATGCACCGGTCGCCGTAGAGACGGGCGAGCATCTTCTCTACATAGGTCCCACCCGTCTTGGTGAGGTGAATGAAGACGAATTCCGGCGTGATGATCATGGCTCGCCGACCACCTTGCTTGCCGCCGCGTTGCCGCGGTCGATCGGGATCATCGGCGCCGGGCTCTCCGGCCGAGGGTCCGCTTGCGCTCGAGCGCGCGGCGCGCCGCGGCCGCGATCGCCGCCGCGTCGAGGCCGTAGTGCGCCACCATCTCCTCATAGGGCCCCACGGCCTCGCAGAAGCGGTCTTCCACGCCCACCCGCACCAGCGGCACGGGCGCCTCCTGCGCCAGGAGCTCGGCAACCGCACCGCCCAGGCCGCCGAGAACGTTGTGCTCCTCGACCGTCACCACCGCGCCGGTCGAGGCCGCGGCAAGGACCGCCTCGCGGTCGAGCGGCTGCACCGTGTGCACGTCGAGCACGCGCGCTCCGATCCCGGCCTGCCCCAGCCGCTTCGCCGCGGCGACCGCCTCGGCGACCATCTGGTTGCCGGTCGCGAGCAGCGCCACGTCATCGCCTTCGGCGAGCACCACGGCTTTGCCGATCGTCAGCTCGTAGTCGCCGAAGTAGACCTGCGGCGTCTCGGCCCTTCCCAGCCGCAGATAGACGGGGCCGTCCCAGGCGGCCGCGGCCCAGGTCGCCTTGTACGTCTCGACCGCATCGGCCGGCGACAGGATCACCAGGTTGGGCAGCGTGCGCAGGATGGCGATGTCCTCGATGCAGTGGTGGGTGGAGCCCGCGAAGCACCCCGACAGACCGGCGACGTAGCCCACCAGCTTGACGTTGGCGCCCTGGCCGGCGACGGCGAAGCGCACCTGGTCGCAGGCGCGCATCGAGAGGAAAGCGGCAAAGGTATTGACGAACGGGATCTTGCCGCGCAACGCCAGGCCCACCGCCGTGCCCACCAGATCGCCCTCGGCAATGCCGATCTGCAGGAAGCGGTCGGGGAACTCGCGATGGAAAGGGACCTGGTATTGGCCGAGGTCCCCTTCGAGCGAGAAGAGGCGCTCTTCGACCCGCGCCAGGTCGAGCTGCGCCTTGCGGCAGGCGGTGCGGCTGGAAAGGCTGTAGGCGGCGATCCATGCCGGCGAACCGATGGCCGGGCCGGCGCCAGGTGCCGCGGTGCCGGCGCCAGGCGCCCCCGGGCCTGCGGCAGCGCCGGCCGCGGCATCGCCTGACGTCTTCAGTGGCTCTGCCGCCGTCCTGGGCGCCATTTCGATCACGCTCGCTCACCCTGCCAGCGGGCCAGCGCCCGGCGGGCGCTGCCGGCGATGCCCGGTGCGTCCAGGCCGCAGCGGCGCAGCTGCTCCTGCCGCGTCCCCGCCTGCTCGCGGCAGGCGTCGGGGACGCCCAGGATACGCATCGGCACCGGGCAGTCGTCGCCCAGCGCCTCGGCCACCGCCCCGCCCAGGCCGCCGCGCACCGGATGCTCCTCGACGGTGACGATCAGCCCCGTCTCCTCGGCCGCCTGCGCGAGCAGCGCGCGGTCGATCGGCTTGACGGTGTGGAGGTCGATGACCCGGGCGTCGATGCCGTCGCGCCGCAGCAGCTCGGCCGCGGCCAACGCCGCCGCCACCACGGCGGGGCTCGCGGCGACGAGCGTCAGGTCGGAGCCATCCCGCAACACGATGCCCCGGCCGATCTCGAACCGGCAGCCGAGGCCGTAGACCGGCGGCGTGGCGTGGCGCGCCAGACGGACGTAGACCGGGCCGGCGTGCGCGCCGGCGGCGAGAGTCGCATGGTAGGCGGCGGTCGCGTCGGCGGGGGCGATGACCGTCAGGTTGGGCAGGCTCCGGGCCAGGGCCAGATCCCCGATCGCGCGGTGAGCGCCCTCCGGCGATCCCGCTTCCGGGCCTTCGTCGATGCTGCCGAAGAGCTTGGCATTGGCGTGGTGATAGCAGAGGTCGAGCCGTACCTGCTCGCAGGCCCGCATCAGGCCGCGGGCAGAAAACATGTTGACGAGCGGGATCTTGCCGGCCAACGCCAGGCCGCCGGCGGCGCCGATCAGGCTCGCCTCGGCGCCGGTCCAGGCAACGTAGCGCTCCGGGAACTCGGCACGGAATGGCAAGCCGCCGGCATCGTCGGGATTGGCTTCGAGCGAAAAGAAGCGGGCGTCGCGGCGCGCCAGCTCGCGCTGGGCGAGGCGGCAGGCCGCGGCCGCCGACAGGCCGTCGGGCGCCACCCACTGCGGGCTCCCGCCGACCGTCATCGACCTTGACCGGCGCGGCTCGCCGCCAGCTCGGCAAACGCCTGCGCCCTTTGCTCCGAGCTCAGCTTGCCGTAGTGCCAGGCGCTGGTGTTCTCGGCGAAGGACAGCCCCTTGCCCTTGACCGTCCGCGCCAGCAGCAGCGATGGCCTGCCCGGTGCGAACGGCACCGCGTGCAACGCTCGCGACAGCTCGGCGACGTCGTGACCATCCACCTCCCGCACCTCCCAGTTGAAGGCGCGCCACTTCGCGGCGAACGGTTCCAAGGCCATGATCTTTTCGGTGGGGCCGTCCTCCTGCACGCCATTGCGATCGACGATCGCCACCAGGTTGTCCAGCCGGTAATGGGCCGCGGCCATCGCCGCCTCCCACACCACTCCTTCCTGGCATTCACCGTCGCCGAGCAGCACGAAGACGCGATAGTCACGGCCGTCGTGCTTGCCGGCCAAGGCGATGCCGTTGCCGACCGGCAGCCCATGACCCAACGAACCGGTCGCCAGCTCGACGCCGGGGATGCTCTTGGCGGGGTGACCGGCCAGACGGCTCCCCATCCGCTTGTAGCTGGCGAGCTCGGCGACGGGAAAGAAGCCCCGCTCGGCGAGCGCGCCGTACAAGGCCGCGCTGGCGTGCCCCTTGCTGAAGATCAAATAGTCGCGGCCGTCCATCTTGGGCTGTGCCGGGTCGACCCGCAGGACGCCGTCGAAGTACAGCACCGCCAGGATCTCGGCGACCGACAGCGAGCCGCCGACGTGCGCGCCCGCATCGGCCGCCATGTCCACGACGTGACGGCGCAGGGTGTCCGCTGCTTCCTCGAGGACCGCGAAGCGTTGCGCCGTCACGCGACCCTCAGGTCCTCCTCCCACGGTTCGCGGTAGGCGAGCGCGCGGCCGTAGGCAACGAGCTCGTCGCGGTGGCTGAAGACCTTGTGAAAGGCCTCGAGGTAGAGGTCGAGGTTGCGCCGCTCGAAGAAGCTCGCCATGCACAGACGGTTGCCGATCAGCAGGGTGCTGCGGATGACGTCCAGGGTCTGCGGATAGTCGTGGACGTCGTAGCGGATCTTGCGGCTGGCGTGCCCGCAGTCGAAGGGGCAGCCGCGCTGCTCCTGGAAGAGCCACTGGCCCGGGAGAGGCCGGTTCTGATACTGCTTGAGCGGCACTCCTTCGGCGGTCACGAGGTCCTGCAGCGCCTTGCGGAGCCGGCCGACCGGCAGGTCGATGCCGGCGGCCTCGGGATCGACCCGGAAACGGAAGTGGTGGTAGACGTGAGTGCTCCCCGCGGGCACCAGCGGCGGCACCAGGCCGGGGATCTCGGCCATGCCGCGGGCGAGGTATCGCGCTCCCTCCTGGACGCGGGAGGTGTGCTCGTCGAGGCGCTTCAGCTGGCTCAGGGTGAAGGCAGCCAGGATCGAGCTGAACCGGTAGTTCCAGCTCATGGTGTTGACGTTGAACTCGCGCTCGCCGGAGGCGTTGACGCGGTCGCCGAACATCTTCAACTGGTCGGCGCGATTGCGCAGCCCGGCCTCGTCGGTGGTCAGCAGGCCGCCCTCGCCGGCGGTCGGCAGGTTCTTGCCCGCCATGATGCTGCAGGCGCCGACGTCGCCGATCGAACCGACTCTCCGCCCCTTGTAGAGCGCTCCGGCGGACTGTGACAGGTCTTCGATCACCTTGATGCCGCGCGGCCGCGCGATGGCCAGGATCTCGTCCATGGCGGCGGGGAGGCCACTCAGGTGGACGGCCATGACCGCCCGCGTCCGGCCGGTGATCCGCTCCGCGAGGAGGGCCGGATCGAGGTTGAAGGTAAGCGGATCGACGTCGACGAAGACCGGCAGCCCTTGGTGGTGCACGACCGCCGCGGCCGAGGCGAGAAAGGACAAGGCCGGCACCAGCACCTCGTCGCCGGGCTCGACGCCGGCCGCGGCCACCGCGCCGTGCAGCGCGGACGTGCCGCTGTTGAACGCGATGCAATAACGTGATCCTACGTAATCGGCCCACGCCCGCTCGAGCGCCCCAACCGTTTCATTGTTGACCCAGGTGAGCTTGCCGGAGCGCAGGGTCGCGGTGACCGCCGCGATGTCTTCCTCGCTGACGAGCGGCCATCGTTCCTGGATCTCGCCCGCGGCCGCCACCGGCCGGCCGCCGTCGATGGCCAGCCGTGCGCTGTCGTGACCGGCCGCACCGCCGCGGTGGGTGTCCGTCGCCAAGTCGGTCAACACCATAGAGCCTCCGGCCCGCTTCGATCTGGGGCTTCCCTATATGTGTGTATCGTCAGCGGCTGGATGCGAGACAAGCCGGCGGCGCAGGCGCCGCCGCAAACCTGCCCCGAAGGAGGGAACGGGCACTTCCCGCTCGGGCCGGGGAAACCCTGATGGGATAGGCTGCTCATCGCCATGCCCGCCGAGCCGCTCCGTGCCGGTTTGACGCTCGCGGCGACCTACACGGTCACCCCGGGCATGAGCCCTCCCCACCTGGACGGCATTCTTGCGACCTCGCGGATGATCGGCCTCGTCGAAGACACCTGCCTCGCGGCCGTCCAGCCCTTGCTCGACGACGGGCAGACCACCGTCGGCACGCGCGTCGACGTCACCCATGTCGGCACCGCCTGGGCGGGCGAGGAGGTGACCGTGCGCATCCGCCTGGCGAAGGTCACCCAACGCCGCCTGCTCAGCTTCGAGGTGACGGTCGAAGCTCCCGGCGGCGTCATCAGCACCGGCGCCCACCAGCGTCTCGTCGTCGACCGATCGCGATTCGCACGGTCCTGACCGCGCCCGCCGCGCCGTCCCGGAGCTATCTCGCGACCAGGTCGCGGACCGCGCGGCGGTCGACCTTGCCGCTCGGCAGGTGGGGCAGGGAGTCGACGATCGCCACCTCGTCGGGAACCGCGTAGCGCGGCAGCAGCTCGAAGCACCGCCGGCGCACGGCGTCGGGCGGCAGGGTCTCGCCGTCGCGGTCCATCATGCAGACGGCGACCAGCCGCGCGCCGCGGCGGCTCTCCCCGGCGGCCACGACGACGGCGCGCTGCACCCCCTCGACCCTCTCGACCGCGGCCTCGACGTCGGCGAACATCACCAGCAGGCCGTCCCGCTTGACGCTCAACCCCGAGCGCCCGAGGATCTCGACGTAGCCGTCGGCGCGGATCTTAGCCAGGTCGCCCGTCTCGAACCACTCGCCGTCCACGCGCGGCTCGAAGCGCGCCCCACCCTGCTCGAGGACCAGATAGCCGTCGGAGCCGTTCGCATGCCGGCAGTGCAGCCGGCCGGCCGCCTCTCCCGGCGCCGCCTCGAGCCCCTCGCCGGTCTCCTCGACGCGCAGCTCGACTCCCGCGAGCGGGTAGCCGGCGGTGCCGAGGCGCACCGCGGCAGGATCTTCCGGGGAGGCCGCGGAGACGGCGCCCATCTCGGCACTGCCGTAGAGGTTGAGCAGCGGCCCGAACCGCGGCTCGAGGCCGGCCACCGTCTCGCGTTTGATCTTGTCGCCGGCGGTTACCGCCAGTCGATAGGGCCGCCTCCCCTTGCGCACGGACAGGAACGCCTCGCACAAGGCGGGCGTCAGGAAGCCGACGTTGGGCACGAAGCGCTCCTCGCGTTCGACGTAGCGCAGGACGTTGCCGCCCGACCCGACGTCCATCGCCGCTCCGGCGAGGAGCCCCGGCAGGAAGGCCGCCCCGAACCCATAGCTGTGGAAGATGGGCACCGGCACGCTGAGCCGGTCCGCGGCGGTGAGCTGCCAGCGGTCGACGCAGGCCAACGCATTGTCGAGCCACTTCCGATGCGACATCCGGGTCAGCTTGGGCGTCCCCGTGCTGCCCGAAGTCCGCAGGTACAGGTCCGGGCCGCAGAAGGCCGCGATCGCCGGCTCGGCGACGAAGTCGGCGTTGGCGGCGACCACGATGCCTGCTTCCGGGGTCTCGGCGCGCTGCGCCAGGCTCGCCGACGCGGTGACGACGTGAGCACAGAAGCCGGGGATGAAGCGGGGCGTTCCGGCTTCCTTCGACGCTGCCGCAAGCTCGGGCAAGAGCACCGCATCGTGTCCGCGGCTCAGCACCCAGAGGAGCGCCAGCGCCCCGGCCACGCTCTGCGAGCACTCGAGCGCCAGCGGCTGGCGCCCGGTCACGCCGGCGCGGGCGCACCGCGCGTCGATCGCGTCCAGGAGGCGTGGCGCCTCGGCATAAGAAACGGTGTGGCGGCCGTCGGCGAGGCCGCGGTCGCCGGCCCCGGCCGCCAGCCGGCGGACCAGGGCCGCTCCGTCAGGCGCCGGCACCAGTGTCCCGCTCGGTTAATTCGTATGCCACTCGCCGGCCCTCCGCGTCCCTGGCTGCGTTGCGCCTCCTCGCTGCCTTCCACTCCCGGGCCCGATCGATCATCTCGATGGACATGGAGAGCTTGCTGACGGTGTACTGCAGGAAGCTCTGATCGCTTTCCTCGGCGAGGCGCCGCTTCAGCTGCGCGTAACGGTCCTTGTCCTCGGCGTGGGCGCGCAGGTAGTCCCTCAGATCCATCTGCTCGTCGAGCCAGGGCCGCCGGCGATCGCAGACGTGGATGACGAAAGCGCGATCCTCCTCGACCTTCCAGAGCCAGAGCGTCTCCGGATCGATCGGGCTGTTGCCGTAGCTCTCGTAGCCAATGCCGGCAAGCCGGACCGCGGGATCGAGGGGGCCGTCGAGCGCGACGGCGATGTCGACGATGTTCTTCGACGAGAGCCCCGGGATCGAGGTGCTGCCGAAGTGCTCGATCATCACCGCCCGCGGGCCCAGCGCGCCCGCGATCCGCTCGCGCTCGTCCGCGAACCAGGAAGGCCACGCGTCGTCGTAGGACCGCTGCAGGAGCGGCAGCTCCGGGATGCGCACCTTCTGCCAGCGCGCGAACTTGTGCTCCAGGCTCTCCACCCGCTCGTGCCGGGCGCGGATCTCGGGCGGGATCCGCTTGAGGACCCGCACCATCTCCAGGACCTCCCGCAGCCGGGCGCCGCCGGGGCGGGCCTTGCCGCCGCCCTCCGTCCACGCCGAGAGGTCCCGTCCCAGCAGGGTGCCGAGACGTGCCACCTCCGCGGCGAAGATCCCCCGCAGCCGGGCCGCCAGGTCCGCCGGCAGCGGCGGCAGCCGGGAGCCGCTCTCGTGCTGCCTGATCTGCTCCATCTGCACGCGGCTCCTCACCTCGGGCGGCAGCTCCCGCAACTGGCGAATCGCCTGCGCGCGAACCCGCAGGCGCGCCCGTTGCGGGTCGAGCTCGGCCCGGAAGCCCGCATCGACTCCCAGGAACTCCAGGGTCTGCCGGTAGACCGCCGCGGCGTCGCGCACGAAGTCGTCGAACAGGAGGCACAGCACGTTGTCGCGGCCGAAGGCCTCGAACCAGCGCGCCACTTTCGCGGCGTTTTGCGCGACCTCGGTGTAGAGCAGCCCCTCGGGGAAGTAGGCGCCGGGCGGGATGCGGCGGCCCAGCCGGCGCTCCGGCTCCGCGGCGAGCGCTTCCTCGAAGGTGGGCAGGTCCTCGTTGCCGGTGCGGCGGTACAGCCCGTACAGCGAGCGGGTCATCGCCACCGGATCGCGCAGCAGGATGACGATCTTCGCATCGGGGCAGCTGGCCTTGATCTCGGCCGGCGCCCGCCGCGACGACAGGTACCACACCGAGCCCTCGCCGACGCGAGGCCGGTCTCCGGCGCCGGCGAAGAGCGCGAGATAGAGAGGCTCCTCGCGAATCGTTCCCGGCATCGGCGTCAAGTCGCTGCCGAAGAAGTGGGGCTCCTTCTGCACCGAGACGTGGATCTCCGGGTGCTGCTTGAGGCCGAGGTAGAGCGAGGTCGTGGCCGACCGCGGAGCCCCCACGACGAAGAAGTTCGGCTTGCGCATGTGGCGGCTACATCTTCTTCTGCTGCAACTCCAGCTGCTCGCGGATCACGCACGCCACCGACTGGAGGTTCTGAAACGTCGCCAGGTTGAGCGCCTCGTCGTCCAGCACGATGTCGAAGCGCTTTTCGATGAAGCCGATCAGCTCGACGAGGATCACGGAGTCGAGGGCGAGCCCCTCCTCGAAAAGAGGCACCGTCTCGTCGAGGTCCTCGTACTTGAGGTTGACGTCCAGGTCCTCGACCACGATGCGCTTGATGCGCTCCAGCACCTGATCAGCCATCGTCTCTCGATCCCTTTCCTGGTTTCAGAACCGCACCCGGGCGCGGGTGCCCGGGCTCTCGCCGGCGAGTCTCTTGAGCGACCCTTCGAGGACCCGCGCGACGTGGTCGCCGTAGAGGACGCCGTGATCGGTCAGCGAGACGTTCCTGTCGTCGACGGTGATGAACCCGGCGACCAGGAGCTCGGACAGCTCGCGGTCACAGGTCTTGAGCAGATCGACGCCGTGCTTGTCGCGGAACCGGACGTAATCGAGGTGCACCAGCTTGATCCCCAACACCGCCTCGCGCACCATCAGGTCGAAGGTGGTGCAGTTGTAGCCGCGGAACGCCGGCAGCACGCCCTTGTCGACGGTCGCGACGTAGCCCGGGATGTCGTTCATGTTCTGGTAGTTCCAGCGTCCGATGGAGCCGTAGGCCGAGACGCCGGCGGCGCAGCTGTCGTTGCCCAACCACCGGCTGCGGGTGTTCTTCTGCTCGTAGCTCCCGCCCTTGGAGAAGGTGAACGTATTGATCGGCAGGTAGTCGTGGCGCTTGAGCTCGGCCACGGCGTACTTGATGAGCGCGAGCTCCTGCTCGTCGTTCGGCAAGGCGATCTCCTTGCTCTTCTCGGAGGAGTAGTACGGCGTGTTGGCGTAGAGCTCGAGCTTGTAGACGGTGATGGTGTGCACGTCGGCTTCGAGCGCCCGCCGCACCGAGTAGGCCCAAGTCTCGGGCGTCTCGCCGGCCAGGCCGCTGATCAGGTCGATGTTGACGTCGGCGCCCGTGCTCTTGGCGAGCTCGATCGCCGCGAATGCCTGCTCTTCGGTGTCCCGGCGCCCGGTCTGGAAGACGATCTCCTCCTTGAACGACTGGATGCCCAGGCTGATGCGGTTGACCCCGTTGCGCTCGAGCGCCGCCGCCTTGCGCTTCGTCAAGGTGACCGGCTCGCCCTCGAAGGTGATCTGCGGCGCCACGAGATTGAAGTTCTCGTGGAGCACCGCGAAGAGGCGGTCGATGTTGTCCTCGGTCATCAGGGTCGGCGTGCCGCCGCCGAAATACACGGTCTCGACCGGCCGCTGCGCGAGGCCGAAATGCCGCGACAGCAGCTCGAGCTCGCGGCAGACGGCCTGCACGTACTGATCGATCTCCGCGAGCCGGTTTTCCTTGAGCGTCGTCGTCTTGAAGTAGCAGTAAGCGCACCGCTGGATGCAGTAGGGCATATGGACGTAGACGTTGAGCGGCTGGAGCTTCTGGCCTTCCCCGAGGGCGGCCTTGTTCCAGTAGCGGAACATCGGATAGGTGAGGATGACGCCCTGCCGCGACAGGTCCGGCTTGCCGGCCCCGGGGGAGGGTTCCTGGCCGGCGGGCTGCTGCGGCTGGTCCGTTGCGATATCGAGCATTGGTCTGTCCTTTCTTTCCTCTTCAAAGCTAGCGCGAGCCTCGAGGCGCCTGCTCCGCCTCCGCCTCCTCCACGGAGAGTCCGGGGAGACTTTCGAGCTTCGCCTGCAGGCCCCACCCTCCCTGGTCCTCGGAAACGGCCAGCAGGAGCTCGTTCGCGCCTGGCGTCAAAGGGAGATAGAGCGCATCGAAATACCCGATGCTGCCCAGGAACCGGTAATCCCGGGATTGGAAGGTGTCGTCGCCCCAAAACAGCAGGCGGCCATTCAGATATACCCGGACGCGGTCGCTGAATCCGAGATCGAGCCTCGCGACCCGGTCCCGGTCCGCGACGATGACCGCGCGGGCAAGAACCGTGTTGCCGCGCAGGCGGACCCCCTGGATCCGGGCGAGGTTGGCAAGCCCCGAGCGCTCCGTCGCGAGACGGGTCCAGCGCCGGCCGGCGAGGTCGGCGGCGCCCAGGCTGGTCTTGCCTTCCAGCACGCTCTCCGCAAAGGCGTCCGAGACCTGCCAGGAGGCGATGACCCCGTCCGGGACGGGCTCGGGCTGCCGCCTCGCGGGCAGCGGAGCGTCCGACTCCGCCGACTCCCCATACGAGAAGTTGGAGAACCAGGCCGGAGCGAAGTCCAGGGCGGCGACGCCCACGCCGCCGGGCGCGACGCCGCGCTTCAGCTCGTCGATCGCCAGCGCGGGCCTTGCCATGTCGTCGACGTAGATCTCCGCCCGCAGGCCGGCGAAAGCGATGCGGACGCGGATCCATTCGTCGAAGCGATGGGCGATCGGGACCGTGTAGCGCGGACCGTGATAGAGCTGCCAGCTCAGGAGGCCGTGGAAGACCGGCGTGTACTGAGTGGCGTCGGGGTTGCCCGACTGGTGGGGCCGCAGGTAGAACTCCTCGTAATTCCCGGGGTCCTGGACGCGCCAGACGCCGCCGACGAACCCCCGCTCGCGGGCGAAGGCGATGTCGAACTCGATCCACCCGTCGGTCAGCCGCGCGCCGGCGACGGTGGCGATCCCTCCCTTGAGATAAAGGCTCCTGCGGTCCAGGTGCTCCTCCACGCGGCCCTCTGCCGCGTGCCATTGCCAGCAGTCCGGCTCGCAGGCAACCGCGACGAGGGCGCTCACGAGGCGAGCTCCTTGGGCAGGACGTCGTCGAGGACGTCGCCAAACTCGTGGAACCCCGAACGGCCGGCGATCCACTGCGCGGCGAGCAGGGCGCCAACCGCCAGCCCCCGGCGGTCGCGGGCCCGGTGCTCCAGCTGGATGGTGTCGGCCGCCGAGTCGAAGCCGACCCAGTGCGCCGACGGGACGTAGCCGGCGCGCAGGCAGGTGATCGGCACCTCCCGGTCGCCGTAGTACCGCGCCATCCGCCGCCGGATCTCGAGCGCCGTGCCCGACGGGCTGTCCTGCTTGAAGCGGTGGTGCCAGTCGTGGATGAAGGGGTCGTAGCCGTCGACTTTGGCAAGCAGCCTGGCGGCCTGCTCGACCAGGCGGTAGAAGACGTTGACTCCAAGCGAGAAGTTGGCGGCCCGCACGACGCCGATGCCGGCGCGTGCGGCCACCTCGCGCACCTCGTCGAGCCGATCCTGCCAGCCGGTGGTCCCGATGACCAGGGGAAGCGACAGCTCCGCCGCCGTCCGCGCCGTGCCGGCCACGGCCTCGGGGACCGAGAAATCGACCAGCGCCGTCACCCCGGAGAGCGCCTGCCGCGTCCCCGCGTCCGCGCGCAGCGGCCGGTCGCGGGTGAAGCGGCCGGCGACCTCGACACCGCGCTCCGCCGCGGTCTCGTCGAGGACGCGCCCCATCTTGCCGTAACCGACCAGCGCCACCCTGATCATCCGCGCGCCTCCGCGATGCCCAGGGCGCGGGCCAGCTCGCTCTCGAGCAGCAGCGGCCCGCCGAGAAAGGCGGTCAGGCCGCAGGCGGATCCACTCGCGCCACTCGCGCCAGGCGCGGCGGAGCCGAACGGGCCCTCGACCTCCAATCCGAACGCGTCGCGCAGCTCCCCGGTCGTCGCGGCGACCGCGACGAGGATCCGGGCGGCGGCCGCGGCAGCCGCGAGGGCAGCGAGGGCGGCCGGACGGCCGGACGGCTCCTGCGCGGCGCGGCAGGCGAGGTCCGCCTCGATCTCCACCTCGGTGATGCGCAGGGCCACGAGCTGCGACGTCTGCATGGCCGCCATCCTCGCGGCTCGCCGCAGCGCGCGCACGCCGTCTCTGGCGCAGCTCGCGGCGGCCGTGGCCCAGACGCCCGCGTAGTCCGCGAGCAGCCGTGCGAGCTCGCCGTCCGGCGCCAGCGTCACCGGCCGCGAGACCAGATCGGTCCCGATCGCCGCCTCCTCGATGTGCAGCCAGCAAGGCCCGTCGCCCGGCGGTCCCCCCGACCGCGCCGTCCGAGAGCGGCGCCGCTCGACTCCCGGCGCGTCATGGTCGACCCAGGCGAGGCGATGCGTCGCATCCGGCAGGCGCACCAGCACGATCGAGCCGCGGGCGGTCGGGCCCGGCAGGCGGACGTCGCCCCGCACCAGCAGGCCCCCGCCGGCGGGCTCGCCGGCGACCGCCGCGGCCTCCCACCCCGGCTCGGGCGCCGGCGTGAAGAGACCCAGGGCGCCGCGCACCCTGCCCGCGGCCACCTCCGCGAATGCTTTCCTGGCCGCGAAGAACCTCTCGAGGAGGGGCAGCACGCCGGACCGGTGCTCCATGGCGGCCCATTCCTCCGCCAGCGAGGAGGCCGGCCCGGCGACCGTCGGTCTCATCAGGTCGATCACGCCGCCGTGCTCCTCCGGCCGAGATAGCCCACGATGTTGTCGATCGTGTGGAGGAAGCTGTGGTCCTCCTCCTGGTCGAGATCGATGGCGACGCCGAAGGTCCTTTCCAGGCCTTCCAGCAGGTTGAGGTAGCTGAGCGAGTCGAGCCCGATGGTCCGCAGGTCGGTGTCGGACCGGCCGAGGTCCTCCTCCTTGATCCTGCCTCCCGCGGCGATGTAGACCAGCCGCTGGACCCGCTTCTTCATCGCCGCCGCCTCTTCATTCGTCATCCCGCGTTTCCTCTCTAACCTCTATTACCCGCGGCGAGCTGCTCGCGGAGCGAGGCGAGCCGCGGCTTGCCGATGCCGGTGCGCGGGATCTCCTGGACGAAGCTGATGCGGCCGGGGACCTTGTAGGGCGCCAGCCGCGCGCGGCAGGCCTCGGCGACGGTCGCGCGGGTCACCTCCGGCCTGGCGGCGACGACCACCAGGTGCACCAGCGCCTCGCGGTTCAGGTCCTCGTCGGGAAAGGCGACGGCATCCTCGACGCCGTCGAGCGCCGAGACCACGGCGACGATCTCCGTGGGATCGATCTTGCGCCCCGCGACGTTGATGTGGTCGCGGGTCCCGTCCACGAGGTGCAGCCGGCCGTCGACGATCCTGCCGCGGTCGCCGGAATGGTAGAAACCCTCGTCGTCCACGCGCGCCTCGAACAACCCGGGATGGTTGAGATAGCCGCTGGCCATCGACGCGGTGCGCACCAGCACCTCGCCGGCCCCGGGCTCGTCCTCGGGCCGGGGCGCGATCCGCAGCTCGACGCCCGGCAGCGGCCGGCCCAGGCCGGTGTGGTGCTCCGGGTCCCGCTCGAAGGTGCAGGGGCCGGTCTCCGCGATCCCGTAGTAGTCGGAGACGTCCAGGCCGTAGAGCGCGCGGAACTCCTCCCTGACGGCCGGCCAGAGCGGCGCGCCGGCCGAGATCGCGTGCGTGAGCCCGGCCAGCAGCGCCCGCTCCGGCCCGCCCGGGGCCGCAAAGTTGCGGTACAGGGTGGGGAACGCGACCAGCCGGGTGATCCCGGAATCGGCGATGCGGCGCGCCACCGGCCGGGTCAGCGGCGCCCCCGCGAGGAAGTGGATCTCGGCGCCGGCGAGGAAGGTCGAGAGCAGCGAGGTGTTGAACGCCAGCCCGTTCGAGAGGGCGGCCAGGCACAGCGTCCGGTCCTCGCCGGTCATCCCCGTGCCGAGCACCCAGTTGCGGGCCGCGGAGACCACGGCGTGGCCGCTGAACTCCAGGCACTTCGGCCGTCCGGTGGTGCCGGAGGTGAAGCGGCAGACCTCCGTGGAAGACCGCGGCGCGTGGGCCGGCTCGCCGTCGCGGGAAAGCGGCAGCAAGACGACGTCCTCGCCGCAGGGGATCGGCTCCCCCATGCCCGGCAGGGCCAGCGCTTCCGCCTTCGCCCGCTCCGTCGCCAGGAAGTCGAGGCCGCAATCGGCGCGGATCGCCTCGATCTCGCCGATGTTGAAGTTGGCGTCGAGCAGCAGCGGCAGCTGGCCGGCGGCGAGCGCCGCGAAGTAGAGGACCACGTACTCCGGGCGGTTGGCGAGACAAAGGCCCACGTGCCCCACGTGCCCCACGTGTGACGACGCGCGGCCGCGCCGCCGGCGCGGCTCTGCTTCCCACCCCGCGGGGCGCAGCAGACAGGCCGCCTCATGAATCCGGCGGCCGAGCTCCTCGTAGGAGAGCGCCTCCCCGCTCCCGGCCACCGCCATGCGGCCGCGAAAGCGTTCCAGGCAGGCGTCCATCGCGTCCCAGACGCTCAGGCTCGCGCTCATGCCAGGGCCTCCAGCTCCTCGCGGTAGGCGAGCGCCTGGCCGGCGATGGTCTTCATGGCCGCGAGGCTCCCGCCCGCCATCTTGAGGCCCAGGATCTGCGCCTGGGCGAACAGGAACTCGCTGTCCCACATGTAGCCCGCGCCGCCGTGGAGCTCGGCGCACAGGGCCGCGAAGCGCGACGTCCGGTCGACGCAGAACCACTTGAGCGCGGCGACCTCGGCGACGGCGTTGCGCGCGCTCTCGAGCCGCTCCAGGCAATCGACGAGGCCCGCCTGCATCAGCTCCTGGTCCGCGGCGGCGCCGGCCAGGGCATGCCGGTTGACCGGCCAGCTCACCAGCGGCCGCCCCTCCACGATCCGCCGGGCGCCGTACTCCAGCATGCGATCGAGCAGGCGGCCGTGGAGCGAGCAGGCGTCGGCGCACATCAGGAAGCGGGCTGCCGTCATCACCTTGTTCCACTGCATGAGCTGCCGCACGCCGCGCTTCAGGGAGAGGTTCGCGGCCGGCACGCGCACGCCGTCGAACTCGAGCATCGCCTGATCGATCGCGCGCGTCCCGAGCTTGTCGAACACCTTGACCACGCGGACGCCGGGGCGGTCCTTCTCCACCAGGACGGTAGCCGTCTCGCCGTCGATCTTCAGCGTCACGAAACAGAGATCGGCGTTGGCGCCGTTGACGACGTAGAGCTTGCGCGCGTGGACCACCAGCTCGCCGCCGTCGCGCACTGCCGTCGCCTCCAGCCGCCGCTCCGTCCCGCCCTCTTGCGGGCCGGGCTCGGTGTCGCAGGCGCAGCCGACGAGGCGCCCGGCGATCATCCCGGGCAGATAGCGGTCACGCACCTCCGGCGCATGCGCGGTGGCCAGCCACCGGGCGGTGATCTCCGTCTGGCAGTGCAGGCCGAGGGAGACGCCCAGGTCCCCGAGCCCCGACGCCGCCTCGGAGAGGATCAGCGCACCCAGCAGACCGAGACCCTGGCCGCCCAGCTCGCGGGGGAGGGAAACGCCCAGGAAGCCGAGCCGGCCGAGCTCCTCCCACCGCGCCTTCGCCAGGTAGCCGGTGGCGCCGTCCACCCACTCGCGCGGCCGCGCCGGGTCGAAGCAGCCGAGGGCGCGGCGCCGCAACTCCCGGTGCTCGGGCGTGAAGCGCCGTGCGCAAGCTGGATGATCGAGCAGCGAGCCGGCCATCAGTCTTCCAAGGTGTTGGTGTAGCCGTGGCTCCACGCCACGTTCATCTGGTCCTGCTTGAACACCGATTCGTCGCGGACGCCGATCAGGATCACGTAGACGGCCTCCTCGCCGGCCTCGAGGCGGGCAAGGACGGCGCACTGCTCGCCGTCGAACCCGCCGATGCAGGTGATTCCCAGGGGACCGAGCCGCGTCGCGGCCAGGTGCAGGCGCTGGCCCAGCTCGGCGGCCCGGAAGTGCAGCTCGGCGAAGGCCGAATAACCGTAGCGATCGACCAGGCCGCGGAGCGGAGCATGGAGGATCACCACCGCCGCGGCATTGCCGGCGAGCCCCTGGTGCATGCAGGCAGGCCGGGGGTCGTCCACCCGCGCGTCGATCTGGTGCAGCGCATGGCCTCGCGCCACGTAGGCGAAGACGCCGCTCAAGCCCTCGACGTTGCTCGCCACCAGGCGCACGCCCAGCCGCACCGCGCCGTGGCGGGCGCAGTCGGCGGGGAGGCCCGCCGCCCGCAGCACGCCGAGCAGCTCGCCGATCTGCGCCGCGCTCACGCTCTGGCGGCGAAAGCCTTTGGCCGACCGCCGGTCCAGGATCGCCGAGCGCCACTCCGCTGCCGCAGAGATCGGCGGCCGGCCGTCCGGAAGCGGCAGCAGCGAGGCCGCGGGGACCTCCATGCCATCCGCGAGCAGGGCCGCGCCGGCGGGCTCGCCGGGGGGCGCCAGCGAGAAATCGAACGACAGGAAGCCTTGCAGCGACTCCCAGCTCCGCAGCTCGAGCTCCCCGGGCAGCTCCAGGCCGATCGCCGGCAGGCGCGCCTCGGAGCACGGCGCCGCTGCCGGATGGGCCTCGCCGCCCGGCCCGGCAGTGGCGAAGGAGAGCACCGCCAGAGGCTCGCGGCACATGCCCTCGAGCTTCAGGTGCTCCACCTGGAAGGCTCGGGAGAAGCGCAGGTGGAGGACCGGATCGTGGCCCAGCGCCGCCATGTAGAGCGCCAGGTTGGTGGCGGTGTGCCCGACGTCGAGATGACAGTAGGCGTAGCCGCGCAGGCGGTACTTCTTCATGCTCAGCCAGGGGCGGGCGACGAAGGTCAGCAGGGCCTCCACGCGCTGCCCGGACCGGGTGACGAGGCCGGCGTCGGCCAGGTCGTCCAGGGTCAGCGGCGGCGCGTCGCAGAGGATGAGGCGCCCTTTCTCGACGTCCCAGAGATAGCTCCCCTCGCCGGCGACGGTCGCGATCACCTCGAACGGATAGAGCGCTCCCGCCGACGGCGTGGTGCGCCAGCGGACCTCGTTCCAGGCGCCGCCGACGAAGCGGGGCTGGGCCTGCAAGCCGTATCCGACCCTGAGGACGTCTTCGAGCGCAAAGCGCCATGGCACGATCCTGGGAGCCGGGCGGACGGAGGTGGACGTCGCGGATGCGACGCGCAGGCGCGCCTCGTGCCAGTAGTCGAGCAGGTTGCTCGCGGGCGCGGTGGCGCGGGTCAGGGGAATCATCGATGTCTTGGCTCCACCTCTACATGTGCCGCCTGACCGAACAATGAGGCGTCTACCAGGCAAGCTCCTCCCGGTCCTTCCAGAACTTCCCCCGCGGACCGTCGTCCGGCAGCATGGCGAGCCAGACTGCGGTCTCCGCCCCCTCCGCGATCGAGCGCGGCGCTTTCAGGCCGCCGAGCCGGGTGCGGACCCAGCCGGTGGTCATGGCATTGACCAGGACGTTTGAGTCCTTGAGCTCGTCGGCCAGGATCACCGTCAGGGCGTTCAAGGCGGTCTTCGAGATGCGGTAGCTGGGCCCGCCGGAGCCGAGCCTGGAAAAGGACCCCCGACCGCTCGACACGTTGACGATCCGGCCATACCCCTGCTGCAGCATGAGGGGAAGGAAGGCCTGGCAGCAGTGGAGCGCTCCCAGGAGATTGGTTTCGAGCGTCTGCCGCATCAGGTCCGGTTCCAGAGCCGCCACGGTCGCCCGGGCGTCGAGCGCGATCGCGGCGTTGTTGACCAGCGCATCCAGCCGGCCGAGCTCCGCGGCGACGGCTGCGGCAACCTGCCGGGCGCGGGCGGCGTCCGTCACGTCCAGCGCCTGGAAACGGGCGTCGATCCCCTCCCGGCGCAAGCGATCCAGGCCCCTGGCCGCCTTGTCCGGATCGCGTGCGGTGAGCACCACCGTGTAGCCGGCGGCGCCGAGCTGGCGGCAGATCTCCAGGCCGATCCCCCGGCTGGCTCCCGTCACCACGGCCACCCTCATCGGCTCACCGTCTCCGGCTCGCCGGCAGGCGCCAGCGCCGGCGCTGGCGGGATTGGCGCGCGGCTCGGAGCGGCGAGCAGCTCGGCCAGCGGGCGCTCGGGGTCGGCGACGATGCCGGCGAGAAGCCGCAAGAAGCGGTCGCGCATGCCAAGGACCCTCGCCGGGTCGAGCACGTCGCGGTTGTAGCGGAAGCGCCCGTCGAGCCTCTCCGTCTGGCTGAGGAACAGGCTCAGGTCCAGGCGGATCTTGCCGGTATCGACCGGCAACAGCTTGACGTGGAGGTCGGAGGCGACCTTCGCCTCGGCCGGCTGCTTGACGAACTGGAACAGGACCCGGAAGGTGGTGAGCCCTCCCCGATCCCCCTCTTCGAGGAAGCTCATGCCCTCGACCACCGGTTCCCAGAAGATGTCCGGATGATCGTGGGCCAGGAGGGTCACGTCCCGCACCCGCAGCAGCAGCTCGCGGAAGGTCCCGACGCCGCTGAGCCGCGTGCGCAAGGGGAGGCCGGTGGCAAGGTTGCCGGCCAGCGACTCCGTCTCGAGCTGGTTGCGGTTGGCGAAGCTGCACGGGACGACGAGGTCGTCCTGCCCCGTCTCGTCCAGCAGCAGCGCCTTGAAGGCGGACAGGAGCGTCACGAACAGAGTCACGCCGTGCTGCGCGGCAAATGCTTCGAGCTGCCTTTCGAGCTCTGCCGGCACCAACACCCCCTCGATCCCGGCGGCGAACGTCCGCTGGCCGGGACGCGGCCGGCCCCCGTTGAAGTTGGCGAGATCGATCGGCACGGCGCCGCGCAGGTGCTCCCGCCAGAAGGTCACCTGGCTGGCCTGTTCCTCCTCCCGGGAGAGGCGCCGCTGCCAGCGCGCGAAATCCTGGAACTGCGCGACGGGCGGCGGCAATGGGGAGGGACGGCCGGCACGGAAGGCGGCATAGAGCGCCGACACCTCGCGGAACAGGATGGAGACCGACCACCAGTCCGCGGCGACGTGGTGGATGGTGAAGAGGAGGAGGTGCTCCTCGGCCGCGCAGCGGAAGAGAGTCACGCGCAGCAGCGGCGCCTGCTCGTAGTCGAAGGGCAACCGCCCGTCGAGGATGCTGAACCGCTGCACCGCCGCCATCCGCTCCGCGGCGGGGAGCCGTGCGAGATCGACCTCGCGGCAGGCCACGGCCACCGCGGCGTGGATGACCTGGAACGGCCCTGCCGGACCCTCCCGGAAGCTCGTCCGCAGCAGCTCGTGGCGATCGATGAGCGCCGCCAGCGCCCGCCGCAGCAAGACGCGGTCGAACGGGCCCGCCAGGTGCATCAGCAGCGGCACGGTCGAGGCCACCGTGCGGGCTTCGAGATGGCGCCCGGCCCAGTAGCGCTCCTGCGCGAACGACAGCGGCGGCGGCGAGCCGCGGTCGTGGCGGAAGGAGCTGATCGTCGGCGCCTCCGCGGCGCCGCCGCGCCCCGGTCGGCGCAGCGCTTCTTCGACCTCTTGGGCCAGACCCGCGACGGTGGGATGAGCGAAGAGGGCACGCAGCGGCACCTCGACGTCGAAGGCCGAGCGCACGCGGGCCAGGACCTTCGTGGCCAGCAGCGAGTGGCCGCCGATCTCGAAGAAGCGTTCGTGGATGCCGATCCGGCCGAGACCGAGGACCTGTGCGAACAGGCCGGCCACGATCTCTTCCGTGGCCGAGCGGGGCTGCTCCAGCTCCTGGTCGCTGGCCTCGCGCGCCCTCTCGGGCGACGGCAGGGCCCGGCGGTCGACCTTGCCGCTCAACGTCCTGGGGAGCTCGTCCAGCGCGACGAAGACCGAGGGGAGAGAGTGCTCGGGCAGGCTCTCCGCGAGGAAGTCGCGCAGCCCGTCGGTCGGGGCCTTGTCTGGCTGGCCGTCCACCACCACGTAGGCACAGAGGAACCTGGTGCCGTCCGGGTTGGCGAGGTCCACCACCACCGTCTCGCGGACCCGGGGATTGGACAGCAGGAGGTTCTCGATCTCGGCGAGCTCGATGCGGACGCCACGGATCTTGACCTGGCCGTCCTTGCGGCCGAGGAACTCGAGGTTCCCGTCTTCGAGGACGCGCCCGAGGTCCCCGGTCCTGTAGACCAGGTCGTCCGGATCGTTGGTGAAGGGATTGCGGACGAAGACCTCGGCGGTCAGGTCCGGCCGCCCGTAGTAACCGAGCGACCGGTACGGCGTGCGGATGTAGATCTCGCCGACGGCGCGCGGCGGGCATACCTTGCCGTGGGGATCCAGCACCAGGGCGCGGGCCCCGGGCATGGGCTTGCCGATCGGGATCGTCCGGCGGTCGCCGTCCGCGGGCTCGACGAAGTAGACGAGCTTCGTCATGGTGGTTTCCGAGGGGCCGTAGAGGTTCACCAGCCGGGTGGAGGTGCCCTGCCGCTCCTGCCAGCGCTTGACGTCGGCCGGCAGCAGCGGCTCGCCCGACATCAGCACGTAGCGCAGCGACGGCAAGGGGCCCGGCTCCCCATGCAGCAGCGTGCGGAAGAAAGAAGGGACGCAGTGGACGAGCTGGATGCCTTCCTCGGCCAGCCAGGCGACGAAGCGGCGGGCATCCGCGATGGTCTCGCGGTCGGGAGGGATGCAGACCGTCCCGCCGGCGCACAGGGGCACGAAGACGTCGCGCAGGAAGGCGTCGAACGACGGATTGATCAGCTGGCTGACCCGCCAGCCCGCCGCCACGCCCAAGGCCTCGATCTCCCAGCGGATGAAGTGGGCGATGCTCTTGAAGCGGCCGGTGATGGCCTTGGGCTGCCCCGTGGAGCCCGAGGTGAAATAGAGATAACAAGGGTCGTCAGGCCCGAGCTCCTGCAGCTCCCGGGGTCCGGCGCCGTTGGGGTCGGCGGCGTCGGCGAGCACGCCGCCTTGCATGCGCAGGACCGGAGGGCCGCCGCCCGGCGCTGCCAACGCCGCGGCGAGATCCGCGGCAGGGCCCTCCCCGACCACGAAGGCCGCCGGCACGACCGCGTCCAGCATGGCCTGCAACCGGCGTTCCGGGGTCCGCGGATCGAGCGGGACGAAGACGGCGCCGGCCTTGAGCGCTCCGAGCACGCCGCAGATCACGTCCTCCGGCTGCTCGCAGAGGATCGCGACCGGTCGACCCTGGCCGGCGCCCTGCTCCCGCAGGGCGGCGCCGACGCGATCCGAGGCCAGATCGAGCTCGCCGTAGGTCAGCTCGAGACGCCCGCGGCGCAGCGCCGGGCTCGCCGGGTAGCGCTGCGCCGCCTCGCCGAACATGCG
>DASZHY010000343.1:0-4126 GCA_035949675.1 Thermoanaerobaculia bacterium
CAGCTTCGAGATGCCGTGCGCCAGGTAGCTGACCACGTCGAGGCGCGTCACGCCCTGGCTTTCCAGCAGCTCGGCCGCTGGCGAATCGACCTCGGACAGCATCGCCACCAGCACGTCGGCGCCCTGGATCTCGGTCTTGCCGGCCGCCTCGGCGTGCGCCCCGGCCCATTCGAGCGCCCGCCGCAGGCCGAGCGACAGGCGCGGCTCGGTCCTGGCTCCAGTCGGGGCGGCCGAGCGGGCCGAGCGGGGCGTCCGTGGCTTGCCCCCGGCGTCGCGTCCCGGCCGGCCGCGGGGAAGCTCCCGCAGCTCCTCCTCGAGCTGGCCGTTGAGCTGGCGGCGCAGCAGGTCGAGGTCGGCGCCGGCGTGGCGCAGCACCTTGCCCGTGGCCTCGTCGAAGGTCAGGGCATAGAGCAGGTGCTCCGGGCCCGCATATTCGTGGCCGAGACGGCCGGCCTCGGTGACCGCCACGGTGAGCGCGATCTCGAGGTCCTCGGACAGTCTCACTGGTGGCCTCCGGGGCTGACGGGATCGGCGTCCTGCGGCTCGGCGGTGAGCAGCAGGGGCATGCCCTGCTCGCGCGCCTCGGCGGTGACCTCGGCGACCTTGGTTTCGGCGACGTCGCGGGTATAGACGCCGGCCACGCCGGCGCCCTTGTGATGCACCAGGAGCATGATGTGCATGGCTTCCGCCGGCGGCTTGCGGAAGTGCTTCATCAGCATGGCGACGACGAACTCCATGGTCGTGTAGTCGTCGTTGTGGAACACCACCTGGTAGCGGCGCGGCCGCTGCAGCCGGCGCCTGGTCTCGACGGCGGTATCGGTCTCGATAACCTCCGTCGGCTCCGTCGGCTCCGTCGGCTCGGTCGCCTCGGTCGCCGGCAGGGGTTGCCGGATGTCCGGGCGGGGCGGGCCGGCAGGGCCGGCGCCGCCGTCTTGCCGCCCGCCGCCGCCGGCGCTCATTGCACCTGCTCCCGGGTCTTCAGGAAGCGCATCGCCGGCCAGTCCTCGCCGGTCGTCTTGAGATGCCAGGCGTTGCGGGCGAGGAACACCGGCAGACCGTCGTGGTCCTCGGCCATGCTGGCATGGTTGGCGTGGGAGAAGCGCTTGAACGCCTGGTGGTCCTCGGCCTCCACCCAGCGCGCGGTGAACAGCGACGTGCCCTCGAAGTGCACCGGGATGCCGTACTCGGTGCGAATACGGTCGGCCAGCACCTCGAACTGCAGGGCGCCGGCGACGCCGACGATCCACTCGGTGCCCAGGCTGGGGCGAAAGACCTGGGCCGCGCCCTCCTCGGCTAAGTGCAGCAGCGCCTTGCCCAGGTGCTTGGCGCGCATCGGGTCCTGCGGCCGCACCTTGCGCAGCATCTCGGGAGCGAAGCTGGGGATGCCGGTGAAGCGCAGCGGCTCGCCCTCGGTCAAGGCGTCGCCGATGCGCAGGTTGCCGTGGTTGGGAATGCCGATGATGTCGCCGGCCCACGCCTCCTCGGCGAGCTCGCGGTCCTGGGCCAGGAACAGCACCGGGCTCGGAATGCCCAGGGTCTTGCCGCTGCGCACGTGAAAGAGCTTCATGCCGCGCCGGAAGCGCCCCGAGCAGAGACGCACGAAGGCGACGCGGTCGCGGTGCTTGGGGTCCATGTTCGCCTGGATCTTGAAGACGAAGCCGGTGACCGCTTCCTCTGTCGGGTCGACGGCGCGGCTCTCGGCCGGCTGCGGCCGCGGCGGCGGCGCCAGCTCGACCAGGCCCGAGAGCAGCTCGCGGACGCCAAAGTTGTTGAGGGCGCTGCCGAAGTAGACCGGCGTCAGGTGGCCGCCGCGGTAGCTCGCGAGCTCGAACGGCGGGCACAGGCCGCGCGCCATGTGGACGTCCTCGCGCAGCTTGGCGACCGCGCCCGCGGGCAGCTGCTGATCGAGACGGGGGTCGTCGAGGCCGGCATGCCCGCCGTCGCGGATGGCGGGGAGCGCCCCGCGCTGGCGCGCCGACCCCTGCTGGCCGCCGCGCTCGAGCAGCACCAGCCGCTCGTGGAACAGGTCATAGCAGCCGAGGAAGCTCTGGCCCATGCCGATCGGCCACGAGGCGGGGGTGACGGCGAGCGCCAGGGTGCTCTCGATCTCGTCCATCAGCTCGAGCGGATCGCGAGCCTCCCGGTCCAGCTTGTTGATGAACGTCACGATCGGCACGTCGCGCAGGCGGCAGACCTCGAACAGCTTGCGGGTCTGCGCCTCGATGCCCTTGGCCGCATCGATCACCATCACCGCCGAGTCGACGGCGGTCAGGGTGCGGTAGGTGTCCTCGCTGAAGTCTTCGTGGCCGGGGGTGTCGAGCAGATTGAAGGTGCAGCCGGCGTAGTCGAAAGTCATCACCGAAGCGGTCACCGAGATGCCGCGCTCCTGCTCGACCTGCATCCAGTCCGAGCGCGCCCGGCGGGCGTCGCCGCGCGCCTTGACCGCGCCGGCGAGCTGGATCGCGCCGCCGAACAGCAGCAGCTTCTCGGTCAGCGTCGTTTTCCCGGCGTCGGGGTGCGAAATGATCGCGAACGTCCGCCGCCGCGACACGTGGTCGGCAAGGGTGCTCATGCTCTCGGGTAGCTCCGCGCTCGTTTGCCGGCCCCAGCGGCGCCGCGGGCGCGGCGCCTTGGCGGGCCATGGTGCTGAAACAACCTTCACAGGGTAGCAGATTCCCGACGCCCGCGAGCGGTCCGGCCGGACCGCCGGGACCTGGTGGCCGCTGAACCTGCGCGCCGCGGAGCCGGACACATAGGCAGCGCTGGGACGCCGGGCTGCTCAGCCGCGCGGCTGCCGACGATCGCCACGTCTCCCACGCTCCGACGAGCCAGGAGTGCCGCGACAGGCGACAGGCGGAGCCGCGGCCGGCCGCGCGCGCCGCGGCGCGTGCCCCGGACGGCCCGTGCGCCGCGTGGCCCGAAATTCGAAATTCGGAAAAGGAGAAAATCGATGAAAGGTAACGACCGACGCGCATTCATGAAGAACGGGATGTTGGCGGCGGGCGCCGCGACTCTGGGTGCCGGGCTCTTGCCCAGCGCCCTGAAGGCCGAGTTGCTGGCCGGCGGCCCGGCCAGCCTCGAGAGCGACGCCGCCGGCGTGCTGCCGATCACCAAGGGGGACGTCGCGATCCTCCGGTTCTTGCAGGCCTTGGAGACGATCGAGGCCGACCTGTGGATTCAATACTCGGAGCTCGGCGGGACCCAGGACAACGAAG
This sequence comes from Thermoanaerobaculia bacterium, assembly GCA_035949675.1. Lineage (GTDB taxonomy): Bacteria > Acidobacteriota > Thermoanaerobaculia > Multivoradales > UBA5704 > JASLEW01. The sequence continues at coordinate 3,216 of DASZHY010000343.1, forward strand.
TCTCCGGAGTCAACGGCGGGAACTCGCTCTACACGGCGGCGCTGACGATCCTGGACGGCGACATGGCCCAGTACATCCACGACAACACCGACGACGAGATCAGCCATGCGGCGTTCCTGGCCAAGTACCTGGAAGCGAAAGGCGCATCGCCGGTCAGTCTCGAGCCGTTTCGTCACTTGCCGACCAGCAAGGCGGCCGGCGCGAACCAGAACTACCGCGGCGACGGCGGGCGGCTCACCAATCTCACCCAGCTGACCATCGACACCAGCTTCTGGTCGCGCTATCGCAGCATCACCAACCCCGACGTCGACGGCGGTGCGAAGTTCGTGCAGGCAGTTCCGGATTTGCACGTCGGGCAGCACACGGCGATTCCCCGGACCGACGCCGACACCGCCGGCAGCAGCGTCAGCGACGACAATACCAAGTCCATCACCGCGCACCTGCAGGCGATCGCCTTCACCGCGGGGTTCCATTTCGCGTTCGTCGAGCAGGGCGGCACCAGCCTCTATCCGACGCTGGCCCAGCACGTGACCAATCCCGAGGTCCTGCGCATCCTGCTGGCCATCGGGCCGAGCGAGACCATGCACTTCCAGACCTGGCAGGACAAGGCTGGCAATGCGCTGCCGATCTCCGACCAAGACACCGGCTTCCCGGGGTCCACGGGCAGCTCGGTGACTTTTCCTGACCTCCACGGCGCTCAGGGCGAGACGAACCCGGAGTCTCTCAACGGGGACACGTTGCAGGCCAACCTGATCATGCCCGAGCCAACCCACTTCCTCAATCCGAGCTTCCCGCCCGTGGCGATCATCCGCCCGACCTCGACGCAGAATTCCGGTGCGATGGCCGCGGTGCAGGGCTTCGTCGACGACGGGCTCTTCATCGGCCACACCGTCAACGGCAAGTCGGACGGG
>DASZHY010000344.1:0-4653 GCA_035949675.1 Thermoanaerobaculia bacterium
CACTTCCTCAATCCGAGCTTCCCGCCCGTGGCGATCATCCGCCCGACCTCGACGCAGAATTCCGGTGCGATGGCCGCGGTGCAGGGCTTCGTCGACGACGGGCTCTTCATCGGCCACACCGTCAACGGCAAGTCGGACGGGTTCGTCGAGCTGCTGTTCCGCCTGGCGCTGCAAGCGGACGAGGCGCGCCGCAAGACGTAGCAACAAGACGTAGCAACGAGACGTAGGACCAGAGCTTCGCCGCCGGCCCGCGGCAGGCGCCACCCCTCAGGGACGCGCCGCGGGCCGGCGCGGCTGAGCCGCGGCGGATCAGACCAGCAGGCGCTCCACCGGCGCCCTGGCGCCGTCGCCGGCCGGCTACGGCCGCGGCGCGGTGTCCAGGAGCGAGGTGCAGAAGGCGCAGCGACGGGCGGCGATCGGAACCTGGCTGAGGCACTCGGGGCAGCTCTTGGTGGTCGGGTCCGGCGGCACTTCGCCGCGGCGCATGCGTGCAGTGGCCGCGTTCACCGGCAGGACGACGAAGAAGTAGACAGCGGTCGCGATGAGCACGAACGAGAGCAGGGCGTTGAAGAAGTCCCCCACCAGGAGCTTGCTGCCGTTGACCTCGAGGACGATGGCGGAGAAGTCGGGCTTGCCCACGATCGCGGCGATGAGCGGAGTGATCAGGTCCTTGACCAGCGACGTGACCGCCGCGCCAAACGCTGCACCGAGGACCACCGCCACTGCCAGGTCGACGACGTTGCCGCGCAACAAGAACTGTTTGAAGCCTTTCATTTCCGCTCTCCTCTCGATATTGGCACCCGTAGGGCTGGATGGCTTGGATTGGCCCCGCCGTCTCAAGGCCGCCGGCTGAGGACGCGGAAGAACTCCGCGGCGGCACCGGCGGGGTCGCCGACCAGGCCGGCAGCGCCCTGGTCGGGGAGCCAGTCGGACGGCAGGTGCTTGCGGTAGGGGCTCTCGAGGAAACGCTGGTCGAAGAGCGCGATGATGCCGGTGTCGTGGGGCGAGCGGATGAGGCGGCCGGCGGCCTGCACCACGCGGGTCATGCCGGGGACCGCGAAGGCGTACTCGAAGCCGCGCTCGAAGCGCTCCTGGTAGTAATCCTTGAGCAGCTGGCGCTCCAAGGTGAGCGCCGGCAGGCAGGGGCCGACCACCGCCACCGCGCGCAGCATGTCGCCGGGGTAGTCCACTCCCTCGGCGAACGCCCCGCCGGCGACCGCAGCAAGCAGCACGTCTCCCAGCACCGCCGCGCGCAGCGTCGCGAGCAGCGCCTCGCGCTCCTTGTCGCTGTCGGCCTGACGCTGCACGAAGAGGCGCTTGCTGCGCAGGCGCATGCGCCCCGCCACCTCGGCGAGGAAGGCATAGCTGGGGAACAGCGCGAGGCAGTTGCCCGGCACAGCCTCGGCGAAGGCGGTGAGGCGCTCGGCGATGGGCTCGTAGTTGGCGGGCCGATGGCGGTAGGCGGTTGCGACCGTGGCGTCGATGACCACCCGCCGGTTGCCGGCGGGGAAGGGGTTGGGGATCTCGACGAAGGCGGTGCGGCCGGCGGCGAAGCCCAGCAGGCCGGTGTAGAACTCGGGCGGCGACAGGGTGGCCGACAGGCCGATGGCGGTGTGGGCGCGGTTGATCACGGCACCCAGGAAACGGCTGGGGTCCTTGCACAGCACCCGGACGCGGCAATCGCCGCGGCAGATCTCGACGAACTGGCTGAAGGCGGCGTCGGCCGACGCCAGACCGTTGAGGAACCGCAGGAAATCGAAGTAGAGCTCGACGAAGGGGTCCTCGGCGCGGAAGCTGCGGTGGTCGCGCTGGTGCTCGAGGTAGTCGACGAAGGCGGCGTCGAGCTCCGGCCGCAGCCGCCAGAAGAGCTCCTCGGGCAGCGGCGCCTCCACGGCGCGGTCGCGTCCCCGGCCGGCCCCCACGCCGTCCTCGCCTGAGGCTTCGAGGCCGGCGGCGCCGGCACCCGAGCCAGCCGAGCCGCCGCCAAGATCGTCGAGGCAGTCGTGCACCGTGTCCTCGACGATGGCGGCGAGCTTCAGGCACAGCGCCGAGAGGCGCCGGTAGATCGGCTCCCCGAGGTGGCCGAACGCCGCCGCGGCCTGGCGCGCCGCACCCGCCGAAAGCTCCGGGCTGTAATAGCCGCGGCCGCGCTCGACCAGGTTGTGCACCTCGTCGATGACCAGCACGGCGTCGGAAAGGTCCTGGTCCGGCGAGAAGTCCGGCAGCGACACGTAGGGGTCGAAAGCGTAGTTGTAGTCGCAGACCGTCACCTCGGCGCGCGCCGCCAGCTCGAGGCTCACCTCGAAGGGGCAGACCTCGGCGGCCCGCGCGGCGCGGAAGACGTCGTCGGGCTCGATCGCGGCATGCCGCTGGTAGATCTCGGCGACCACCCCCGAGGTTTGCAGCTTGAGCGCGTAGTCCTTGGCGAAGCGGCAGTACTCCTCGTGACAGATGACCTGGTCGTTGGCGCACATCTTGGCCTTGGCGCGCAGGCGCAGCGAGCGGAAGGCGGCGTCCTGGTTCAGCAGTTGCAGGACCGCCGTGGCCATCTCCTGCTGCGTCGTCTTGGCGGTGAGCACGAACAACCGCTTGTCGTGGGCCAGGCAGTAGCGCAGCGCCGGGTAGAGCGCCGCCACGGTCTTGCCGATGCCGGTCGTCGCCTGCAGCAGCAGGTGCTCGCGGTTGGCCACCGCCGTCTCGACCGCCGCCAGGATCAGCTCCTGGCCCGGGCGCAGCTCGCGGTACGGGAACTCGAGGCGCTCCGCCGCCCGCCGCCGCTCCTGCCGCCGCAGCGCCTCGGCCTCGTAGGCGCGCAGCAGCGCGTTGATGCGCCGCCGCACGGCGGCCTCGAGCGCTTCGAGGTGGAGCGGCAGCTCCTCGCGCTCGACCTCGTCGCTGCCGATGGCGATCAGCACCAGCTCCGCCCGGACAGCGGGCCTCGCCGCCCTCGCTGCCGGCGTGGGCGGCGGCGCCGGCGCGGCAGGCCCGCCGCTGATCTCGACGATCGCGGGGCTGCGCGCCAGCATCCAGGCGTAGAGCAGCGCCTGGCGCTGATAGATCTCGCGCACCGCGGGCGGCAGCGCGCCGCCGCGCCGCACCGACTTGATCTCCTCGACGACCAGGGTGCCGTCGGGCTCGTGGCGCAGGCCGTCGATGCGGCCCTGCACGGTCACCTGCCAGCCGCGCTGCTCGAAGCTGTGGCGGACGACCACTTCCCGGCGGTAGGTGGCGTCGTCGGCGAGCTGCTTTTCCTGGTAGCGGCTATGGATGGCCTGGCCGAGCCACAGCCGCTCGTAGCCGCCGCGGTTGGCGAACCCGAGGCTGCGCAGCAACGAGCTCTCGAGCAGGTCCGCGACCGCCAGCTCCAGGGTCAGGGCCTCTCCATCGAACCGCGGCGGCATGGCGTCCCAAGTATAGGACCCGGTTGGATTTCTCGACAAAGCCGTCGATTCTGCAGCGGTGGTGCGGATCGGGCCGACCTCGGATCTGCTGCCCCAGGCTCGGTCGCCGCGGTGGCTGCCTCCTGAATGGATAGACGTAATCCGTCGGCAGAGACTCGTTTAAGGCATAATTAGACGCCTCCCCCCCGCGTCCTGGAGGGCCCATGAAGACCGTCTATCAGGGTTTCGCCGCGGGGAGCCTGGGACTGCTGGTCGGGCTCCTCGCCGGGCTTGCGCTCTCGCCGGTCGTGGCATCGCTGCTGGGGATCGTGGCCGCCGCCGCCATCGTCCTGCTGGGGCTCAAGCCGACGGAGCAGGCAGGTGCGGCGGCGATCCTCCCGGACCAGGCGATGCTGGCGCGGGTCGGCGCCTTTGCCATCCTGTGCGCGGCTGGAGTGCTCTCGGGCCTCTATCTCCGCAGCCACGACGCCTTGACCCCCTCGATCCGCGACCAGCTCCGGCAGTGGACGGAGGCAGGCTTTTCGCCCGACGAGGCGCGGGCGATCGTGCGCTTCAGGAACGCCGGGATGTCCGCGGAAGGCGGCAAGGCCGCGGCAGCGCCGCAGGCGGGCGCCGCGGCCGCATTGCCCACGGGCCTCTACGCGGGTACCACGTCCGATGACTGTCCCCGCCTCGAACCCAGCCGCTACAAGAACGCTGCCGAGGTGTTGAACGCCTATCGGCTCGAAAAGGGCCGCTGGGAAAAGGCCGCCGAGCAGGTGGAGAAGCACGTCCCGCGCGAGGAAGAGCGGCTGCCGGTGCTCGAGTTCCTGTGGCGGGTGGCATGCGAGCCCTGATCAGCCGCGCGTCTCTCGCGGCGGCAGGCTGCATGCTGCTGGGCGCTGGCGCCCTCCGGGGCGCGACCGTCAACGCCGCCGCCGCCAAAGACCCCCTCGCCGCGACCACCGCCTCGGTGGTGAAGGTCATTTGCAAGACCGGGGACGGCAGGACCACGTTTGCGACCGGCTTTGTGTGGGGCAGAACCCGCCAGGTGGTGACCGCGCTGCATGCGGTGGAAGGAGCCGCCAGCATCGACCTCTACTATCAGACGGCGAAGGTGACCAGGGCGGGACATCTCCGCGCGGTCCTCAGCCGCTCGGATCTCGCGCTCCTCGACGCCGACCAACCGCCCGCCGTATCGGGTCTCGAGGTGGCGCACACGCCGCCCCAGCCCGGCGACGCGCTCACGGCGTTGGGCTTCCCGCTGGACATC
>DASZHY010000345.1:0-4806 GCA_035949675.1 Thermoanaerobaculia bacterium
AGTCCTGGGGGATGCCTCCCGCGGCCCTCCTCCTCCCACTCCGACCTGGTGGTATCCCTCCGGCCACCCACCTTATGTCGGGGCACATTGGCCTTGCTCCCCCTTTGAGTCGCAGTCCTGGGGGATGCCTCCCGCGGCCCTCCTCCTCCCTTCAGCCATCGGGTTCTCCTGCGAGTGTCCTTTCCTACCTGGACCGTATTTGGCCTGCGGAGCCTGGATAGGGCACAGGCGGTCTCGGCCCTCGACCGTAGGCCGGAGGGGCCGCCGGTCGCATGGCCGCCCGGCAGAGGCGACCGCGGTCAAGCCCCTGCATAAAAAGAGGAGCGCCGCTAGGCGCTCCTTTTCGGGAGGGATGAGAGGAGGAGCTTTGCCTCCCCGCATTCGCAGGCTAACCCGACTTATTGATTGTTGTCAATATGGAAAATCACTCTTAAACCCCTCCCCGGTACTCCACGCTTCGGCCTGGTACCACCACCCACTCACGCACCCACTCACGGCCTTCCAGGCGCTACCGCCTCATCAGAAGCGTCACTGCGATGACGATCGCCAGCGCTACGCGATAGACCACGAAAACCGTAAGAGGCCGGCGGCGCAGCCAGTCCAGCAGCCAGCCGATGACCAGGTACCCCGCGGCTCCTGACACCACGATGGCGATCAGGATGGGGGTCATCTGGCTCCACAGCTCGCCCGTCCGCCACAGCTTCAGCAGGTCGTGGCCGCCGGCCAGCACGCCGACCGGGATGAAGAGCAGGAAGGCGAAGCGCGCTGCCGCCGGCCGGGTGAAGCCGAGCAGCAGCGCGGCGGTGATGGTGATGCCGGAGCGCGAGGTCCCCGGCACCAGGGCCAGCGCCTGCGCCAGGCCGATGATCAGCGCCGCACCCACGCCGAGGCTGGCGAGGTCGCGCTGCTGGCGTCCCGCGCGGTCGGCCACGAGCAGCACCAGGCCGAAGAACAAGGTGGTGCAGGCGATCAGCGCCGGCGAGCGCAGGTGGGCCTCGATGGTCGACTCGAGGGCCAGTCCCGCCAGGGCCGCCGGGATCGTGCCCACGATCAGGGCCCAGCCCAGCCTGCGCGGATCGAAGTCGTGGCGCCCCGGCGCACCGCTGAAAAAGCCTCCCACCAGGTCGATCAGGTCGCTGCGGAAGTAGGCGACGACGGCCAGCATGGTGCCGAAGTGCGCGGCGACGTCGAAGGTCAGGCCCTGGTCCGGCCAGCCAAGAAAGTACGGCACCAGGATGAGGTGGCCGGACGAGCTGATCGGCAGGAATTCGGTCACCGCCTGGACCAGCGACAGCACGACGGCTTGAAATGGCGTCACTGTGGGTCTCCTGGGGGTGTGATGCGGTCGATGGTTGGCGACCTCGGGGTCGCGGGGGTCGCGCGCGCGGCGATTGTATATACTCCGCGCCGGCGGAGCCGCTCCCCCGCGCCGCACCGCCCCCTGACAGGCGGCGCGAACCACGCCCATGCACACACTCCTGGTCACCGGCGGCGCCGGTTTCATCGGTTGCAACTTCGTGCGGCTGGTCCTTGCCGAGACCGACGCGCGCGTGGTCGTGCTCGACAAGCTCACCTACGCCGGCAGCCTCGAGAACCTGTCCGACGTATGGGGGCACCCGCGCCTCCGGTTCATCGCCGGCGACATCGCCGACCGTGCCGAGGTGCGCCGCGTCTTCGCCGACCAGCGGCCGTCGGCAGTGGTGAACTTCGCCGCCGAGAGCCACGTCGACCGCTCGATCGACGACCCCAGCGCCTTCATCCAGACCAACCTCGTCGGCACCTTCGAGCTGCTCGACGCGGCGCGCCACCACCAGGCGAACAGCGACGGCTTCCGGTTCCTGCACGTCTCGACCGACGAGGTCTACGGCAGCCTGGGAGCGGACGGCGCCTTCAGCGAGACCACTCCCTATGCGCCCAACTCGCCCTATGCCGCGTCGAAGGCCGGCGCCGACCACCTGGTGCGGGCCTACCGCGAGACCTACGGCCTGGCCGCGCTGATCACCAACTGCTCGAACAACTACGGCCCCTACCAGTACCCCGAGAAGCTGATCCCGTTGATGGTGCTCAACGCCGTCGAGGGGCGCCCGCTCCCCATCTACGGCGACGGCGGCAACGTGCGCGATTGGCTGCACGTCGAGGATCACTGCCGCGGCCTGCTCGCCGCCCTAAGCCAGGGTCAGCCGGGGGAGAAGTACAACCTCGGCGGCCGCAGCGAGCGCACCAACCTGCAGATCGTCGACACGCTCTGCGAGGTCCTGGAGCGCGAGCTGCCGGCCGCCGGCAACCCGGCGCTCGCGGCAAGCGGCGTCCGTGCCTACGGGGACCTGAAGAGCTTCGTCGCCGACCGTCCCGGGCACGACCGGCGCTATGCCATCGACGACAGCAAGGCACGCCGCGAGCTCGCCTGGGAGCCGCGTTACGACTTCGAATCGGGCGTCGCCGGCACGGTGCGCTGGTACCTCGAGCACCGCCCCTGGTGCGAGGCCGTGCAGGCCGATCGCTATCGGCGGGAACGCCTGGGCCTGGGCACCCCCACGTGAAGATCACCGCGACCAAGATCCCCGGCGTCGCGCTGATCGAGCTGAACGTCTTGCGCGATCCGCGCGGCTTCTTCCTGGAGACCTTCCACCGCCGCAAGTTCCAGGACCACGGCCTGCCCGGCGAGTTCGTGCAGGACAACCACTCCTTCTCGGCGGCGCGCGGCATCCTGCGCGGCATGCACGCACAGCTCGAGCACCCCCAGGGCAAGCTGGTACGGGCCGTGATCGGCGAGGTCTTGGACGTCGCGGTCGACCTGCGGCCGGACTCGCCGGCGTTCGGCCAGTGGGTGTCCGAGGTGCTGTCCCAGGACAACTTCCGGCAGCTCTACGTGCCGCCGGGATGCGCGCACGGGTTCCTGGTGTTGAGCGACAGCGCCCACGTGGAGTACAAGTGCACCGACCTCTACAACCGGCCGGACGAGATCGGCCTGGCGTGGGACGATCCCGAGGTAGGGATCGAGTGGCCGCAGGTCGCCCCGCTGCTCAACGACCGCGACCGCACCTGGCCGCGCCTCGCCGAGCTGCGGCCGCGGCTGGCCGCCTACCGCGGCCTGATGGCGAAATCCGGCACCGGCACCTAGTCTAGTGTCCCATCACTAGCCAACCCAGCCGTGCCGCGATGACCGAACCGAGCCTGTTCAGCGACCGCGACCTCGACCAGATGGAGCGCCTGGGCATCACGCCCGAGGAAGCTCTTCGCCACGTCGAGCTGATTCGCCATCCGCCGCCCTATACCCGGGTGCTGCGCCCGTGCACCCTGGGCGACGGCATCCGCGCCATCCTTCCCGACGACGAGCCGGAGCTGACGGCGCGCTTCGACGAGGCGGCGGGCGCCGGCCGCGTCCACAAGCTGGTGCCCGCCTCGGGAGCCGCGTCGCGGATGTTCAAGCCGCTCCTCGAGTACCTCGACCAGCTCGAGGGTGCGGCTGGAAAAGAGGGCGCCGAGGCGGGGACCTTCTTCGCCGAGCTGCCGCGCTTCGCTTTCTTCGCGGATCTGGCGGCGGCGGCCGCCGCCCATGGCGTCCATCTCGACCCTGCTGCCGGCGGACGGTCGCTGGCGCCGGCGGAGCGGCGCACCGTGCTGGCGTGCCTCCTCACCCCGGCGGGCCTCGGCTACGCCGAGCTTCCCAAGGGGCTGATCCTCTTCCATCGCTACCCGGACGGCCCGCGCACACCCTTCGAGGAGCACCTGGTGGAGGCGGCGCTCTACGCACGGGGCCGCGACGGCGTCTGCCGCCTGCATTTCACGGTTTCGCGGCAGCACGAGGCCGGCTTCCGAGCCTTGCTGGCGGACCGGGGTGCGGCGCTCGCGCGGCGGCTCGGCTGCCGCTTCGAGGTCGGCTTCTCCTACCAGAGCCGCTCGACGGACACCCTGGCGGTCGATGCCGAGCACCGGCCCTTCCGGCTGGCTGACGGCTCCCTGCTCTTCCGCCCCGGCGGGCACGGCGCGCTGCTCGACAACCTGCAGCAGCTGGCCGACGCAGGCGCCGGCTTCGTGCTGCTCAAGAACATCGACAACGTGGTGCCGGACCGCTTGAAACCGGAGCTCACCCGCTGGAAGAAGCTGCTTGGCGGTGCCCTGGTGGCCTACCGGGAGCGCGCTTGCCGCCTGCTCGAGGGGCTCGGCTCCGCTCATCCCGACGAGGAGGTGCTCGCCGGAGCCGCCCGTTTCGTCGAGCGCGAGCTCTCGCGCCAGGTGCCGCCGTGGTTCGTCACCGCCAGTCTCGCCGAGCGGCGCCGCCTGCTGATCTCGGCGCTCGACCGGCCCCTGCGCGTCGCCGGGGTGGTGCGCAACACCGGCGAGCCGGGCGGCGGACCCTTCTGGGTCGAGTCGCCGGGCGGCGAGGTGTCGCTGCAGATCGTCGAGACCTCTCAGGTCGGTCCCGAGCCCGACCAGCAGGCGGCGCTCGCCGCCTCCACCCATTTCAGCCCGGTCGACATCGCCTGCGCGCTGCACGACACTTCCGGACGGCCCTACGACCTCGACCGCTTCGTCGACCCGTCGACGGTGTTCATCGCCGCCAGGTCGCACGAGGGCCAGCCGCTCAAGGCCCTCGAGCGCCCCGGCCTGTGGAACGGTGCCATGGCCGGCTGGAACACCGTCTTCGTCGAGGTGCCCAACTCGACCTTCGCCCCGGTCAAGACGGTCCTCGACCTGCTCCGCCCCGAGCACCAGGAGGGGTGACCGCGCACCGATCCCTTCCCCGATCGGTGCGCCGTAGAATTCAGAGAAAGGGACTGTGGCGAGGCCAGCGTGATCTGGTTG
>DASZHY010000346.1:0-14599 GCA_035949675.1 Thermoanaerobaculia bacterium
GCCGGTACCGATAGAGGGCCCCCGTATCGCAATTCGCGGAGATCCGGTACGGTTCGAAGGTGTGCCATTTCTTGACGTCTCGCTGTGCGCTCGCATCGCGGAGCTGCAAGAACTCCCGGGTGCAGGCGGCGGGATTGAAACCAAGCTTCTGCACCAGGTCCGCGAAACACTCATCCGGGTTCCGGCCGGCCGTCGCGGTGCCGGCGAGGCGTGTGAGAGCCTCGGAGCAAGGTCGAAGAGTCCGGTCGAAGGCCAGCTTGATATCGGCGCAATGCTCCTGTTCGCCCTGCTTTGCCAGGTCGGCGATCGGGTCCGTGATCTCGAACACGATGGGGAGCTCGCCGCAATGCGACGGCATCGTGCGGCGCTGGGGGTGGGGGTAGTTTCCCGCCTTTACGTATCTCGAGATCACGTTCAACCGCAGGGGCATGGGAGTGAAGGAGCAGGTGCCCGGCGTGGAGCCGGCCGCGAACTGCGGTCTGCATTGGAGCTGGCTCGCGGCGGTGTCGACTCTGGTGTAGCCGAGCGTCACCTCCGTCTCGGCAAACGGCGCCCCTTCGGTCACGGCGCTGAGGCGCGCGCCGGTCGGCTCGCAGGCGGCCGGCGGTCCCGCGGCGGCGGGAGTCGTGGCGGCCTGCTTGCCGCCGCACCCGCCGCACCGCTGCAAACGCAGCCCCGAGCGCAGGCGCGGTGCGGGGCGCAGGAACGAGCGCGCGCCGCCCCAGAGCGCGGCGACCGCGCCCGCGCCGGCGAGGTCCGCATCCCGCTCGAGCGTCTCGTAGCCGGCCTCCGAGGTCGCGGCGCCGGCGTCCTGCTGCGCCACGTGCGCAAGCTCGTGGGCGATCAAGGCGTCGCCGGCCAGCGTTCCGGGCCGGTACTCCTGCGCCCCGAAGGCGACGTGCTCGCCGACGGTGAAAGCCTTGGCGTTGAGGCTGGTGGCGAGGCCGGCGGCGCCGCCGTCGGCATGGACGCGGACGTGCGAGAAGCCGCGGCCGAACGCCGACTCCATGCGCGAACGGATCGCGCCGTCGAGGGGCCGGCCGGCGCCGAGCCGCGACTGGAGCGCCGCCGGATCGCCCGGATCGCGGGCGCCGCCGGGCCTGGCCTTGAAGAGGACTCCTCCGAGCCCCCCGAGCAAACCGCCGAGCGAGCCCAGCCCCGGCAGGCCCATGCCGGGCAGGGGAATCCCCTTGGGCACGCCGGTGATCTCGCCCGTCCGCGCCCACGCCGCGACGCCGGTGGCGACGCGCTCGGCGATGAGGCCCACGTATTCCTCGGCGGACTCGGGCCGAGGACCCTCGCCGGCGAAGCGCGGCAGGTCGCGATTGATCCGCGCCGTGTCCTGGCCCTCGTAGTAGCCGAGCCAGAACTCGATCAACGGGCATCCCTGCGCCGAGTACCGAGTGCCGGCGAGCCCGGCCTCGGCCGCGGCACAGACCTCCGCACGCAGGAGGGTGAAGAACTCGCTCTTCTTCATCTGTCCGGGCCCTGGCGTCTCCGTCTCGTCGTCGACCACCAGCGCCACCGCGGGCTCGCGTTCGGCCACCGGCGGCTCGGAGGAGGGTTCCTGCGGAGCCTTGCGTTGCACCAGCACGGTGGGCTGACGGAGTCTTCCTCCGAGGAGATGGCCGACCGCGAGGTTGCCCGCCGTGCGTTGCAGTCCGAGGAGCGGCGAGGCGAATGACTCGGACACCGGCTCCGGCGAGTGGACCGGCGAGGGTCTCTCCGCAGGACCGATCCGCTCCTTCGGGTGAGGCAGGCTGGGCGTGATCATCGATCCGACACCATGGCGGCTCGGCCTTACTTGACGATGTCTTCCGACGCGGGCCCGGGCACTTCGGTGCGCGCCGACTTGACCGTGATTCCCTTCAGCATGGAACAGGCAGCGTCGGCGGTCACCGGCGCGCCGTCCGGCTTCAGCGAATGCCGTCCCGTATCGTCGCGCGCGGACGTGCTCAACGCGTTCAGCCGGTTGAGCTCAGCCACCCAGCCGTTTCTCCCCTTGTCGCCCGTGCTGCGCAATGCGGTGTCGATCTGAGTCTTCACCTGGTCCTTGGTCCCCGGGCCGAACGTCCTGCCGGTGAGCGAGTTGATGTTGTCCGCCCATTTCTGGTACGTCAGGTTGAACGCTCGCCGATAATCATTGCAATGTTCCTGCTCGGCTTGTTGCGAGAGCAGAGACAGGTCCTTGCTCAGGTGTGAGACGAACGGCACGCTCTTGCCGCCGGCACCGCACTGAGGGAAGTTGGCTTGCACCGTTTTTCCTGGGACCTGGTGATCGCCCTCCTCGAGGAACAGCGCTTCGATGGTTCCCATCGCCGTCGTCGTCGGTTTGACCGTGCCGGTCCAGGAGTTTCCGGCTTTCGTCCAGTCGATCTCCAGCTTGGGTTTGGTGGCGCTGGTCTTCGGTTGCCAGAGGGTGAAGCCGTAGACCAGAGTGCCCTTAGGCGGCGGCAATCCGTCCTTGGCGCGCAGCGCGATGATGCCGGCGTGATCGCTTGCCGTGGCGCAGAGTTGCACCGGCTCGGCCGCCGGTGAGGTCGGCGCTTCAGGAGCCGGTTGCCCGGGCGCGGCCGGAGAGGCCGTCGCCGGGCCCTGTGGGCCGGCGGTCGTGGCCTGCGGACTCGAGCAGAGGCTGCAGCGCTCGCACCGCTGCAGGCGCAGTCCCGAGCTCAGGCGCGGCTCGGGCCGGGGGAACGAGCGCAGCCGGCCGCGCAAGCCGGTCCACATCGCGGCCACGGCGCCGACGGTGGCGAGATCGGCATCCCGCTCCAGGGATCGATAGGCGGCGCCCTCCGCGCGGACCGGACCCGCGGGCGCGGCGTCTCCCTGCTGCGCCACGTGCGCCAGCTCATGGGCGATCAAGGCGTCGCCGATCATCGTACCGGGCCGGTACTCCTGCGGCCCGAAGGCGACGTGGCGGCCGACCGTGAACGCCCGGGCGTTGAAGCCGGCGCTCAGGCCGGCGGCGGCGCCGTCGGTATGGACCCGCACCTGGGAGAAGCTGCGGCCGAAGGCCGACTCCATGCGCGAGCGGATGGAGCCCTCGAGCGGCCGGCCGGCGCCGAGCCGAGCTTGCAGCGCCGCCGGATGGTCCGGACCGCGGGCGCCGCCGGCCTTGGCCTTGAAGAAGACGCTCCCGAGTCCGCCGAGCAGGCCGCCGCCGAGCGATCCCATGCCGGGAAGCTCCATGTCGGCGGGGGAGAGCCCTTGCGGCACGCCGGTGACCTCGCCCGTCTTCGCCCAGGTCGCGACGCTGGCGCGGACGCGCTCGGCGATCAGGCTGATGTATTCCTCGGCGGTGGTAGGCCTCGGTCCTTCGCCGGCGAAGCGGGGCAGATCGCGGTTGATTCGCGCGGTGTCCTGACTTTCGTAGGAACCGAGCCAGAGATCGATCAGCGGGCCGGCGCGCCCCGCGTGCTCGGTGCCGGCGAGAGCCTCCTCGGCCGCCGCCTGCGACGCGGCGCGCAGGCGGGTGAAGAACTCGCTCTTCTTCATCTGCCCGGGGCCGACCGTCTCCGCCTCGTCGTCGACCACCAGCGCGGGCGCAGGTTCGCCCTCGGCGGCAGGCGGCTCGGAGGCGGGCGCTTCCGGGGCCGGGGTCTCGTCCTTGGGGCTGGCCGCGGGCCCCTGCGGGGCCGGGGCCTCCCCCTCGGGAGTGGCCGCGGGCTCCGTCCCGCCTCGCGGCGCGGATTCGGCGCTCTCGTCCGGCTCCCGCTGCAGCAGCGGCTGGCGCCGCGCCACCAGCGGGGTCTGCTGGACGACGTGCGTCAGCTCGTGGGCGAGGAGGCGCTTGCCGGCGGCCGTCTCCGGCGACCACTCGCCGGCCGCGAAGGCGACGTCGTTGCCGACGGTGAAGGCCCGCGCGTGGACGGCCCGCGCCGCCTCGTCCGCGGCGGAGCCGGCGTGAACGCGCACCGCGCCAAAGTCGTGGCCGAAGCGCGGCTCGAAGAAGCTCCGCACGTCCGCCGGCAACGGACGACCGGAGCCTCTCATGGCTCCGACGCGACCGGCGAATTCGGGAGTGGATTGCGCCGGGCGGCACTTGCGCTGGGCCAGCTCCTCGTCCTGACAGTGGCATTGGCGCTGGACGAGGCCTTCGCCGGAGAACGGCGCGCCGCCTTCGCGCAATACCGCGTCCGCGACGCGATCGGCCTCCCGTTCATAGACGTCGCCAGGTGGACCGATCCGCAGCTTGGGCTGGAGGATTCCGCCGAGGAGATTGCTGACCGCCTGGTTTCCCGCCGCGCGTTGCAGTCCCAGGAGCGGCGAGGCGAACGACTCGGCCGCCGGCTCCGGAGACCGGAGCGGCTGCGACGATTTCGCCGCAGATTCGGTGCGGCCCTTCGCCTGAGGCGTGCTGGGCGTTGCCATGATCGAATCAGTCTCGGAAATGAAGGCTGCTCACCAATTGATCTTTATGGTGTCGCTGGCACCCACCTGTTTGTCCCCGTTGCAAACATCGATTACCTGCAGGTCGAAGTCCCAGACGCCACCCGAGCTGGTGCCGGGGTCGTCGGCTCCCTTGTAAACCACGCCACTGCAACAGTTTTCCGAGCCGCTCGAGTCCTCGTAGTGGTTGCCCGAAACGCACTCGGACTCGGAGCCTGTCCGGTGGCCGTACATCTTGCCGGCGGTGTCTCTGTCCTCATACCAGGTGTCGGCTTTGGCGCTCGACGGGAACCCGGGATGGGGAGGCCCGCCATGATGAGCCGCATATACGGCGTCCCACTTGACGTTCTGGCGTACCCAGCAGCACTCGGCGTTGATTCCCTTGGAAGGATCGTTTTCGAACTCTGCCTGCAGATCAAAGGGCAGCGACTTTTTTCCTGCTGACGCGGGCGGCGTCTGCGTGCCGTTGGGTGTGTATGTCGGTCCGCTCTTGACCACACATTTTCCCTTTGGACTCTTACCGCAGTTGCAGCATCTCTGCAATCGCAGTCCCGAGCTCAGCCGGGGTGCCGTCCGAAGAGGCAGGCTGAGCCCGGGCAGCCGCAGGCCCCAGAGCGAAGCCACCGCTCCCGCGGCGGCCACATCGGCGTCCCGTTCCAAGGCCCCGTAGCTCGCGTCGCCATCCGCGCGCATGGGTTGGAACGATTCTGCCTCCCCGCCCTGCTGCGCCACGTGGGCCAGCTCATGGGCGATCAGGGCGTCGCCCAGCAGCGTGCCGGGGCGGTACTCGCCGGCGCCGAAGGCCACGTGCTCGCCGACGGTAAACGCGCGCGCGTTCAGGCGATGCGAGAGCCCGGCAGCCTGTCCATCCGTATGGACTCTCACGTGGGAGAAGCTCGGGCCGATGGCCGACTCCATGCGCGAACGCAGGCCGCTGTCCAGCGGCCGGCCGGCGCCGAGCTGGGCGCGCAGTGCCTGGGGATTGCCGGCGTTTCGCGCGCCGCCCGGGAGGGCCTTGAAGAGCACACCGCCCAGCCCGCCGAGCAGCCCTCCGGCTCCGGGCAGCTCGCCGGCGGACAGCTCCGGCGGCGGCTCGCCGGTCCTCTCCCAGGTTGCGATCGCCGTTCGGACTCTCTCGGCGATGGCCGCGATATAGCCCTCTGCCGTCGTCGGCGGATGCTCGCCGGCAACGAGACGCGACAGGTCGCTGTTGAGCTGCTCGGCATCCTTGGTCTCGTACTGGCCGAGCCAGAGATCGACGTAGGAGCTGGCCTGCTCGGCATGGCTCTTGTCGCTGAGACCGGACTCCGCGGCCGCGAGGACCGCGGGACGGAGGAGGGCCAGGAACTCGCTCTTCTTCATCTGGCCCTTGCCCACCTCCGTTGCGTCGTCCTCCACGACGACCACGGCGGCGGGGGCTTGATCCGCGGTGGCGGCTTCAGGCGTGGGCTCGGCCGGGGTCGGCGGCTCCGGCGCAGGCGCAGGAGCCTCCTGCGCCGCCGCCGGCGTCTCCTGCGCCGCCGCCGGCGTCTCGCCCTGGGGAGCCACCGCGCCGGCATCCTGAAGCGCCCGCTGCAGCAGCGGTTGCCGCCGCGCCACCAGCGGCGTCTGCTGCACCACGTGGGTCAGCTCATGGGCGAGGAGGCGCTGGCCGGCGCCTGTCTCCGGAGACCACTCGCCGCTCGCGAAGGCGACGTCGTTGCCGACGGTGAAGGCCCGCGCGTGGACGGCTTGCGCCGCCTCGTCCGCGGACCTTCCGGTGTGAACGCGCACCGCTGCGAAGTCGTGCCCGAAACGCGGCTCGAAAAAGCCGCGGACGTTCGACGGCAGCGGCCGGCCCGAGCCTCTCAGGGCTGCCACCCGGGACTCGAATCCCGGAGCAGACCGCGACGGACCGCCGTCCGCCTTCGGCTGGACCAGCTGCTCTTCCTGGCAGTGGCACTGGCGCTGAACGAGGTCCTCGCCGGCAGATGCCGAGCGCTGGAGCGTCTCCTCCTCGCACTCGGCGCACATGCGCTGGACGCCCGGACCGCCGCTGACGACGGACACGGGAACCGGTCCGTTGCCGCCCTCACGCAGGATGGTGTCGGCGACGCGGTCCGCCTCCCGTTCGTAGACGCCCCCCGGCGGGCCGATGCGCAGCTTGGGCTGGAGGAGCGCGCCGCCGAGGAGCCGGCCCACGTTGCGGTTGCCCGCCGTCTGCTGGAGACCCAGGATCGTCGAGGCCAGCCCGAGGACGGCGGGAGGCGGCGACTCGCGCCGTGGGCTCCGGGCCGCAGGCTCGTTCCCCGCCTTGCTGGCCGTCGATGTCTTTTCGGCCATGGCCTCTCCGGCTCAGCCGTTCGCAGCCGCTTCCTATGGAAGGCTCACCCGGAACGGGATGTTCCGGCAGCTGTACTGCTTGCAGGTCTCCGGGCGGTCCTCGTAGATGCTGCACCGGCGCTCGCCGTTGAGGTACATGCAGCTGCCGTCGGCCTGCTTGAGCAGCGTGTACTTGACACCCATCTCCCGCATCCGCTGGCACACCTCGCAGCTGCAGCTCTCGGTAGCCTCCTTGTAGAGAAAGCGCCCGCTCCTGGCTTCGTCCTCGGTCAGCGAGACGAAGCCGTAGCCGGTGCAGCAGAAGGCGCCGCAGTGCGGGCGGCACTGCTCGCAGTTGCCGTTGAAGTAGACGGTGCGGTTGAGCACGCGGAAAGGCGGCTCGGCCGCCGCCGCGTCTGCCGGCACCACCCGGAGCAACGATGAGAGAGTCATGGCCACTCCTCCTTCGCCGGTCGACCGGCTCACTTGTCCTTGGCCTTGCCCTTGCCGCGGGACGGCGCGAGTTGCGGGCCTTGGGGCGGCCTTGCGGGCGGCTGAGCCGGCGGGGCCGGTTGCGACGGTTGCGCCGGCGGGGCCGGCTGTGACGGCGGGGCCGGCGGGGCCGGCGGGGCCGGTTGCGACGGCTGCGCTGGCGGGGCCGGCTGTGACGGCTGCGACGGCTGCGGCGGCGGGGCCGGTTGCGAAGGCCTGTCCGGGGGTGCGGTGCCGCCGCCCTGCGGCGGGGCAGGCGCCTGTGCGGCGGCACGGATCGTCAGCACGTCGCGCTTGGCGGCGATCAGGCGGTCCGTGACGGCGTCCCGGATCTCCAGCGAACGCCCACCGGGCTTGGCGTCGGGGAGGACGGTGGCCTCGACCTGCAGGCGGGTTCCCGCCGCGGAGACGTCGGCGCCGGTGACCCTCACCTTCGCCCCCAGGCTGGCCTTGACCTTGTCGGGAAGGCCGTAGGCGACGGCCTTGATCACGACGTCGCGGCCGGGCTCGACGACCGGGCCGCCCTGCACGACGACGCTGCCGAGGGCGCAGGCGTCGCCCGTGCAGCGCCACCAGAGGTTGCCGAAGGAGACGACCAGGCGGCGGCAGGAGCAGTTGTCGAGCGTCGTGATGGTGCCGTCGGCGCCGATCTCGACGCGGGCGAGTACCACCCAGGGGTCGGCCGGGCAGTCAGGGCAGTCCGGCAGCGGTCCCTGGAATAGGTTGTCGAGGGCCGGCGGGTTCGCGTGGCTCGGCGGGCACTCGGTCAAGACGCAGATCTCGTAGCCGTCGCGGCAGCGCGAGTACTCGCACTGCGTCTCGCCGCAGCCGCAGCCGGCGGGCTGCACGCGCACCGGCCGGCTCTTCACCTCCTGGTAGCGCACCGCGACGTAGAGCGGCCCGGGGTCGCGCTGGACGTAGACGTCGACGCACCAGGGGTCCGGCGGCTCGCCGTTGCCGCCGGTGACACCGGTCTGGCCGCAGGTGCGCAGGTCGACGACCTGCTCGCGGTCGATCAGGATCTCGTCGCCGTACGGCCCCAGGATGTAGCCCGCCGAGACGCGCACCTTCCACGGCTTGAAGGTTGCCGGCGCGGGCTGGGCGGGAGCCGGCTGGTCCGTGGGAGCGGTCCCGGGGCGGGTGGCAGGCGCCGCCGGCGCGGCCGGCGCGTCGGGGACGAGGCAGACGGCAGCGCCGCACACCACGCCCCAGCCATGCATCAGCCGGTTGTGCCGCCGCAGCTTGTCGCGGAAGTACTGCTGCTCCAGGGTCATCTCCGCCGGGGTGAGGAGCTGGCCCGGGTAGTAGCACGGCCGCTCGATGACGCCGGTGGCGCAGAGGTCGGGAGCGGATTGGCAGGAGCAAGAGGTCGACGTTTTCATCTCTCACCTCGTTCGGTTCACTTGGCGTGCCGGTGGTCGTCCCGCTCCTCTTGCAGGAGGGACAGGATGATCTCGAGCAGCAGGTCGTTGGCGTAGACGACCGGCCGAATCGCGATGTCGATGCGCTCCGGATCGCAGCCGTCGCCCCCGGGCCGCAGGTTGGCGAGCGGGATGCACGGATCGGCGGGCGGCTCGGGGCAGCCTTCGCTGACGTACTTGGCGAGGGCCTCGTAGTCGAGCCGGTCGCCGCGGAACAGATCCGGGATGTGGCACGAGAGGCGGATCGGCGGCGCGGCTCCCTCCTTGAACGTGATGCGGTAGCGCTCGCGGATCGCTCCGGCGGCGCACTCGTCGGCCGTGCCGCAATCGCCGCCGAGCACGGGCGTCGGATCGCTCTCGCACTCGTGGTAGCAGAGCAGGACGCGGAAGACGCCTTCCTCCTCTTTCTCCTCGCCTTGTTGCTGCGGCTGCCGATAGGTGCCGCCCTGGCCGCTCGGCGGGGCGAGCAGGTCGTCGGGAATGGGAATGGGACGGGTCTTCTCCGGCACGATGATCTCGCGGCCCCATTTGTCGATGGCGACGCCTGGCGCGACCACGATGTGGCGGTTGTCGGGATCGCACTCGACGTCGAGGCCACAGACGACGCCGTAGCCGGACACCAGCCGGTTGAGCAGGTACCGCTTCGCGTTCAAGTATTCGGTCTCGAGCTGGAAGTGGTAGACGTCCAGCAGCTTGCCGTGGAAGTAGCGGTTGCGCACTGGCGCCTTGAGCGCCCGGGCAGCCGGTTGAGAATCGATCACGGCCATGGTTTTCCTCCTCTGAGATCTCTCTTCCGGCTCTCGAGCGCACGCGCCGCGAGCCATGGTTGAACGACCCTTCTCACCGCCCCTCGCGCCTCGCGACGGCGCCGGAGCCGAGCCGGGTGCCGGTGCCGACGCGGCTGCTCTCTCCGACGCGGCCCGGCGGCTCGCCGCCCAGCACGAGGCCGGGCCCCCGGCCCAACCGCCGCGCGGGCGACGGTCCGGCGACGACGGTGTCCACGCCGACGCGCGACTGAAAGCCGACGCGCAGGCGCGGCGCGATGACGCACAGGTGCCAGGCGGTGTGCGCCGGCTTCTCGCGCTCGATGGCGGCGCGCACCGCCGCCAGCCGGGCCGGCGAGGCGACCTGGCGCTCGTAGACCTGGACGCAGAACTGGTGCGCCACCGTCTCGTAGAGATGCGATCCGAGGCCGTCCTCGCCGGCCAGGTAGGAGCCGTCGAGCACCGCCGTCGTGCCGACCACGGCGCCGTCCAGCTCCGCGGGCGCGAGCACGGTGTCGAAGCCGAGGCGGCCGCCGGCCGCCGGGGACTCGCCGTCGTGCGGCAAGGTCCACCAGGTGCCGCCGAGCACGGGTTCGACGATCCTCACGTCCACGCCGGCCGAGAAGAGCACTGCCTCGCGCAGCCCGGCGGGAGTTCCCCGCTTCGCCGCCGCGGCCCAGGCGCCGGCCACGGCGCGGCGCTTCTTCTCCTCCGGCCAGGTCTCGTCGAGCTCGATGCCGAGCCAGCCGGCAAGCCAGGGAAGCCAGGCGGCCGGCGCCGCCGCCGGATCGAACAGCCGCGGCAGACCGTCGATCTGCGCGTCGAGGTCGGTGAAGAGGCTCTGGTAGAGGGCGAGGAAGCGCTCCAGCAGCTCCGGGTCCTGCGCCTGCCGGCGGTAGATCGCCGGCAGGTAGCGCGACCAGGTCTCGGGGTCGTAGTCCACCCGGATCTGCGTGACGGCCGGAGTCTGCCGTCCCTCTCCGGCGAGATGGGCACCGATCCACAGGTGCTCGGCCGGCGCGCCGCGGACGAGCCCGCGCAGGGCGTCGAGCGGCAACGGCGTCCAGCCGGCGGGGAACGGCGCGAGCGGATCGCCGGAGGGATCCGGCGGGGCGTCCGCGTCGCCGCCCGTGTGCACGAAGAGCTGGAGATGGGCGTCCGCGGCGAGCGGACCGCCCAGGACCTCGATCTCGTTCCAGAGGATCGGCCGGCCGGAGTCGCCGATCCGCCCGCTCCACAGGACGCCGCTGCGCACCCGGCCGCCGGCGAGCAGCAGGCGGACGGGGGTCGCGCCGCCGCCGGGATGGAGCCACAGGCCGCCCATGCCGCCCATGCCGCCCGTGCCGCCCATGCCGCGAATATCGCCGACATCGCCGACACCGCCGGCGGCGCCGGCCGCGAGCGCCGCCACCGGGCCCTCGAAGCCCTCGGCCTCGCCGATCGGCGAGCCGTCCGGCAGGAGCCGCAGCAGGTGACGGCCGGCGTTGTCCCCCACGTACACGGATCCCTCGGCGAAGAGGATGGCGAGCGGCTCGGCGCCGGCCGGCAGGCCGAGCCGGCGCAGCAGGTTGCCGCCGGCGTCGAAGACGGCGATGCGCTTGGCGCCCGCGTCGAGCACGTAGACCTCGGCGCCGGCTCCGCCGCCGCCGCCGCCGTCGCCTTCGGCGACCGTCACGCCGACCGGCCGGTCGAGACCCGCCGTGGCCGCCCGGTCCCAGAAAGCGGCGATCAAGTCGCCCCGCGGTCCGAATTTCTGCACCCGCCGGTTGCCGGAATCGACGGCGTAGACGTTGCCCGCGGCGTCGGCCGCGAGGGCCCAGGGAGCGTCGAAACGGCCGGGCTCCGTTCCCGGGCCGCCCCAGACGTCCAGGAGCTGGAAGGTCTCGGGATCGACGAGCTGGAGCCGGTCGTTGCCGCTGTCGGCCACCACCAGCACGCGCCGCGTGGGGTGGAAGACGAGGCCGCGGGGAGCGCGCAGCCGGGCCGGCGGCTCGCCCGTGCCGCCAAAGCAGGGCAGCGGGCAGACCGCGCCGTCGCACGGATCGATCCGCAGCAGGCGGTCGCCGCCGGGGTCGGTGAAGTACACCGCGCCGTCGGGACCGACCGCGACGCCGGCCGGGCCGTCCGGCGCCGGCAGGTCCGCGAGCCCGGCGACAGGCGCGTCGAGGAGCGGCACGCGGGCGAGCCGCAGGCCGCCGTCCTCGCCGAGCTCCAGGCCGCGCCGCTGGAAGCCCGGCCAGCGGTTGGCGGCATTGAGGTAGAGGAAGCCGGCGCCGTCCATCTACTCGACTCCCATCCAGGCTGCCGTCCAGCTGGCCCAGGGCGGCGCTTCGCCCGCCCCCGGGCTCCTGCCGCTGACCGAGACCAGGACCTCGAGCTTGAACCCGGTGGGGCCCGGCTCGAGCACCGAGGGAGGGGCGTCGAAGACGAAGGAGACCGCCTGACCGTCCGCGATCTTCACCCGCTCGCCGTCGAGCCGCACGGAATAGCAGGGCGTCGTCAGGAAGCCGGCGGACGCGGTGTCCACGGCGGCGGTGAGCTTGAAGAGGTTCTCGGTGATCGACTCCTGCTGCCACGCCGGCGTCTGGGAGCCGCACGCGATGTAGGGCTGGCGCGCGGGCCGGGCGCTCCGCCGCTCGGCCAGGGAGACGTCCTGGCGCAGGCGGCACTGCAGCACCTCGACGCGCGCCAGGACGATCCGGAGGCCGTTCTTGATGTCCTCCCGGAGACCCGGATCGCTCGGCGACAGGTTGCCCGCGGCGTCGCGCTGCAGCCGGATCCAGCAGAGCACGGGCTCTTCGCGCAGGCGGACGACGCCCCGGGGCAGGCAGATGCCGTCGCGCGTCTCGGCCTCCACGAGCTGGCTGTCGTCGGGATAGGAGACCGCCAGATCGAAGCAGACGGACTGGCCGCCGTCCTCGGAGGCGACCGGCGGCACCGGCTCGACCTGCTCGCGGGTGAGCACGATCTCGCGGCCGAGCGCGTCGAGGGCGTAGCCGGGGCCGACCCGCACTTCGCGGTCGTCGCGCTTGCCGGTCACGGCGAGGCCGCGGCCGATGCCGGGCTGGTGCAGGCTCTGGTTGTGCAGCCAGCGCATCTCGCGGTTGAAGGCCTCGATGCCCTGGAGGTCGGAGGCGAAGAGCCGCTGGCCGTTGAAGAACGTCAGCCGCTCGACGAAGGCCGTCTCGTCAAGGATGGACATGGATCACCTCGGGAGGCGCTTGCCCGGCGCACCGCATCTGGATCCCCAGCCAGCAGACCGACAGCTGCTGCCGGGCCTGAGAGAGGATGAGGTTCCGGTGCGCGGGCAGGTTGTCGCGGCGGCCGAAGACGAAGGTCAGCACGCGGCAGCGGAAAGCGGTGGGGCTCTCCGCCGCAAGATGGGAATAGAGGGGCAGGGGGAACCGCGGTCCGCCGGTTTCCAAGCTGCCCTCGACGGCCCCCTGCACCCAGGCGAAGTAGCAGGGAAGCTGGGTGAAGCCGGCAGCCCGCGTATCGATCGCGACCTGAAGGCCGAGGACGAGGCGCTGTTGCTCCCCGAGGTCCCAGATCTCCCAGGCCGTGCCGCCCTGCACCGTGCTGCCGCGGCCGAGCTTCGGCCGGGCGAGCGGACGCGCGGCCGGAGGGTGGAAATCCAGGTCCAGCGACGGCACGCCGCCGTCGTACACGACGCGCGCCAACGGTACGCCGCCGGCCGGGCGCAGCCGCCGCGCCGCGATCCAGGCGAGGTCCGCCCCGTTTTGCCCGCCGCTCTCGCGGTAGCGGATCACCAGGGCGCGGGGCTCGGCCTCCAGGGGACCGGCGGGGACGCGAAGGGCCGCAGGCGCCGGCAGGATCAGCTCGCGGCCGAAGGCGTCGTAGGCCAGGCCGCCGGCGACCCGGGCCGTGGGCTCGCGAGCGGCGGGGTCCAGGCTCACCCCCAGGCCGCGGCTGACGCCGAAGGCCCCGTGCGCCGCCCGGTTGTGCCACCAGCGGAGCTGCGCCGCGAAAGCCGCCTGGTCGCGGAAGTCGCGCGACAGCAGGTCCTGGCCCGGCACGTAGCGCAGGCGCTGGATCTCGTGCGGATCGATTTCCTGCGGCTCGGCAATCATGCTCGTGGTCACCTCCGGATCATCCGATCGTGATCTCGTGCCGGCCGGACGCCACCAGGCCGAGCGGCCCGACGCAGACGTTGCCGCACACCGCGCCGTGACAGCCGCAGCCGGCGACCAGCTCGAGCGACAGCACGTGATCGACGCCCGGCACCTCGTCGAGGAGCTGCAGCACCTCCGAGCGGTAGACGTCGCGCCCGAAAGGCCACCCCTGGCCGTCGGGGCCGCCGGTCAACGGATGGAAGAAACGGTCGAGAGCGGCGACGATCCGCTCGCGCAGGGTGGCCGGATCGGCTCCCGGCAGCGGCTGCACGCTCGACCGGACGGCGATCTCCAGGTACTCGGGGCCGGCCACCACGATCCGGGTGCCGATCAGCCGCCGCCGCGCCAGGAAGCGCGCCACGGCGCGGCGCGTGCCGGCGCTCGGGTACGGCCGGCGCAGCGGCAGGAAGGGCAGGACGATGACGGTGACCACGCCGGTCGCCCGCAGGCACGGCTGCGCGGGATCGAGGTTGGCGCGTGCCGCCACGCGGGCGAGCCGCACGCCGGGAGCCGCGAGCGCCAGGGTCTCGTAGTCGGCGAGGGTGACGGCGCGCAGCGGCTGCTCGACCGCGTCGGCGGCGCGCGCCGAAGCCGCGGCCAGCGTCTCGGCCGCGGCGCCGCCCGCGGCCGGCAGCGGATTCGCGATCGCCGCCACCATCGTCGCGAGCGTCGCGAGGCCGGCGAAGCCTTGGAGCGCCTGGTTGTGCGGGTTGTCGGCGAGGCGCCATTCCCGGCCCGCCGGGAGGTTGCCAGAGGCGCCGCGCGTCGAGCGGTAGCGGGCGAAGACCGGCGCTCCCGGGGGGAGACGCCTGCCGGCCTCGCCGTCGCCGAAGGTGAGGCTCCCTTGCTGCGCGTCGAGCACGAAATGAGACCCGGCGCGGCCGGACAGGTCGAAGTCGGGCCGTGCCTCCCAGGTCACCGGGCCGCTGCCCTCGACGACCTGGACCGCGATCTCGCCGCGGTCGACCGCCGGCTTCGTCACGTTCAAGCGCTGACCCGGCTCGCCGTTGCCGGCGCCGATCGGCCCCTCTACCGCCGCCGACTGCTCGGCGGCGACGCCGTTGACGACGACCTGCGCCAGCGCGGGCGCCGCGTC
>DASZHY010000347.1:0-1617 GCA_035949675.1 Thermoanaerobaculia bacterium
CAGGAAGGGCGCGCGGGCCGGTTCTCGGGGACCGTCGGCTACCTGGTCAACCCGGTGGCGCTGCGCGCCGACGTGACCGGCGAGCCGACCGCCGGCGACCTGGTGGACCGGGCCCGGCGCGCCACGCTCGACGCCTTCACCCATCGGGAATTCCCGTTTGCACTGCTCGCCGAACGCCTGCAGCCGGAGCGCGGCGCCGGCGGGCCGCCGCTGCTGCAGGCGATGATCGTCCTGCACCGGTCGCCGGCGCCGGGGTTGCAGGCGCTGGCGTCGTTCGCCCTCGGGCTGGGCGGGGCTCGGCTGCGGCTCGGCGAGCTCGAGCTCGAATCGCTGCCGCTCGAGAATCCCGGTGCGCAGCTCGACCTGACCCTGCAGGCGGCCGAGCTGGACGGGAGCCTCGCGGTCAGCCTGAGCTTCAACTCCGACCTCTTCGATCCCGCCACCGCCGAGCGGCTGCTGGGCCACCTCGACAACCTGGCGCGGAGCATGGCGGCAGCGCCGTCGCGGCCGGTCTGGGACCTGGACCTGCTCTCCGCGACCGAGCGGCGCCAGCTGGCGGCATGGAATGCGACGGCCGTGGCGCGCGAAGGCGACGCGGCCGTTCTGCACGAGCTGTTCGAGCGGCAGGCGGCGCGCACGCCGGGAGCGCCGGCGGTCGTCGCCGGCGAGGGCGTCGTCACCTACGAAGAGCTGAATCGGCGAGCCAACCAGCTCGCTCATCGCCTGCGCCGGCTGGGGGTCGGGCCCGAGGAGCGCGTCGGGGTGCTGCTGGACCGCACTCCCGACCTGCTGGCGGGCCTCCTCGGCGTGCTCAAGGCCGGCGGCGCCTACGTGCCGCTCGATCCCGCCTACCCTCGCGAGCGGCTGGAGCTGATGGCCTCCGACGCCGGCGTCAGGGTGCTGGTCACCGTGGATGCCCTGGCGAGCCTGGCCGGCCTGGCGGAGGCTGACGGGCTGCAGCGGGTGCGGCTGGATGGCGAGCGGGAGGCGCTCGCCAGGGAGGACGGCGCCAACCCCGCGCCCCTGGCCGTGGCGCAGAACCTCGCCTACGTCATTTATACCTCCGGCTCGACCGGCCGCCCCAAGGGCGTGGCCATCGAGCACCGCAGCCCGGTGGAGCTGGTGCGGTGGGCGCGCGGCGCCTTCACCGACGAGGAGCTCGCGGGCGTGCTCGCCGCGACCTCGGTCTGCTTCGACCTCTCGGTCTTCGAGCTCTTCGTGCCGCTCGCCTGCGGCGGACGGGTAATCCTCGCCGGCAACGTCCTGGCGCTGCCGGCGCTCGCCGCGGCCGGAGAGGTCAGCCTGCTCAATACGGTGCCGTCCGCCATGGCCGAGCTGGCCGCTGTGGATCTGCCGCCGGGCGTGGTGACGGTGAACCTGGCGGGCGAGCCGCTGCCATGGCGGCTCGTAGAACGGCTCCGCCGCCACCGGCAGGTGCGCCGCATCCAGAATCTCTACGGCCCTACGGAGGACACCACCTACTCGACGGGCGAGAGCATCGGGCCGGAGGAGACGCGGGTCACGATCGGCCGGCCGCTGGACAACACCCGGGGCCATGTCCTGGACCAGCGCTTTCGGCCCGTGCCCGTGGGCGTGGCCGGCGAGATCTGCCTGGCC
>DASZHY010000348.1:0-27547 GCA_035949675.1 Thermoanaerobaculia bacterium
CGGCGGCACACTGGTGCTCGCCGCCTGCAACGAGGAGCTGGGAGCCCCCGGCCAGCGCGTGCCGGCGGGCGGCCATGCCGCGCTCCGGAACGCGCTGCCTGGCCGCTACGTGGTGCTCGAGGCCGTCGCCGAGCTGCCGGCAGGCGCGCCTGGCAGCCGCCGCCGGGAGGCCGCAGGAGCCAAGCGGGCGGCGGCCGCCGGCGGCGGTTTCACCACCCCCCTCCCGCGCGGCACGGCCGGGCGCGGCCGCCGGGCCTATCTGCCAGCGTCGGTCGTCTAGCGGGACACTAGCTCTCCAACCCGGCGCGGAAGGCGTAGTGCATGATGTCGGCGTTGGTCCTGAGGTTCATCTTCTGCAGCACGCGGCTGCGGTAGGTGCTCACCGTCTTGACGCTCAGGTGCAGCTCGGCGGCGATCTCGCCGGTGGTGCGGCCGGCCGCGATCTTGCGCATTACCTCGAACTCCCGGCTCGACAGCAGCTCGTGCGGCGGCCGGTCGCCGGGGCCGGAGAGGTCGGTCGCCAGCCGCTCCGCCAGGTTCGAGCTGACGTACTTGCGGCCGGCGGCCACCTTGCGCACCGCGTCGAGCAGCACCTCGGGCGGCACGTCCTTGGTGATGTAGCCGTCGGCGCCCAGCTTCAGGCAGAGCACGGCATACTGGTCCTCGGGGTGCACGGTCAGCATCAGCACCCGCACCCGCGGGTTGCTCCGCTTCAGCTCCTGCGCGGTCTCCACCCCTCCCCGGCCCGGCATCGAGACGTCGAGCAGCACCACGTCCGGCTTGGACTCCCGCGCCTTGACCAGCGTCTCCTCGCCGGTCGCGGCCTCGGCCGCCACCGCCATGTCGGGCGCGCTCTCGAGCGTCCGTTTCAACCCGATGCGGAAGATCGAGTGATCGTCGGCGATCAGCACACGAATCATGGGGCCCCCTCGGGCGGCCACAGCTGGCGCGACGTGGCGGCCTCCTCGATCAGCTGCCCCCGCACCTCGAGGACCTCGTCCCAGCGATCCAGGAACAGATCGAGCAGATGTGGATCGAAGTGAGCGCCGCGGCCTATACGCATCAGCTCGCGCGCCTCCTCGGGCGAGAAGGCAGGACGGTAGGGGCGGACCGTGGTCATCGCATCGAAGACGTCCACGACGCTGCAGATCCGGCCGGCGAGCGGGATCTGCTCGCCGTGCAGCCGCCGCGGGTAGCCGCTGCCGTCCCAGCGCTCGTGGTGGGTGAGCGCCACGATCTCGCCCTGCAGCATCAGCTCCGACGGGGAGTCGGCCAGGATGCGGCTGCCGATCAGGGTGTGCGACTCCATGATCTTCTTCTCCTCCTCGTCGAGCGCGCCGCGCTTGAACAGGATGGCGTCGGGGATGCCGATCTTGCCGACGTCATGCATGGTGACGGCGTGACCCAGGACTTCGATCTCGCCTGGCGACATGTGCAGCGCCTTCGCAAGCACCGTACTATAGCGGCTGATCCGCAGGATGTGACGCGCGGTATCAGGGTCCTTGAGCTCCGCCGCGAGCACCAGCCTCCTGATGGTGTCGATGTGCGCCCCATAGGTGCGGCGATTGGCGTCGGCGGTCTCCTCGCAGGTGCGGCGCAGCTCCTCGGTGCGGCGCGCCACCCTCTCCTCGAGCTCCGCCTGGCTGCGCTTGAGCGCGTCCTGGGCCTCCTTCAGGCGCAGCTGCGAGGAGATCCTCACCAGCAGCTCGGTCTTGTCCACCGGCTTGGCGATGAAATCGCTCGCGCCGGCCTGGATCGCCTTCACCCGGTCCTCGCGGCTGTCGAGCACCGTCACCAGGATGATCGGCAGGTCCTGGGTCCGCGGGTCCGCGCGCACCCGCCGCGCCACCTCGTAGCCGTCCAGCCCTGGCATCATCACGTCGAGCAGCACGAGGTCGAAGCCGAGCACCAGCTTGGCCAGCGCCTCGAGGCCGTCGCGCGCCGTTTCCACCTCGTAGCCGAGGGTCCGCACCAGCCCCCCGAGCAGCGCCAGGTTCTGCTCGACGTCGTCGACCACCAGGATCCGCCGCGCCTCGTTCACCCGCCGCCTTCCTCCGGCTCCCGGCCGGGCGCGCGCTCCGGCTCGCGGTCGCGGCTCCGATGGTCGCCAGTCGCGACACTCGTTGCTTGTCGCTCGTCCTCCTGGCTGCCCTCCACCGGAGCTTGTCCTGGATCTGGGCGCAAGCCGGGAATCTCGGCGTGGAAGGCGCTGCCGTGCCCCTCGCCGCGGCTCACGACCCAGGCCCGGCCGCCGTGCAGGGCGAGCAGGCGCCGCACCAGCGCCAGCCCCACGCCGGTGCCGGAGTGGCGGCGGGTGAGCGAGGGATCGACCTGCTCGAACATGTGGAAGATGCGTTCGTGGTCCTCTTGCCGGATGCCGATGCCCGAATCCTCCACCGCCAGGCATACCAGCGGCTCGCCTGCCGGCGACCGGCCTGGCCACGCCCGCAGCTTCACCCATCCCCCGGAGGGGGTGTACTTGACCGCGTTGTCGAGCAGGTTCAAGACCACTTGCTTGAGCCGCACCGGATCGCCCTCGACCAGGGGCAGGCCGCCGGCCACCTCGACCTCGAGGCTCAGCCCCTTGCGGCGCGCCCCCTCGGCCACCGGGCCGGCAAGGTCGCCGAGCAGCCCGCCGAGGTCGAAACGCGACCGCTCGAGGTGCAGGCGCCCGGAGTCGAGCCGGGCAAGGTCGAGCAGGTCGTGGAGCAGCGCGCGGAGCTGCTCGCCGGCTCCCAGGATGTGGGAGACCGCCTGCCGCTGCTGGTCGTTGAGCGGTCCGAACTGGCCGTCGAGCAGCATCTCCGGAAAGCCGATGAGGGAGGTTAGCGGCGTCAGCAGCTCGTGGCTGATGCGAGAAAGCAAGAGACTCTGGGCCAGATGCGACGGCTCGGCCGGCTCCTGGCCAGGCAGCCGGGCAGCGGCGACGTTGTCTTGGGCGCCGCCAACTGCGCTGGCGGCTTGGGCGCCGCCGGCGCGCGGATCGTGCTGGTTCGACATCGTGCTCGCCTGCCGCCAGGCGCCGTTCCGCGCGAGACCTCGTCGCCTCGCCGGCAAACGACGCCCGAAAGAGAGTCGTGGCCGCCCACACACCGCCGGATCACCGGCCCGGGGAACCTCGCGTCCGCAGATCTACCCGATGCACGAAGGATATGCCGATGCGGTCCGCTTGCGCAACTTCTCCTAGCCGGAAGCGTGGACCTCCTCACGGACAGGTGGCGAACGCGGCGGTGTCCTGGATCGGCTGGAAGGCGGTGTGCGGCGGATTGGTGTACGTCTTCGCCGTCTGCGTCAACGTGTCGGTCACCGTCAACACGACGTCGACGTCGGTCAAGCCGCCGGCGAAGACCCAGTAGTGCCCACCCATGCCGCAGCCGTCGATGACCTTGACCAGGGCCTCGATGTTGGCCTCGCTGAAGAACCAGAAGTAGCCGGTGTCATCGGTCAGCGGCGCGGCATGGGCACTGCCGGCAGCGCCGCCCCCGGCGTCGAACGTCGCCGTGACGCGGAAGCGGCCGCCGAAGAGGCAAAGCGACGAGCCGTCCGGCACGCAGAGCGGTGGCTGCGCCGGCAGGATCGTGGTGGGATCGTCGGCCTGCCCGCCCCCCGAGAGGCGGGCCGAGTTCGTCACGCTCGGGGGTGCGTCGCTCGTCACGCTCACCGTCAGCGTGATCGCGGGATAGCTCTGGCCTGCCGCCAGCGGATCGCTGCGCGAACACGAGAGCGTGCCGGGGCCCACGACCGGCGTCGCCGTACAGCTCGACCAGCCAGGCCCGCCGACGTCCGTGGCGATCAGCCCCGCCGGCAGGACGTCGGTGACGGTCACCGCCGCCGACGTGGGCGCCGGGCCGGCGTTGGTCACGGTGATCGTGTACTGCCGGCCGGCGTCTCCCTGGGCGAAGCTCCCCAGGTGTTGCTTGGCGATGGTCAGGTCCGGCGTCACGGTCTGCGAAACGCAGATCGTGACACTGCCGGGGCCTGTACTGGTCAGTACGGACAGGGCCGAGTAGGTGGCGTTGCCGGCGACGAAGCTGCCGCCGCCGCCGCCCCAGCAGCCGCCGCAGGTGTTGCCGCCGCCGCCGCCGCTGTACCCGCCGCCACCGCCGCTGCCGCCGGCGTACCCGCCACTGGCGCCGCCACCGCCGCCGCCGCCGCCACCGAAGCCGCCGGCACCGCCCGCGGGCGAGCCGCCGGCGCCGCCGCCGGCATCGCCGGGGCTCGAGACCTGGTGGCCCCCGCCGCCGTGATCCATACAGCAGCCGTCGGTGCCGGCGCCCAGGAAGCCGCCACCCCCGGCGCCGGCGTCGTCGGTCCCCCAGCCCGCTCCACCGCCGCCGCCTCCCCTGCCTCCCGCTCCGCCGCCGTAGAAACCTGGGAAGGCGCCGCCGTTGGGCCCCAGCTGCGCATCGCCCCCGGTTTGGCCCGCGACGTGCGACCCGGCCCCTCCGCCGGCGGCGACCAGTGCGTTGCCGCCGGCATAGACGAAGGACCCGCCGCCGCCGCCGGCTCCCGCGTCCGAGACGTCGCCGCCCGCGCCCCCCACGACCACGCTGAGCGTCGCGGCGCCGGTCACCGGCACCTCGGCCTGGACATGAGCGCCATGGCCGCCAACGGTCCCGCCGGCGGCGCCGCCGGAGGCGCCGTCCGCCACGATATTGAGGGCGGCGGCGCTGGCGGGTACGGAATAGGTCTGCAGCGAGCCGGTTGACGAAAAGCTTTGCTGCGTGCCTGGGATGCAGCTCGGTGGAGACTGCGCCGAGAGTGCGGCGCCGCCGAGCATCGTCAGCACTGACAGGGTGAAACGGGCGGCGGCGCAGCGACGGCGCATGACGCGTATCTCCTCAGCCGCTATGGACTCCCGGAGAGCGTAGCACCTTGGCCGCGGGAGACGGCGGCGGGCCCTCGAGATCATCTCCGGCCGCCGCGGCGTGCAGTCCGTGCAGACCTGCCTGAGACTCCGGCTGCTGGCCCACCAGGGCCTCGAGGCGCCTCAGCGCATCGTCGAGACGATGCACGACCGACGCCGCCGGCGCCGGCGCTGGCGCTGGCGCCTGCGGCGCGGCGGCCGGTGGCAGTCGCCGCGGGTCCGCCGCGGCCGGCTTGCTCAGGTGAGGACGCCCCACCTGCCGCCAGAGGTCTCGCTCCTCGGCGAGCACGTCGCGGCGCAGGATGACGCCGTGACGGGCGAGCATCGCCGAGGTCTCGTCGTAATGCGCCAGCAGGTGGCGGCGGGTGGACTGGTAGGCGTGCTCGCAAACGGCGCGCCGTTCCGAGAAGCCGAAGATGTTGGTGAAGGCCATTAAGTAATCGTCGCGCTCGGGCTCGAGCAGCAGCACGTCGGCGTTGCCATACCTCACCGCGTAGGCGGCCATGCCGACCTCGAGGCGGGAGTGGACGATGGTGCGCAGGGTCTGCGACAGCACCGTCGGCAGGCCGCGCTCGACCAGGTTGCCGCCCTGCATGTAGCCCTTTTCGACGGCGTGCACGGTGTCGACCGAGACGATCGGATTGATGCAGATCACCAGGTCGGCGCCGGCGTCGAGCGCCACCGAGGCGTGCAGGGTCTTGAGCAGGATGCCGTCGACGATGTGGCGCCCCTCGATCTCGACCGGCGGGTAGAGCCCGGGCAACGCCGTGGTGGCCTGCACCGCCAGCGAGATCGGGATGTGGTCCATGCCCGGCTCGCCGAAGCGCACCGCCTGGCCGGAATCGAGGTCTGCCGCCACGATCACCAGCCGCTTGCCGAGCTTGCGGAAGTCGTCGGTGCGCGACTTCAGCTTGAAGATCTTCTCGATGTAGGCGCGGATCGGCTCGTTGTCGAAGACCGCCACCGGCAGCGCCTGACCCAGCCGTGTCAGCGACTCGAGCAGGGTGAGATCGGCGCGGTGGCGGGCGTAGTTCAAGAGCGCTTCGCCCAGCAGCCGCGGCACCGCGCGCAGGCCGCGCCCCAGCTGGCGCACCGACGGAGTGAGGAAGGTCTCGGGATGGAAGGGATGCTCGCCGGGCTCGTGTGCCACGATGGCCCGGCACATCTGCGCCGTGGTGAGGTCGTTGGCCAGGCAGGCCGTGATGAAGCCGCCGGAGCTCACTCCGACGTAGATGAAGAGATGGTTGAGGTCCAGGCCGTCACAGGCCTCGTCGAGGGCCCGGAGGGCGCCGATCTGGTAGATGGCGCCCTCCGGAGCTCCTCCCGCCAGGGCCAGCGCTACGCGCGGCGGCTGCGCCTCAATTTCGGGCGAGCTGGGCGAGCCGGGTGAGCTCGGAAGACCCGCGCCGGGCTCGGCCACTAGACCACCTTGGACGCGCTCTTGCCTGCCGGCTTGTGGGCAGCGGTCTTCTCGGCGCCCGCCGGGGCAGCGTGGGTGACGCGGGGCCGCAGCAGCTCCACCTTGGAGTTTAGCTCCTCGACGCGCTGCGTCAGGTTGCGGATCTCCTCGCGAGTGGGCACGCCGAGACGGTGCAGGGCCGAGGTGATCGTCTCGTCGACCTTGCTGCCGAGATCCTCCCAGGTGCTGCCGGCCTTGGATTTGGCCTTGTCGACGACCTTGGTGGCCTGGTCGACGACCTTGTCGACCTCGACCTTGCCGCGCGACTCGACGTCGCGGCCGCGGTCGACCAGCCGGCTGAACAGCTTGGTGCCCTCTTCCTCGGCGGCGGCCAGGGCGCCGAGCCCTGCCAGCCAGATGCGGTGCGCCGTTTCCTTGACGTCGTCTTGGATCGTGCTCTCGTTGCTCTTGGTCTTGGTGGTCATGGTGCTCCTCTCTCTTTCATGGCAGCCGGCTTCCCTGGGGTCGGCGGCTGCCGCGTTGCGTGCATCATCGGGTGGTCCGTGGCGGACTCGTGGTCGGCCCGGAGGCATCAGCAAGAAATGATTCAACCGGCCGGCTGGGCCGTTTGGGACAGACGGCGGCCGTAGTCGTCGAGGCGCTTGTCGAGGGTCTCGAGGTGAACGGCGAGGAGACGGAGGTCCTCGACGGTCGCCAGGTCGAATCGTTCGAGCAGCCGTCGGGTCTCGTACTCCGCCGTCTCGCGCAGCAGCGTCCGGGCGCCCTCGACGGTGCGTCCGGCGTGGTCGGCCAGCGACTCGATGCGGGCGGCCTGCCGCGCGGCCAAGGGGCGGCCTTTCTCGACCAGGCGGTCAATCAGATGGCGCAGATGGCGCAGCCGCCGGCCGTGCGCGGCCAAGCGGGGCGCGCTGCCACCGGCGGCGGCAGCGGCGCCGAGGCTCGCCAGCCAGAGCTGGCGGCCCGCGAAGCGCGCCCGGCGAACCACGCGCGAGGTCATCGCCCCACCTCGTGCTCGGCGCGCTTGTCGTTGCCTGCCGCATTCGCGGCGCCGGCGGTATCCGCAGCCAGCGCCTCCGCCGGCTCGGCCAGACCCACGATCACCTCCGAGTCGAGAGCGGCGAGGGAGGCCTCGAGCTGCTCGAGACGGGTGCGCAGACCCGACATCTCCTCGCGCGCCCGGCGCACCGGCGCCAAGCGGTCGATCGACGCCTGCACCAGGCGGTCGACGCCATGCTGGACCTGCTCGACGCCGGTGTGCACCGCCCGCTCGCCCAGCCGCACCAGCTCGTGCAGCAGCTCGCTGGGCAGCGACGAGGTGCCGCGGCGCCCCTCGTCCAGGATGATCTGGGTCAAGGTCTGCGAGGTGACGTCGGCGGAGGTGGCATTGTCGAGCACCCGCACCTCCTGCCCCCGGCGGACCCAGCCCGCGATCTCCTCGAGCGACACGTAGCGGCTCTCCTCGGTGTCGTAGAGCTTGCGGCTTTCGTAGCGTTTGATGAGCCGGATCATGGCTCCTCCTTGACTCGGTGAGACTCGGTGGCGTCCCGGGAAAGCTCTGAGCCCCGGGGCGCCGCGTTACGGCATGGAGAATACCGCAGTGCGGCAAAGATGTCAACCCCTCTTTGACGCGGTGCGGCAAAAAGGCTGCCGGGGGCGGCCTACCGGGGTGGGAAGCCCACCGTTGACCGTCAGTTGACCGTCAGGGAAGCGGCGGCTAGAGTGGCGCGCATGCCTCCCACCTTTGGCAACGGCAAGATTTGCTACATCGAGATTCCAGCCATCGACGTTCACCTCTCCGCCACGTTCTACCGCGAGGTCTTCGGCTGGCAGAGCCGACAGCGCGGCGACGGCCACCTCGCCTTCGACGATGCGGTGGGCGAGGTGAGCGGCTCGTGGGTCGTCGGCCGCAAGGCGCATACCGACCCTGGCCTCCTCGTCTACATCATGGTCGACAGCGTCGCCGCGACTCTCGAAGCGGTGCTCGCGAACGGCGGCGAGGTCGCCCAGCCGATCGGCATGGATGCGCCGGAGATCACCGCGAGATTCCGCGATCCGGCGGGCAACGTCATCGGCCTTTATCAACAACCAACTTAGTTACCACCGCCTGCCGGGCGATCCCGGGCCATGGAACAGGTGCCGGTAGGGGACGATCGAGAACTACTCAAAGCGTCTATCGGATCGCCCCCCGCAACCCCCCGATCCCCTTCCGACGAGCAACGAGTGCCGCGACAGGCGACAGGCGGAGCCGCGGCCCTCCCCTCCGGGGGGGAAGGGGACGCCCCCTCCCCTTCGCTTCGGCCAACAGTTTTCTTCCTACGGCGGTTAATGCGCCGCGCCGGCCGCGAAACTTTTCCACCCCGCTCTCAGTATGAGCGGGCATGCCTCGACTCCTGGCCCCGCTGGCGCTCCTAGCCGCGGGAGCCGTTGCCGGCGGCGCGCTGCCGGTGCAGGCAGCGGACGAGCCGCAAGGCGAGATCCGGCTCACGCGCGCCGCCGGCCCGATCAAGATCGACGGCGACCTCTCCGATCCCGGCTGGCAAGGGGCGACGCGGGTCGAGACGTTCTATGAGACGAACCCGGGCGACAACATACCCGCCAGCGTCAAGACGGTCGCCTACCTGACCTACGACGAGCGCTACCTGTACGCCGCCTTCGAGTTCTTCGACCCGGATCCGGCGAGCATCCGGGCGCCGCTCGGCCAGCGCGACAACGCCCCCGGCTACACCGACTACGGTGGCATCATCATCGACAGCAAGCACGACGGCAAGACCGGGGTCGAGCTGTTCGTGAACCCGCGCAACGTCCAGTACGACGCCGTCACCGACGACGTCACCGGCATCGAGGACCCCTCTTACGACCTCTACTGGGACTCGGCCACCCGCATCACCGGCTCCGGCTGGGTGCTCGAGATGCGGGTCCCCTTCTCGTCGCTGCGCTACACCGCGGCCGACCCGCAGACTTGGGGGATCCTCCTCTACCGCAACCGGCCGCGCAAGTTCCGGGTCCAGATGTTCAGCTCCAAGCTGCCGCGCGGCTCGAACTGCTTCATCTGCCATGCCGCCCCGCTCACCGGCCTCAGCGGGCTGCCCAAGGGCGGCCACCTGGTGCTGGCGCCCTACGCCGCGGGCAAGAGCGAGCAGCTGCCGGCCGGCGGCCCCGGCACGGCCACCAGGCTCGGCGGCGCGCGCCGGCAGCTGCAGGCCGGCCTCGACGGCAAGTGGACCCCCAACGCCAACAACGCCGTGGACCTCGCCATCAATCCGGACTTCTCGCAGGTCGAGTCGGACGTGGCGCAGATCTCGACCAACCAGCGCTTCGCCCTCCTCTACCCGGAGAAGCGGCCATTCTTCCTCGAGGGGCTGCAGCTCTACTCGACCCCCATCCAGGCCGTCTACACGCGCAGCATCACCTCGCCCCGCTGGGGCGGCCGTGCCACCGGCGAGATCGGGCAGACCAACTACACGTTCCTGGTGACCGAAGACCGCGGCGGCGGCAGCGTCATCGAGCCGGGGCCCCAGTCATCGTCGCTCGTCAACCAGGACTTCGGCTCGACCGCGGCGATCGGCCGCGCGCGCCTCGAGATCGGACGCTCCTTCGCCAGCGTGCTGATGACCGACCGGGAAGAGGCCGGCGGCGGCCACAACCGGGTCTTCGGGCCGGACTTCCAGTGGCGGCCCAACGACGCCAACGTGGTGACCGGGCAGTGGCTCCTCTCCGACACCCAGAACCTCGACCGGCCCGATCTGAGCGCCGCCTGGACCGGGCAGCACTTCTTCTCCCACGCCCTCGACGTGAACTGGAACCGCTCCACCCGCACCTGGGACAACTATGCCGAGATCAAGGACTTCGGCGACGGCTTTCGCGCCCGCGACGGCTTCGTGCCGCAGGTCGGAATGCGCGATTGGCGCGGCGTGACGGGCTACAGCTTCTATCCCGAGCACGCGCTGGCCAACCGCGTCCGCCCCTTCTTCTTCGCCGAGGACACGACCGATCAGAGCGGCGCCCTGCTGCTGCGCCGGCTGCAGCCCGGCGTCAACATGAACGGCATTTGGAGCAGCTACGCCGAGCTCGATTTCAACGACGACCGGGTGCGGGCGGGCGACCGGCTCTTCAGCCGCCGGCAGCTGCTGTACAACCTCAACATGACGCCGTCGCGCCTGCTGTCGCTGGTGTCGGCCACCGGCTTCCTCGGCCAGGAGATCGACTTCGACAACGTGCGCCCCGGCCGCGGCGGGATGGTGTCGACCCAGCTCACCGTGCGACCGACCGACCACCTGGCCATCGACCTCTATGGCACTTATGACTGGCTGGACGTGCACGCGTCAGGGCACGGCGGCCGGCTCTTCACCGCCGAGGTCGGCCGGGTGCGCGCCGTCTACAACTTCACCGCCCTGGCGTTCCTGCGTCTGGTCGGTCAGGACGTGAGAGTTCGCCGCGACCCCAGCCTCTACCTCGCCGGCGCCCGCGAGCGCGACGACGCACGGTCGCTCTCGGCGCTCTTCGGCTACCGTCTGGACTGGCAGACGGTCCTCTACGTCGGCTATGACGACGAGCGGGCCATCGTCGATGCGAGCGGCCTCCTCCTGCCCGCCAGCCGCACCCTGTTCTTCAAGGTTTCCTACGCCTTCCAGCGCTGATGCCGGCGGTGCCTCACGCCTCGCGGCGCAGATGGCGCTGCCAGTCGGCGAGGCGCTCTTCGAGATCGGCGCCGAGGTCGGCCAGGGACGGGAGGTCGGTCGGCTCTTCGGGACGCAACGGGAGGTCGACCAGGGGCTGATCGTCGGCGAGCAGGCGCGCCAGCTCGACCAGGCCGCGGCGGTCGCGCCTGCCGAGCCAGAGCAAGAGCTGCAAGCCATCGCCGAGGGCCTGTGGCCGCG
The DNA here is from genome assembly GCA_035949675.1 of Thermoanaerobaculia bacterium. Classification (GTDB taxonomy): domain Bacteria; phylum Acidobacteriota; class Thermoanaerobaculia; order Multivoradales; family UBA5704; genus JASLEW01. Next base: position 11,165 of record DASZHY010000348.1, read on the forward strand.
GCGATGGGGCCGGTGACCGCAGCGAGGAGCGCTCGGGCTCGTCCGGCTCGGGGTGGACGCGATTGACCACGATCGGTCCGAGGTTCAAGCCGGCCTGCCGCAGCCGGCGGGCGAAGAAGAGGGTGTCAGGGTTGCGCTCCTCGCCGGGACCGGCCACGAGCACGAACAGGGTCTTGGGCGAGCGCAGCAGGGCCTCGACCTCGGTCGCGCGCTCGCGGAAACCGGCATACAGCGGCGAGAACGCCTGGAAGAACTCGGCCATGTCGCGCAGCAGGTCGAGGCCGACCACCTCGTCGAGGAACCGCTCGGCGCGGCGGCCCAGCCCGCCCAGCCGGGCCGCCCCCTTGAGCCGGCCATCCTCGTCGAACCAGGGGCGCAGGGCGACGCGCAGGGCGCCGCTGTCGAGAAAGCCGACGATGCGCGCGGGAGCCTCGAGGAAGTCGAGGGCCTGGCGCGCCGGCGGGGTGTCGAGGATCACCTGCCGGTAGCGGCCGGCCGCGGCGACCTCGAAGAGCCGCTCGACCGCCATGTATTCGAGGATACCGCCCAGGCTGCCCGACAGGTGTTGATAGAAGCGGTTGCCGAGCACCCGGTTGCGCGCCTCGGCGTCGGGGGCGTAGCGCTCGATCAGGCGATCGAAGGTCCGGCGAGCGTCGAGCAGGCTGGCGTAGAGCTCGCCGCCGGCCTCGAGGTCGACGCGCACCTCGTGCTCACGCGCCTCCTCGCCCACGCCCAGCGCGTCCTTGAGGCGCAGCGAGGGATCGAACGTCATCACCAGCGTGTCGTGGCCGGCGCGCGCCGAGGCCACGCCGAGGGCCGCCGCCAGGGTCGTCTTGCCGACCCCGCCGGCGCCGACGAAGACGATCAGCGGGTGCTCGTCGGAGACCAGCCTCACGCGCCCTCTGCGGCGGGCGGCCCGCCGCCCGCGCCGGCGGCGGCCGCCGTCCCCAGGCCCGCGGCGAGCAGACGCTGCAGGGCGGCGGTTAACTGCGGCCCGCGCTCGAGGGCGAGCTGCGGCAGCTCGACGCGAGGCCCCTCCCACCAGCGGGCCAGGCATTCGAGCTGGCGCTCGTTGAGGAAGCGGCGGTGGCGCCAGAAGGTCAGCAGCTCCGCCTCGCGCGGGATCTCGGGGCGCTCGAGGCTGCCGGGCAGCGGCGGGAAGAGGCCGTTGACGACCAGCAGCTCGGGCTCGCGGCCAAGCTGGCTGGCCAGTGCCGCGCGCAGCTCGAGCGCCTCCTCGACCGGCATCTCCTCGGCTTGCGTCACCACCACGATGCCACAACGCTCGGAGTCGGCGACGAAGGCGGCGAGCTCGCCGGCGAGGGCGGCGAACGGGCCGTTGTGGATCACCTCGGCGACCAGCCCCGGCGCCGCCAGCAGGCGGACGCCGTGCCCGGTGGCCGGGGCGTCGAGCACCACGACGTCGAGCTCGGGCGCGTCGGGAGGTCCGGTGCGCCGCAGCAGGCGCAGGGCGTGCCCGAGAATCGCCAGCTCCTTGAGGCCGGGGGCGCTGGCCGAGAACTGCTCGTAGATGGGGCTGGCCAGCACCCGCCGCGCCAGCATCTCGACCCGCAGACGCTCGCGCACGATGTCGTCGAGCACCTGCCCGGGCTTCAAGTTCTGCACCCAGAGCCGGGGGCCGGCGCCGACGATGGCGCCGCCCGAAGGCGACACCGCCAGCATCTGGTGGACGTTCTCGCGCGGGTCCACCTCGAGCACCAGCACTCGCCGGCCGGCCGCGGCCAGCAGCCGCCCGAGGCTCGCCGCCACCGCGGTCTTGCCGACGCCCCCCTTGCCGGTGACCACCAGCAGCTGGAGGCGCCCGAGGCGCGCGGCAAGGTTCATGACGGCCCAACTATAACCGACGCTCCAGATAGCTGACGCCGCGCCTCTGTCACCATGCCGGTTACGCTGTGTCCGGCTACCCCGAAGGAGTCAGAGACCTCTACGTGTACCGTATTTGCGGTTTTGCCTTTGGCTTTGCGTCTATTTGTCGTCTGCTCTCCTGCCCGCGTAGAGTGAGGGTTACCGGTTAGCGAGTGGCGCTTGTCAGCGCACATCCAGCCCCTTCGCGCGAGCGATGGAATCCCATGTGTGTTCACCTCGCGGCAGTAGCTGCCGCCTGGCGGGAAGCCTTCGACATGCCTGGCCCTGTAAAGAGTTGGATCGTTATCTCGGCTGTGGTCGGTTTGGCGCTCGTCGCCGCCGGTCCCGGATGTCAGGGCTCGGCGTCTTCCCATGGAGTCCCCGCCTCACGAGCACGGCTGATTGCGGCTCTCGGCCGCTCCCGGTTATGCGCCGGCCGCCTCCGCGGTTTCCCGTTCGCTCCTCCTGGTGCACCGACCGCCCGCTTTCCTCGGAACCTGAGGCTCGCTGCAGAAGGCCGTTCGGCGCAGGCGCTCGCCAACGCAGCGGTTCTCGACTTAATGCTACCTGGCCGCCTTGAGGAGGCCGTAAGCAAGCTCGAACAGGCCAGCCAAACGACCCCGACCGATGCGGGAATCGTGAGCGACCTGGCGGCGGCTTACCTTGAACGCGGTAACAGGCGCGGGCAGGCCCGGGATTTTGCCTTCGCACTGGATGCGGCGGAGAGGGCGTTGGCGCTCGATCGCTCACTTCCTGAGGTCTGGTTCAACCTTGCATTGGCGCGTGAGAGTCTCTTGCTAACCCGATACGCTGAAGAGGCCTGGGACGGCTACCTGGAACTCGATTCAATCTCGGGCTGGGCCAACGAGGCGCGATGGCATCGTCTGAAGGTAAGGTCGCCAGATCCATGGGGTAATTGGCAGAAGGCTCAGCGGCGCATGTCAAGCGGGGGCGGCGACGATCGATTGATATTGCGCGAGATCGTCGAGGCCTTCCCACAACCCTCCCGACTGTACGGCGAAGTAGATCTCTTGGAGCGATGGGCCGCAGCAGAGATCGCCGGCGATCTGGCGACCGCAGCGACCACGCTGGTCGCGGCACGGTCCCTCGGAAGAATCTGTGCCGCCCGCGGCGACCGGATGCTTCTCGATACAGTTGCCGCGATCGACCGCGCAGAGCACAATCCCCGGCGCCTCGCGGCGCTCACCCGCGGTCACCGGATCTACGCGCGAGCTGCTCGATTTTACGCCGACTACAAAAATCACGAGGCGGAGGTGGGGTTCGCCGCTGCGGAGCGCGACCTGGCTCGCGGTGGTAGCCCCTTTCACCGCTGGGCGATCGTTTCCCTTGCCGCATGTGACTATCACGCCAGCAGGTACTCGAGGGCGCTCGCCAGGCTCGACTCGGCGGCTGGCGATAAGCAATTCACCAAGGTCTACCCAAATCTCACGGGCCGGACGAAATGGATCCGTGGTCTCATCGAGCAGATCGAAGCGCAACCAACCGCGGCGCTCGAGAGCGAACTCGCAGCACTTTCGGACTTTCAGCGCAGCTCGGAGCTGGACAGCGCAGGCGTCGTCGAGGGTCTCTTGGCCGAGGCCTACGACATTCTGGGCGACGACGGCGCGGCTTGGAAGCATCTCCATCGGTCGCTTTCCGCAGCAGTCGCGATGATTGACCGGCGCAGCCGGGAAGGAATCTGGCATGCAGCGGCCGAGGCCGCCCGGCGGGCCGGAACAATTCACGCCGCTCTTTCTTTTCAGGGCGAAGCCTTGCGGGAGGCGCTCTCTACCGGCAACCCAATGCTGATCGCCCTCGGACAGTGTGACGTCGCGGCGCTTCAAGCGCGCCTCGGCCGCTGGCCGGAGGCAATGCGGGCTATTGCCGGGGCTCGCTTGGCGGCTCGGCGGGCGACTGATGAGACGATCCTGGCAGAGGTCCTGCTCGCCGAGGCAGAGCTCATAGGCGACACTCGGCGCGAGACAGCGATTGCCGACCTCAACGCTGCCCTACCGGTGCTGAAAAGGACTCACTATGCTCTGCGCCTGGCGACGCTTTACCAGAGCCGGGGTCGGCTCCATGCTGCGGCGGGTCGTACGGCGCTCGCGGCAGCCGACTTCGATGCCGGAATCGATCGCCTCGAACTCTCGGCTAGCGCTGTCGATCCCCTCCAGCGCTCCGCCTATCTCGATCGTTCCTTCGGTCTGTTCGAGGAGAAGGTGCGCCTCAGCGCGCGAACCGAGCTGGCGCCTTACCCCAGAACCTTCTGCGAGATCGAGCGCGCTCACCGCCATGCAGCGGCCGCCTGGCAGGCCTGGCCAGCGGCACATGCGCCATCGTGCGATCTCGCGGCGGCGTCGCGTTCGCTACCGCACGGCGCGGTATTGATCGAGTACTTCGTTTTACCAGAGCGTGTACTGGCCTGGGCCCTACAGGGCGGGCGGTTGCGGTACGCTCAGATTTCGTTGAGCGATCGCGAGCTGGCAAGCCTGGTGACAGATTTCCGCCACGCCGTGGAGCGCGGCGAGTGCCGCGGCCTGGCCGAAAGGCTATATTTAGCGCTCGTTGCGCCGCTCGCGCTACCAGCCGGAGCCACGCCCCTCCTCATCGTCGCCGACAAGGTCTTGTACGAGCTCCCTTTCGGCGCTCTTCGCAACCCGACGACCGGCCGCTACCTGGTCGAAGATTATGCGATCGCGTTTGAGCCGAGCGTCGGCGGTCCTCGGCGAGTTGCGTCGCCTCGAGACGGCTCCGCCAAGGCACTCCTCGCGGTCGGTGATCCCGCGTTCGACCAGCAGCTCCTGGACCGGCTGCATCGCCTCCCAGCGGCAGCGGAAGAAGCTGCCGCAGTGGGCTCTCTTTATGCCCGGCTCGGGACTATCGACGTCTTGACTGGGGCGACGGCGACCAAGCAACGGGTTCTCGACAGCCTTTCGAGCTATTCCGTCGTTCACCTCGCTGTCCATGCCGAGGCCGACCGCCGTTCACCCCTGCTCTCCCGCTTCTACCTCGCCCGGGCGGGTAGTGATCCAGGCGTTCTCTTCGCCCACGAGCTCTACGGGCGGCGTTTCCCGCACACCGACCTGGTGGTCCTGGCCGCCTGCAACTCAGCGGCGGGCGCCGTATCGCCTTCCGGCGGAGTGATGAGCCTGGCGCGGCCGTTCCTTGCCTGTGGCGTCGGAGCGGTTCTCGGCAGCCTCTGGCCGGTGGAAGACCATGCAGCCCGCGCCTTCTCAGTCGAGTTCCACCGTGGTTTCGTGACCACCCGCGACGCGTCGCGAGCGCTGCAGTCAGCCCAGCGTCAAATGTTGCGTTCGCCCAACCCCGCACTAAGTTCGCCAGCATCCTGGGCTGGCTTCGTTCTGGCCACTGAGGCGATGCCGAGCGATTTCCGAGTGCCTCTTCAGCCAGGCAGAACCCGGCGAGGTGAGAAAGGTGTGATCTCGTCCGTCTCCTTTCGGTGAGTCGTCTAACGACTGTATTGCGAGATCTCGGATCTCGATAAAGGGAGCCATTATGGACAGCATCGTGCTGCGAATCCTCCTGGATGGTCTGATTGCCCTCGTGCCGATAGACAGCTCGCACCTAACCGCCTTGGTTGTCGACGGCACTCGTCCGCCAGTCGAGGCGTCGCCTTGTGTGGGACTTCACAAGGCAATGCTTGAATTCACGTTTGTTGGCAATCAGGGTGACTACTGCAAGAGCAAGGGCTGCACTGTTGACGGCAATACCTGTACCTGTAACCTCAACGATCACCAGTACCAGGTATCCTTTGTAGCCACAGCCCTGCCAAGCTCTGTGGTGCTCAAGCAGCAGCCGGACCAACCGATGCCCGTGATGCCCGGGCAAGCAGCCGACCCCTCCTACCTCTTCGACCTCAGCCGTCTCGCGCAGCTCGACTCGACGTTCCTGACCAGCGGCCCGGCGCCAGGCCTGCTCGGCCGTATGCAGCAGTTTCCATTCACTCGCCTGACCGCTTGCAACCTGGCGCTGCGAAACCACAGCGGAACCTACTCCGCTCATACCTTCAATTTCCGGAGGCTCGGTGCCCCGTACGACGTGCATCAACCCACGCAGGCGGTAGCTCAGGCGTTGATCGCCGAGGCCGATGTCCCTAGCGGCAACGTCGTACTACGGCTCGAGGATCTGGGCGGTGGCAATCCCCGAGACTTCGAACTGGCGCGTGAGACCTGTGGACAGCAAGGCTGTGCGAACGTGCGCCTCTTCAACCACCGCGATGAGATTCAAGAAAACAACCCGTGTAACAAAGGAACGGGGTTCGATTTCGCATATTACTACCAGTTAGTCCAAAACCAGCCATCGTGGCAGGATCGCCCGCTGCCACAGCTCGACACGGTTACCGAGCTCGAGGGCCACGTCGCAGTGCAGGCCTGTACGGCTGCATTCCCTCCGCATGCGATGGCCGCCACCACTAATCGCGCTGAACTCCACTTCGCCACCAGCCGGCCGGTCTGTGCGATGGCGTTCTTCAATTAAGTTACGCAGGCATGCTGGCCGCCTCTCAACCACTTCGCAGATCTCCCGGCCCGTCAGTCGCGGGCCAGGACTTCGCTGCGGGCGTTGATCAGCACGCCGCGCGGCTTCTTGGGGGGCTTGAGCGTCACGTCGACCGGCACCGTGGCGTTGCCTAGCAGCCGCAGCAGGCCGACGCGCACGAACTGCGAGCGGTCGAACTCGAGGTAGATCGGGACCAGGGCGCGGAAGCCGGCGGAGACGCCTTCCTGGGTGACCTTGCCCTTGATACGCACCTCGGCACCCACGGTTTCCAGGTGGAGGTCGGTCACGTAGCGCGGCACCTCGGTCCCGTACACCCACTGGCCGAAGAACCAGCTCATCTTGCCGTCGCCGGCGGCGTCCATCGCCGGCACCATGTGGCGCTCGACCACCTGCTGGAAGTCGGCGGTCGTTGCCTGCCGGCCGGCGTAGGCTGCGGCATAGTCGTGCATCATGGCGATGAAGCGGTGGTCCGGGGTGGGGTTGCCGGCGTCCCACATCAGCATGCGCAGCATGTGCAGCACGTAGGCGCCCTTCTCATAGACCAACGCCCGGTAGGCGTAGGGACTGCGCTCGGTTTGCAGCCGGAAGCCCTGGGTGATGGGTCCGGCGTCGACGCTGGCGACGGCGCTGCGCGGTGGCCTGGCGAAGATCTCCTCGCGCGCGCGGCGCCAGAAGCGCAGGTAGGCACCGAAACCTTGGGTGTGCTGCACCGCCAGCGCCGCCGAGAACTCGGCGAAGCCCTCCTCGAGCCAGACGTCGCGGTAGGAGTCGGCGGCAACCAGGTGACCCCACCACTGGTGGGAGAGCTCGTGGAAGCCGACCTGGTCCACGAAGTCCTTGGCGGCGGCGAGCCCCAGGCGCTGGCGCTGGGTGCCGTCGAGAAACGAGATGTAGGGCATGAAGATCAGCGACGGCCATGATTGCCCGAAGAGGAATTGCGACTGCTGGGTGATGGCCACATGCTTTTCGCTCAGCGGCCCGAAATAGGTGGTGAAGACGCGGCCACCATTGATGCCGTCCGCCATCGCCGACTCGGCGAGGCGGGAGGTGTTGACGTTGCCCAGGGTGGGCTGGGGTGTGAATCCCCCGCCGATGCCTTCCGCCGCCATCTCGCGGCGGCCTTCGCTCTCGAGGGCGGCGTTGATGGTGTGGATGATGTCCGGCGTCCCCGGGTTGGTGTAGACCTCGAGATCGATGCCGCTGTCGCTGTCGCGGCGCGCCAGCTGCTTGAACTTGCCGTAGTTGAAGCCGGCGACGCGGATGGGGCCGTCGGTCTTCCACTCCGAGACGCTCTGGGGCCCGGCCGCTCGCTCCGAGACCAGGCGGCCGACCGAGACCACCTGGTTGCCTGCCGGCACGCGGTACTCCAGGTCGAAGGGCGCGGGCTCGGCGAAGACGCCGAGGTTGGGGTACCAGCTGGTGCGCGCCTCGACCACGTAGTTCTTGTCGCCGGCGTCCGTCAGCACCGCGTCGCCGCGGTAAGCGAGGCGCAGCAGCACCTCCGAGCCCTTGACCAGCGGCTCTGGAAAGATCACCGCGGCATCGCCGCCGTCCTCCTTGGCGTCCTCCTGGATGACCGCCGCCGCCCGGCTCGACGTGGGTGCGGGCACGGCCTCCGGCACTGGCGCGGGCGCGGTAGTGCCCGCCGCGAGGCCGGAGCCGGCTCGGGTCGCGGGCGCAGCCGGCGGCGGCTCATTGGAGCCGGCGGCGGTGGCCGCCGGCGGCGCCGGGCCGTAGGCGGCATCGGCGATCCGCAGCCGCGGCAGCAGCTGGATGGGCAGCACGCGCAGACCCGGCGCCTGCACCGCGAGGCGGACGGTGGTCACGCCTGCCAGGTCGGTGTCGCGCGGCACGGTGGTCGCCACCCAGTAGTGGAGGGCGCGCGCCAGGGGCTTGGGCGGCGGCCGGCGGCCGTGCTCGATTACCGCGCGCAGGTCGCTCAGGTACCAGACGCCGCCGCGACGGGGATCGTCGACGTAGAGCAGCGAGGGCTCGCGGCCGAGCCGCCCGCCGTGCAGCACCGCCCCGGCGCCGTCCGGGTCCACGGCGACGAGCGCCGGCGGCAGCCTCTTGCCCTGGAACAGAGCAAGGAAGACGCCGCTGGTCAGCCCCGGCGTGTTGAGCAGGTCGCGCAGCACCCGCAGCTGCAGGTTCAGATGGAAATCGCGCCGCTGGCGGTCGAGCCAGCGCTGATACGCCTGCGCGGCGCGCGGGTCCGGAGCGCCCCGGGTGACCGGCGCCGCGAGCTCGATCTCCTGCGCGGTGTCGTCGGCGAACAGCAGCACCAGCTCCTCGAAGCTGTCGGTCAGCACCTCGAACTCCCTGCCCTCGCCCAGCTGCAAGGCCAGCTGGCGCCGCTCGGCCGCGGTGGCAGGGCTCAAGCGCAGCGTGCCGTGGCCGAGGAACACGGCGCCGACGGTGCGCCCGCCGACCGGCTGGAGGAAGTGAAAGGCGCCGGACTCGAGCTCGAAATGAAAGACGTCGCGGTCGAGGACCAGGCCGTGCACCGCCGCGACCCGGCCGTCCGGGCGCGCGCCGCGCAGGGCCGGGTAGGTCGGCTCGGCAGCCGCCGTGGAAGCGGCGGCGCCGGTGAGCGAGGGCCGGGGAACGGCAACCGAAGGCGGCTGCGCACCTGGCGGCGCGGCAGGCGCCTCGGCTGGCGTCGACCGGCCCGCCGCGATCCATGCCGGCGCAGCGAGACAGAGCGCAAAGACAACGACCAGCCCGCGGCGTGCTCCAGCCGCCGGCATGCCGCGATTCATCGGGAGCTTCCGGAAAGCTCTGGCTCCCCGAGTAGGAGCTGAGCGTTCAACGCGGGAGACCCGCGAACAACTTCGCGATCGGATGGCGGAAGCCCGGCAGCACCTCGCCGCCGTCGAGGATGTCGTCCTCGCCGAGCAGCAACTCTCCCGCGGCGCCGTGGATTCGCACCGTCCGCAGTGCCGGATCGATCACCCAGACGGAGCACACCCCAAGCGCCAGGTAGGCGGCAACCTTGGTCCTCGTCTCGGCTGGACGGCTGCTCGGCGAGAGGACCTCGACGGCGAGGTCCGGGGCGAGCTCCGGATAGGGTGAGCCGAAACGGCCGGCAGCGAGCCGGTCCTTGGCAACGAACGCGATGTCGGGGCAGACAACGGTGTCCGGACCGCGTTCGAGCAAAAAGCCGGTCGCCTCGCTGAACACCTCGCCAAGACCGTGTGCGAAGACGTGTTGTCCCAGGGGAACGAACAGGCGGCCCACGATCATCCCGTGCTCCCAGGAAGCCGGTGTCACGGCGTGCAGCACCCCGCGCCACAACTCGTGGGGAAGGTCGGGGTCCGGCACGTCCAGGAGATCGGTCGCGGTAAGGAGAGTCGCAGTGCCCATGGCCATGGGGCTGATGGCGGCGATGGCGGCGATGGCGGCGATGGCGGCAGACGACGCCTTCGAGCGATGACAATCATACTTCATAAGACGGATCAGCCCACGCTCCCCGCCCGACCGAAGTCAGGACGGACGCGTCACCCCCTGTGTTCGGTTGTCCGGCCTCCTCAGCGGTAGGCCGCCGCCTGGATGCGGTACAGCTCCGCGTACTGGCCGCCCCGGGCCAGCAGCTCCTCGTGGGTTCCCACTTCGACCAGGCGCGAACCGTCGAGCACCACGATGAGGTCGGCCATGCGCACGGTGCTGAAGCGATGCGAGACGAGGATGGTGATGCGGCCGTTGCCGTCCGGCTCGCGTCCGGCGCCGGGGCGGCCGCCGCGCGCCGCCGCCGCGTAACGCTCGAACAGGGCGTGCTCGGTCTCGGCGTCGAGCGCCGCGGTGGGCTCGTCGAGCACCAGCAGCAGCGGCCCCTCGCGCATGAAGCCCCGGGCCAGCGCCAGCTTCTGCCACTGTCCGAAGCTTAGCTCCACGCCCTCGGGCCAGGTGGGGCCGAGCTGCGTCTCGAGGCCGGCGGCGAGCTGCTCCACGATCCCGGCAGCTCCGGCCCGCTCGACGGCGCCGGCGACCGCCGGCACGTCGTCGAGCCGCGGCAGGTCGCCGACGCCCACCGCGTTGAGCGCCTTGAGCTCGAAGCGGAAGAAATCCTGGAACGCGCCGGCGAGGCGCTGCCGCCACGGCTCCGGCGGCATGCGCGCGAGGTCCACCCCGTCGACCAGGATGCGGCCGCCGGTCGGACGGTACATCCGGCACAAGAGCTTCACCAGCGTCGTCTTGCCGGCGCCGTTCTCGCCCACGACGGCGACCACGGCGCCGGGCGGCAGGTGCAGGCTCACGCCGTCGAGCACCAGCCGCTCCGTGCCGGGGTAGGCAAAGGACACGTTCTCGAAGCGGATGCCTTCCGCCAGCCGCTCGGGCACCGGCGCGTCGGCGCCTTCGACCTGCTTGGCCGCGTAGTCCTCGAGCCACGCCAGGCGCCGGGAGCCGTCGAGCCAGATGCCGCGCAGGAACCCGATCTCGCCCACCGTCGCGCCGATGTATGCCGAGAGGCGCGAGCCCGCCGCCAGCACCAGCAGCACCTCGCCGGGGCCGCGCCCGAGCGCCGACGAGACGAACACCACCGCGCCCACGTAAGCGCCGCCGAAGACCGCCCACCCCAGCGCGTGCCACGCGGCGCTGCCCCGGCGCGCCGCGGCCACCGGCCCGTACCAGCGCTCCCAGGCTGCGCGGCGCTGCGCCGCCAGGCGGGCGCCGATGCGCGTCACCCGCACCTCCTTGCCCGGCGGTGCGGTGGTGGCGAGATCGAAGAGGTGGCGCGCCAGGCGATTGGCCGCCGCCCCCCGCTCCTCCGCGGCGCGCTCGACGCCCGGCCGCCAGGTCGAGGTCAGCACGGTCGGCAGGGCGAAGGCGGCAAGCAGCGCCAGCGCGGGGTGGATCGACACCAGCAGCGCCAGCGTCACGCCCAGCCGCAGGATCCAGCCGCAGGTCGAGAACAGCGACATGTACATGTGGTCGAGCACGAAGACCTGGTTGCGCAGCACCGCCAGCCGATCGAGGTACTCGGGGCGCTCGTGGTGCTCGATCGAGGCCAGCGACGCCTGCAGCCCCGCCACGTGCGCCTCGAGCGCGATGGTCAGGCGGTCGCGGAACCGCCGCTGCGTGCGGTCGCTGATCACCCGCAGGAACCAGGTGGCGGCGGCCGACGCTCCCAGCCCCACGGCGGCGGTCATCACCAGCCCGCGCCTGCCGCCGAGCACGCCGTCGGCCAGGAACTTGAACCACAGCGCCAGCAGCGCGTCCGGCAGCGCGGCGAGCAGCGACAGCCCGAACGCCACGGAGAGCAGCAGCGGCTCGGCGCGGTAGCCGCGCACCAGCGCGCGCCACATGGCCGGGAGCGCCTTCGGCAGGTCGGTCGCGGCTCCGCCTGTCGCCAGTCGCGACACTCCTTGCTTGTCGTCAGTCGAGGACATCGAGCTCCACTCGCCCACCGCCGGCGTCGCCACCGCCGCCCTGGTCCCCGCCATCGCCGCCGTCCCCAGCCTCGCCGCCCTCGAAGCGCGAGGCCTGCAGGTCGAACATCGTGCGGTAGCGGCCGCCGGCCGCCATGAGCTCCTCGTGAGTGCCGAGCTCGACCACCTTGCCGCGCTCGAGCACGCAGATGCGGTCGGCGTGGCGGACGGTCGAGAAGCGGTGCGAGATCAGGATCGTGGTGGCGTGGCGCGTGGCCGCCAGGATGCGGTCGAAGATCTCGGCCTCGCCGCGCACGTCGAGCTGGGCCGTCGGCTCGTCGAGCAGCACCACCCCGGCGCCCAGCCGCACGCCGCAAAGCGCCCGTGCCAGCGCGATCCGCTGCCACTGGCCGCCCGACAGCTCCGTGCCGCCGGGATAGCCGCGCGCCAGCACCGTGTCGAGGTCGGCCAGACCCGCGGCGCCCGCCTCGACGAGTGCCTGCCGGATCAGCTCGTCGGGAGCGCCGCCAGGGGCCACGTTGTCGCGCAGCGGCAGCTCGAAGCGGATGAAGTCCTGGAAGACCGCGGCCAGGCGCGACCGCCAGCCGTCGACGTCCAGGGTGCGCAGATCGACGCCGTCCACCTCGATGGCGCCGTCCTGCGGGTCGTAGAGCCGGCACAGCAGCTTGGCGAGAGTGGTCTTGCCGGCGCCGTTCTTGCCGACGATGGCCAGCGACGACCCGGCGGGGATCGTCAGGTCGAAGCCCGCGAGCACCGGCTCGCCGGCGGCCTGCTCGGCAGCCGGGTAGGCAAACGTGACCCCGCGGAAGCGGATCTCGCGCGCCGGCAGCGTGCCGGCCGGACCGCGGCCCTGGACCAGGGCGCCCGCCGGCTCCATGGCTGCCTGCACCCGCAGCACCGCGGCGGCCGCCGCGGCGGCGCCGTCGAGCGCCCAGGAGAACCCGCCGAAACCGATCATGCTGGTGGCGACCGCGGCGCTGGCGAAGGTCACCAGCCTGCCGAGCGGCAGGCTGCCGGCGGCCGCGGCGGCTCCCAGCGACCAGAAGACGGCGACGTTGGCTGCCAGCACCAGCAGCAGGCTCCCGAGGACCGGGCGCTCGCGCAGCCGCGTGGCATGCCACTGGAGGTCGGCCAGCAGGCGGCGGCGCGAGCGGAAGCGCTCGACCACCCAGCCGGCCAGCCCGAACAGCCGCAGCTCCTTGGCGGCCGGCGGGTCCACCGCCAGCCGGTAGGCGTATTCCGCGTGGCGCTGCGCCGCCCGCACCTCCTGGGTGTTGCGGTCGCGCCAGACGGCGCTCTCGCGCAACAGCCAGTGGGTGGCGAGCCAGGCGCCCGCGAGCACCAGCGGCGCCCACCACGCGTAGGCGGCGAGCAACAACGCCGAGGCGAGACCGCCCACCATCTCGACCAGCCCCGCGGCGATGAAGTCCATCGAGATGTAGATCGGCGGACCGGCGATGGCAAGGTCGAAGTCGCGCGCCATCGTCAGGTCGCTGGTGAGCCTGGGGTCCTCGAGGTGCCCCATCCCCGGCGGGCCGACGCAGGCGGCGGTCAGCCGGTCGTGGAGCCAGGCAGCGACCCGGCTGCCGAGGTTGGCGCCGGCCGCCTGATGGAGCGGCGACAGCACCTGCATCAACACGAAGACGACCCCGACCAGCGCCAGCGGCGCCGTCAGGCTGCCACCGTGCTGCACCGTGGCGACCAGCCCGCCCATGGCGATCGCGAATCCCGCCGGCAGCAATCCGCGGAGGATGAGCAGGGTCCACCAGGCGGCTGCCAGCGCGCCGTCCGCCGCCGGCAGCACGCCGGCGAACTTCCACTCGTTGCGTGCGCGCAGGCGCTCGATCACCGGTGCCGCTCCCGCTGCCGCCGCGCCGCCGTTACTGCTCGCCGATCTCGGCAGGGAACGAGATGGGCCGCGTGAGCACCGTCCACCGGTGCCCGCGCGGGTCGCGCAGCTCGACCTCGACGCTGCCGCCGGACTCCGGGAGAGCGGCGGCCTCGAGGCTCAGGGCGTAGTAGCCGGAGAGCGTCCGCGCCAGCTGGCGGACGGCCAGGCCGGGAAAGCGGAAGGTCTTGTCGTAGGTGCCGCCGGTCGCGGCGGCGACGTTTTGCAAGCCCAGCTCGAGGTTGTGGAAATCGGCCTCGGTGACGTCGAGCGCGAAGACCGTCACCCGCGCCTCGGCCAGAGCCTGCGCCGCCGCGTCGAAGGCGCGCGTCCTGGCGCCGAGGCTGAACTCGCCGAGCCCCCAGCCCAGGAAGACCATCACCTTCTCGCCCGGCAGCGCGGCGAGCGCCTCGGCGGTCACCTCCAGGCCGCGCTCCGCCGTGGCGGCCCGCCGCGCGGCGTCGACGTCGAAGGTGGGGGCAAGCGACGGACCGGCGCCGCTGCCGGCGTCATCCGCAGGGCCCGCAGGGCGCTCAGGGCGGGCATCGCGGGCGTGGCCGGCCGGCGTGGGCGGGGTGCCGCCGAAGTGGATCGCCTGATAGATCACGTCGGGGATTCGCTCGTGGTCGCGGGTGAAGTCCTGCCAGAGCTTGAGGTGAGAATCGAAGGAGACCACCGCGACGCTGTCCTCGCGTTGCAGGGCGGCGAGCAGCTCGCGGGTGAACGGCAGCGTCCGCAGGTGCCCCCGCGACCGCGTCGGCGAGTTGTTGTCCGCCTGGACGAAGAGCACCACCAGCTTGCCGGGGGCTCGAGCTGGCAGTGTCGCGCCCGGGGCGGCGGCCCCGGAGGCCCCGGCGACTCCGGCGGCGCCGCCGTGGACAGCGGCCGGCGACGCCGAGGGCGCCTCGCTTGCCGACTCCGCGGCGGTCCCGGCGGCCGCAGGCGCCGGGGCAGGCGGCGCGGCGGCGCCCTCGGCCGGGCCCACCCAGTCCACCGCCGCGACCGGGACCTCGCGGCGGCCGACGCGGACCCTGAAGTCCGCGGGCGTCAGGCCGAGGACCGGGTTGCCGGCGCCGTCGACGACCCGCGCGACGACGGTGATCAGCCGCACCGCGATCTCGTCGCCGAACCCCGGTGTGGGGGCAAGCGCCGGTGCAGGCGGCGGCGCCGGACCGGGCTGGGGGCCTGCCACGACGGCGTGCGCCGAGGCCCCCACGGCGAGGCAGACCGCGACGCCGCCGACGAGGGCCGCGATTCGGAAGCGAGCCATGCCTGATGATCTCATAAGTGAGGATTCCGCCAGGCTTTTCGCAATCGCCGCGGTGGGACCTCAGGTATACTGCATCGGCATCCAAATCGGCTGGACCTGGTGACCGCCACCGGGTCGAGCGTGCACTGCACCAGGCGGACGGAACGATCGAGAGGCACGATGGAGGACCACATGCGCAAGGTTTGGCTGCAGTCGAAAACGAGCGCACTTGCCGCGCTCGCGGCCGGGATCCTCCTCGCCGCGCTGGCGGGCCGGGCGGGCGCCACCGTCATCACGGCCATGCCGGTCGATTTCAGCGTCGCCGAGGGGACCGCCTTCAACGACGCGGTGGCAACCTTCACGGATGACAACGCCGCCGCGACTCCCGCGGACTTCACCGCCACCATCGACTGGGGCGACGCCTCCCCCACGACGGCGGGGATGATCTTTGCCAGCTCGGCGGCCTTCGCCGTCGTCGGCCAGCACACCTACGCGGACGAAGGGTCCTTCACGGTGACCGTGACCATCTCCGACGTATCGCCCGGCACCGGCACGGCCACCGCCACGGACACCGCGACCGTGACCGAGGCCGACGCCCTCTCCGGCACGCCGGTCAGCTTCGTGGCCCTCGCGGGCACCTCCTTCACGGGCACGGTGGGGAACTTCACCGACACCTTGACCACCAACGTCCCGGGCGACTTCACCGCCACGATCAACTGGGGGGACGCCACCACCTCCGCCGGCACGGTCACCGGCGGCGGCGGCGCGTTCTCCGTCTCCGGCACCCACACCTACGCCGGCAGCGGCACGTTCAGCGTCACGGTGACGCTCAGCGACGACGCGCCCGGCACCGCGACCGCCCAGGTGACCAGCACCGCGAACGTCGCCGGGGCCGGCCTCAACGCCTTCCCCCAGACCTTTGCGGCGACCGAGGGCGTGTCCTTCAGCGGCGTCGTCGCCAACTTCACCGACAGCCGGGCAGGGGCGGTGCCGGCGGATTTCTCCGTCACGATCAGCTGGGGTGACGGCACCATGACCGCCGGCGTCGTCACGGCGAACGGCGGCGGGACGTTCTCGGTGAGCGGCATGCACACCTATGCCGACGAGGGCGCCTTCTCGGTTCCGGTGCAGGTCACCGACAACGTGTCGCACCTGACCGCCAACACCACCGGCACCGCGAACGTTGCCGAGGGCGACGCGCTGACCGGGCACCCGGTCACCTTCACTCCCTCGGCCGCCGTCCCGTTCACCGGCGTCGTGGCCACCTTCACCGACACCGACGCCGCGAACGTGCCCGTCGACTTCACCGCCACCATCAACTGGGGGGACGCCACCGTCACTGCCGGCATCGTGGGGGGCGGCGGCGGCACCTTCTCGGTCTCCGGCACGCACACCTATGCCAGCGCCGGACCTTTCACCGTCACGGTCACCCTGACCGATGACGCGCCCGGCACCGCGACCGCCACCGCGGT
>DASZHY010000349.1:0-2258 GCA_035949675.1 Thermoanaerobaculia bacterium
GGGCCTCCGAGGCCAGCAGGTCGTAGTAGCCCGAGTCGAGCTCGCCCTCGGCGACGCGGTAGCCGATCGCGAACAGCTTGCGGCCGGGGTCGTAGAGGAACCCGAAGTCCAAGGCGGCGAAGAGCTCGCTGGCGGTGCGCGAGATCTCGGCGAGCCGGCGCCCCAGGCCGCTGGCCGCCGCCGCCGAGCTTTCGAGGGCGGCGGCATAAGCCGCCACCGCGTGCGGCGGCGCCGGAGCGCCTGCCGCCGCGGCAGCGGGCGGGTTTGCCGCCGCAGGCGCGGCCGGCAGCAGCTCGCGCGCCAGTGCGCAGCCATCCGGAAGCGAGGCGAGCGACGGCATTCCCCCGGCGAAGAGGCGGCCCTCGGCGCCGGCGCCGCCGGCGCCGCCCGGAGCCAGCCGCGCCCAGGGGAGCAGCTCGTCGAGGTCGCGGCGATGGCTGGCGGCGGTGGCCTGGGCCAGCTCCGCCCAGGCCAGCACCTCCTCCCAGGCGCCGGCGTCGGCGCCCTGCCGCTGCTCTCCGGCCAGCGCCCGCGCCACGTCCGCGACCGCGTGCAGCCCGTCGGCCAGGTCGTCGAGCCGCGCCGCCCACTCCGCCGGCGTGGCCGGTGTCGTCCCCGCGCCGGCCCCCCCCGGGCCGGCCGCCCCCGGGCCGGCCGACCCCATGGCCGCGCCGACCGCGCCGATCGCGCCGACCGCGGCCACCGCCGCCAGCGCTTCGTCGAGCTGCCGCCGGGTGACGGTCTGCGTGCGGTGGCCGGCGCTCGCCGGCGCCGCGGCGCGGATCAGCGCCACGGCGTCCCCGACGCCGGCCAGCGTCTGCTCGTCGAAGAGCGGCCGCTCGGCGAGACGGCGGCAAGACCGGACGAGCACCAGGAGGTCGCCGGCCAGGTTGCCGCTGTCGACCGTCGAGACGTAGCGGGGCTCGAGCGGGCGCGCCTCGCGGGTGTCGTACCAGTTGAAGAAATGGCCGCGGAAGCGTTCCAGGCCGCGCATCGTCCGCAGCGTCTCCTCCAGGCGCGCGACGCAGTCGAGCGTGCCCAGCCAGCCGAAATCGCGGGCGGCGACCACCGACAGCAGGTACAGGCCGAGATTGGTGGGAGAGGTGCGATGCGCGACCACCGGCCGCGGCGTCTCCTGGAAGTTGTCGGGAGGGAGGGCGTGGTCGTCCGGGCCGACGAAGGTCTCGAAGAACCGCCAGGTACTGCGGGCGATGAGGCGCAGCTGCCGCGCCGCGGCGGCCGGAAGCGGCACCTGTTCGACGGGCGCCGGCGGCAGGCTCAGCCAGCGCGCCAGCGCCGGCGCCAGCGCCCACAGCAGCAGCGGCGGTCCCGCCAGCGCCCAGAGTGTCCATCCAGCCGCTCCTGCCGCCACCGTCCGCGAGCCGGCCACCTTCTCCGCGGTCACCGCGGCCAGCGCGGTCACCGCAGCCAGCGCGGCGGCGGTGAGCGCCAGCCCGCCGGCCATGCGGCGATAGAACACCCGCGGCTCGAGGCTCAGCCCCGACTTGGCCTGCGCCGCGGTCACCCAGCTGAGCAAGCCGCGTCGCGTGAGGTAGACCCTCACCAGCGTGCCGACGATGGCGTCGGCCATCCGCCACGCCTGGTCGGCGAGAAACGCCACCCGCAGCGCCATCCGTGCGCCGGCCAGGGCGACGTCGCCGGCGAAGGCACGCACGTGGCTGCGCTTGGAGATGCCGCGGCGGCGGGGGACCGCGGCATACAGCAGATGCAAGCCGTCGGGGATGGCGATGGTCGCCAGCCAGAAACCCGTCCACAGGCCGGGTGAGATGCCGGGCAGCGTCCAGGCGGCAAGCAGCAGCAGGTACGAGGCGGGGGCAGCGAGCGACCGCCGCAGGTTGTCGAGCATCTTGAAGCGGCCGATCACCGGGATGGACGCGCGCCGGCTGAAGATCCACGGCAGCAGCTGCCAGTCGCCGCGCGCCCAGCGGTGCTGGCGGGTGGCGGCGGCCTCGTAGTGGGAAGGGAACTCCTCGAGCAGCTCGACGTCGGTGACCAGGCCGGCGCGGGCGAAGACTCCCTCGAAGAGGTCGTGGCTGAGCAGGGTGTTCTCGGCGGCCTTGCCGGCCAGGGCCGCCGTGAAGGCGTCGACGTCGTAAATGCCCTTGCCGGTGAACGACCCTTCCCCGAAGAGGTCCTGGTAGACGTCCGAGACCGCGGCCGCATAAGGATCGATGCCTGCCGGCCCCGAAAAGATCCGCTGGAAGAGGGAGCCGTCCCGGCTGGCCGGCAGCGACGGC
>DASZHY010000350.1:0-16651 GCA_035949675.1 Thermoanaerobaculia bacterium
CGCTCGCTGCCTGCGGCCTCGACTCGCTGGGGGCGGCGGAGCTGTCGCAGGCGATCGAGCTGGAGCTGGGCGTGCGCGTGGATCTCGGCGACCTGCTCGCCGCCCCGAGCCTCGAGATTCTCGCCGCCTCGATAGCGACACGGACGGCGGCGGCGCTGCCCGCCGCCAACCACCACGCTGCGGCAAGCCGGGCCGTGCAGACCCTGGAGCGCGAGGCCCGGCCGGCACCGCCGGCTGCCGGCGCCAGGGCGGGCGCCTGGGATAAGGCGGCGGGCGCCCGGGAAAGGGCGCGCGGTCATCCCCATCCGCTCTCGCACGGCCAGCGCGCTCTCTGGCTCGTCGAGCGTGGCGGCGAGGCCGGCGCGGCCTATGTGCTCGCCGGCGCCGTCCGCTGCGCGGACGCGCTGCCGGAGCGCGCCTTGGGTGCAGCCCTCCGCGCCCTGGTAGCGCGCCACCCCGCGCTGCGCTCGACCTTCGTCCTCGATGGCGAGACGGTGGTCCAGGTGGTGGGCGAGGTGGTGGGCCAGGTGGACGCCGCCGCCGCCTGCGGCCTCTGCTCGGAGGATGCCGCGGGGTGGAGCGCGGCACGGCTCGCGGCGCGGCTCGCCGAGGAGGCGGAGCGGCCCTTCGACCTCGCCGCCGGACCCCTGGTGCGGCTGGTCCTCTTCCGCCGCGGCGCGGGCTCCGGCGGCGGCGATCTCCTGCTGCTGGCCGTGCATCACATCGTCGCCGATTTCCAGTCGCTGGGGGTGATGCTGCGGGATCTCGGGGCCCTGCTGGGCGGCAGGGCGCTGCCGCCGCTCGCCGGCAGCGGCGCGGATTTCGTGCGCCAGGAGGAGGAGCGGCTCGCCGGCGCCGAGGGGCAGCGCCTCTGGGCGTACTGGAGCGCCGTGCTCGCCGGCGGCACGCCGCCGCTCGCGCTGCCGACCGACCGGCCGCGCCCGCCCCGCCAGAGCTTCCGCGGCGGGTCCCAGGCGCTGCGCCTCGGGCGGCGACTGAGCGCCGAGCTGCGAGAGCTCGGCCGGCAGCAAGGCGCAACGCCCTTCATGACCCTGCTCGCGCTCTTCCTCGTGCTGCTAAACCGCCACAGCGGTCAGGAGGAGCTGGTCGTCGGGACGCCCACCTCGGGACGCTCCGCGCCGGCGGCCGAGGGCCAGGTCGGTTACTTCGTCAATCCGGTCCCGGTACGTGGCGACCTGACCGGCGATCCCAGCTTCACGGCACTGCTCGCGCGGGTGCGGCAGGCGGTGATCGGCGCGGTGGCCCATGCCGGACTGCCCTTCCCGCTGCTCGCCGAGCGGCTGGGCGGCGAGCGCGATCCCAGCCGTTCGCCGCTCTTCCAGGCGATGGCCGTGCTCTACCGCGAGCGCTCGGCGGGCGAGCGCGGCCTGGGTGCCCTGGCGCTTGGCGAGGGCGGCGTGGCGGTCGATCTCGGCGGGATCGCGGCCGAGTCGGTCGCGCTGCCGCGTTCCGGCGCGCAGTTCGACCTGACGCTCCAGGCCGCCGAGCTGGATGGCGATCTCACCTGCTCGCTGCAGTTCAATCGCGACCTGTTCGACGCCGCGACGGCACGGCGCTTCCTCGCGCAGCTGGGCACGCTCGCCGCGGCGGTGGCCGCCCGCACCCCGGCCTCCCCGGCCGCCCCGGCCGGCCCGGCCGCCCCGCTCGCCCTGGCCGCGGCGGCGGCCGGAGTGCGGGCGCTGCCGTTGCTCGGCGCGGCGGAGACCCACCAGCTGCGCGTGGAGTGGAACGACACCGCCGTGGGCCGCCCGGGGCTCGCACCGGCCGGGCTGCCGTACCGCTGCGTGCGGCTCGACGAGCTGGTGGAGCGCCAGGCCCTGCTCCGGCCCGACGCGGCCGCCGTACAGGGTCAGGCGTCGACGCTCACCTACGGCGAGCTCGAAGCGCGGGCAAACCGCCTGGCCGGCTACCTGCGCCGCCTGGGGGTGCAGCCCGAGGCGCGAGTGGCGATCTGCCTCGGGCGTACGCCGGAGATGGTGGTGGCGCTGCTGGCCGCCGCCAAGGCCGGAGGCGCTTACGTGCCCCTCGATCCGGGTCACCCACGGGCGCGCCTCGCCGCGGTCCTGGCCGACTGCTCCCCGGCGGCACTGGTGACCGAGGAGCGCTGGCTGGCGCCGCTGGGGCTCGAGGAGGACCAGCGGCCCGGCGGACCCTTCGTCGTCGCCCTGGACCGCGAGCACGAATGGATCGCTGCCGAGGAGGCGAGCAAGCCCGCCGGCCCGGCCTGGCCGGACGCTCTCGCCTACGTCATCTACACCTCGGGCTCGACCGGGCTGCCCAAGGGGGTGGCGCTGCCGCACGGCGCGGTGGTGAACCTGCTCGCGGCAATGGCGTCACGCCCCGGTCTGGACAGCGGCGACGTGATGACGGCGCTGACCACGCTCGCCTTCGACATCGCCGGGCTGGAGATCTTCCTGCCGCTCGCCGTCGGCGGCCGGGTGGAGGTCGTGGGGACGGACGAAGCGGCCGACGGAGCGCGGCTCGGCGCCCGCTTGGCCCGCTGCGAGGTGACCGCGGTGCAAGCGACCCCGGCCACCTGGCGGCTGCTGGTCGAGTCGGGCTGGCGGCCGGCGAGGCCCACCCGGGCGCTGTGCGGCGGCGAGGCGCTGCCGCCCGAGCTGGCCGCCGAGCTGCTGGCGCGCGGCGTCGAGCTGTGGAACGTCTACGGTCCCACCGAGACGGCGATCTGGTCGGCCGCCTCACGGGTGAGCGCGCGGGTGTCGCTCGGACGGCCGGTCGCCAACACCCGCTTCGCCGTGGTGGACGCGGATCTCCAGCCGGTGCCGCTCGGCGCGGCAGGAGAGCTGCTGATCGCCGGCGCCGGTCTGGCGCGCGGCTATTGGTGCTTGCCCGAGCTCACCGCGGCGCGGTTCGTCCCGGACGCCGGGAGCGGCATCCCGGGGGCACGCGCGTACCGGACCGGCGACCTGGTGCGCCATCACCCCGACGGTGAGCTGAGCTTCCTGGGCCGCCTGGATCACCAGGTCAAGGTGCGCGGCGTGCGCATCGAGCTCGGGGAGATCGAGTCGGCGTTGCGCGCTCATCCCGAGGTGGGCCAGGCGGTGGTGATGGCGCGCGGCGACGGGACCGATCGGCGCCTGATTGCGTACCTGGTGCCGCGCCCGGGTGCAGCGCCACCCGATCCGGCCGCGCTGCGGGAGCACCTGCGGCGCATCCTGCCGGAATCCATGATACCGGCCGCATTCGTCCGGCTCGCCCGCCTGCCGCTGGGCCCGACCGGCAAGGTGGACCGCCGCGCGCTCCCGGAGCCGGGCGAAGCACCCGGCCTCGCGGCCGGCGCCGTCCCTGCCCCGCGCACGGCCGCCGAGGATCTCGTGGCCGCGGTCTGGGGGGAGGTCCTGGGTGTCGAGCGGATCGGGGCCGACGACGACTTCTTCCGGCTCGGCGGGCACTCGCTCCTGGCGCTCGGGGTGGCGGCACGGCTGCGCGAGCGGCACGGCATCGACCTGGCGCTGTCGCGGCTGCTCGAGCTCTCCCGTCTCGGCGAGCTGGCGCGGGAGGTGGAAGCCCTGCAGCGCGCCGGCCGGCCCCACTCGCAGGAGCCGCCGCCCATCCGGCCGTTGCCGCGCGGCGCGGGCGGGGCGCTCGAGGCGCCGCTCTCGTTGGCGCAGGAGCGGCTCTGGTTCCTGGATCGGCTGGAGCCGGGAGCGGCGACCTACAACCTGCCCGCGGCGCTGCGCCTCGCCGGCCACCTCGACCTCCCGGCCCTCGCCTTCAGCCTGGAGCAGATCCGCCGGCGCCACGAGGTGCTGCGCACCCGCTTCGTGGCGCAGGCGGACGGCGGCGTCCTGGCGGTGGTCTCGGCGGCGCCGTCCGTGCCACGAGCGCCAGCCTGCGCGCTGATCGACCTCGAGGCCCTGCCGGCGGGTGCGCGCCAGGCGGCGGCGCGCCGCCATGCCAGGGCCGAGGCCGAGCGGCCTTTCGACCTCGCCGCCGGGAGCTTCCTGCGCGCCGCCGTGGTGCGTCTCGGCGCCGCCGAGCACCTGCTGCTGCTCACGCTGCATCACGTCGCGAGCGACGGCTGGTCGCTCGACCTGCTGGCGCGCGAGCTGTCCGCCCTCTATGCCGCCGCCGCGGCGGCGGCCGGTGGGCCGGCAGGACCGGCGGCGTTGCTTCATGGGGGGCCGGCGGGGCCGGCGGGGTCGGCGGGATCGCCGAGGCTGGTTCCCGGGCTTGCAGCGCTGCCCATCCAGTACGCGGACTTCGCCAGCTGGGAGCGCGAGTGGCTGGCAGGCGAGGCGCTGGCGGGGCAGCTCGCCTACTGGCGCGCACGGCTCGCCGGCGGGCTGCGCGACTGCCTGCCGCTCGACCGGCCCCGGCTGCGGACCGCCGGCCGGCATGGCGCACGGCGGGCCTTCGCGCTGGCCGCCGATCTCACCGCCGGCCTCTCGGCGCTGGCCCGGCGCCGCGGCGCCACCCTGTTCATGGGTCTGCTCGCCGCGCTCGACGTGCTGCTCCTGCGCTCGACCGGCCAGGACGACGTCGTGATCGGCACGCCGGTCGCGAACCGCGGCCGGCGCGAGACCGAGAACCTCATCGGGCTGTTCGTCAACACGGTCGTGCTGCGCCTGGACCTGAGCGGCGATCCCGCCTGCGAAGAGCTGCTGGAACGCGCCCGTGAGGCGGCGCTCGGCGCGTTCGCCAACCAGGAGCTGCCGTTCGATCGCCTCGTCGCCGAGCTGGCGCCGCGCCGGGAGGCTGCGGAGACGCCGCTCTTCCAGGTCGTCCTGGCCTGGCAGCCGCCGCCTCCCCGGCCGCGGCTGCCAGGGCTCGCGGTCGAGGTGCTCGACGTCGACAGCGGCGCGGCGAAGTTCGATCTCGCGCTGGCGGTGGCGGACCGCGCCGACGGGGGCCTGGGTGGCGCCTGGATCTATCGCACCGACCTCTTCACGGGAGCGACCGTCGAGCGTCTCGGCGCCCAGCTGCGCACGCTCATCGCGGCGATGGTCGAGGCGCCGGCCCGCCGGCTTTCGGAGCTGCCGCTCCTCACCGCGGCCGAGCGCCACCAGCTGCTCGTCGAATGGAGCGCGGCACCGTGGCCGGAGTGGGGCAGCGACCTGGTGCACGCGCGCATCCTGTGCCAGGCGGCGCGCACCCCCGACCGCACGGCGCTGGTCGCGACGGCCGCGGCCCTGCCGCGCGGCGAGTGCGAGGCGGTCCTCACCTATGGGGCGCTGGCCGCCTGGACGGAGCGGCTGGCGATGCGGCTGCAGGCCGCGGGAGCGGGGCCGGAGCGCATCGTCGGGATCTGCGTGGAGCCCTCGTGCGAGCTCGTCGCCGGCCTCTGCGGCATCCTCGCGGCGGGCAGCGCCTACCTGCCGCTCGATCCCTCCCTGCCGCCGGAGCGCCTTGGCCAGCTCATCGCCGCCGCCGGCGCCGAGCTGGTCATCGCCACACCGGATCTCACGCCGCGGCTGCCGCCCGCCTGCCGCATCCTGGCGCCGGCCGGCGCGGAGGTCCTCGCCTCAGGCCGCGCCCTGGCCACTCCGGAAAGCGCGCCGGAAAGCACGTCCCGCACCACCGCCGCCGCCGCGCCCGATAACGCCGCTTACGTCCTCTTCACCTCGGGCTCGACCGGGACACCCAAGGGAGTGGTGGTGCCGCATCGCGCGGTGGTCAACCGGCTGCGCTTCCAGGAAGCCGTCGACCTGACGCCCGCCGCACGCGTCGTCCAGCGTACCCGCTGCGGCTTCGACGTCTCCGTCGTCGAGCTGTTCGCGCCGCTCGGAGCGGGTGCGGCCGTGGTGCTCACGGACGGCGCGCGCCAGCAGGACACCGCCTACCTCGCGCGCCTGCTGGCCGAGCGGCAGGTCACCCATCTCAATGCGCCGCCGGCGCTGGTGCGGCCGCTGCTGCAGGAGGAGAGCTTCCGCCGCCAGCGCTCGCTGCGCCGCGTGGTGGTGGGCGGCGACCGTGTCCCAGGCGAGCTGCCGGACCAGTTTTTCGCCGCCATGGCCGCGGCTCCGCCTGTCGCCAGTCGCGGCACTCCTTGCTGGTCGGACCGTGCGGCACCGGTCTTCCTGACCCGCTACGGCCCCACCGAGGCGACGGTCTCGGTGAGCGAATGGATCTGCCGGCCGGCCGCTGCCGGCGAGGCGGCGGGCGCCGCCGCGGTCCCGCTCGGGCGTCCCATCGCCGGCGCGCGCTTCTACCTGCTCGACCGCGGGCTGCGCGAGGTGCCGCACGGCGCTGCCGGCGAGCTGGCGATCGGCGGTCTCTGCCTGGCGCGCGGCTATCTCGGCCTGCCCGCGGCCACCGCGGCCGCCTTCGTCCCCGACCCCTTCGCGCGCGGCGCCGGCGAGGCGGGGCGGCGCGTCTACCGCAGCGGCGATCTGGCGCGGTGGCGCGCCGACGGCGTCATGGAGTTCCTGGGCAGGATCGATCGCCAGGTCAAGATCCGCGGCTTCCGGGTCGAGCTGGGAGAGGTCGAGGCGGTCCTCTGCCGCCACCCTGAGGTCGCGGCGGCGGCGGTGGTGGATGGCGAAGGGCCGGGCGGCGGCAGGCGGCTGCTGGCCTACCTGGTCGCGGCGGTGGGCGCCGAGCCGGCGGCGCTCGCGCCGGCCCGGCTGCGGTCCTTCGTGGCGGAGCGGCTGCCCGGCTACATGGTGCCCGCGAGCTTCGTCGCCCTGAGCCGCCTGCCGCTGACCGCCAACGGCAAGCTCGACCGCGCGGCGTTGCCGCCGCCCGCGGACCTCGAGCCGCAGGACGCCGCGGAGCAGGCGCCGCGCAACCCGCAAGAGCAGGCCGTCGCCGCCATCTGGTGCGAGCTGCTCGGCCGCGGCGCGGTTGGCGTCGAGCAGGACTTCTTCGAGCTCGGCGGCCACTCGCTGCTCGCCTTGCAGCTGGTCAACCGGCTGCGCCACGGACTCGGCGTCGAGCTGCCGCTGGCGCGCCTGTTTGCGGCGCCGACCGTGGCGGCCGTCGCCGCGGCGATCGAGGAGATCCGCGGCGCCGGCGCCGCCCCGGCGCTCACGACCACGCCCGGTTCGGGTCCGGGAGGAGTGGGCGTGTTCCCGCTCTCCTTCGCGCAGGAGCGGCTGTGGTTCCTGGAGCGGCTGGTGCCCGGGCAGGCGACGTACAACATCGCCGCGGTGCTGCGCCTGCACGGCGACCTCGACGTCCCGGCGTTGCGTACGGCGCTCGGCGAGGTCGTGCGGCGGCATGCGGTGCTGCGCACCCGTTACGGCGAAAGCGACGGGCAGGCATTCCAGGAGGTGGCGCCGTGGCGCGGCCCGGGCTCGCTGGCGCTGCCGCGGATCGCTCTCGCCGGCCTCCGTGCGGCTTGCCCCGACCCGCCGGGACAGGCCGCACCGCCTGTCGCGGCCGCGGCGAGCCGGCGGGGCTCGGCGCGGCTCCAGGCGGAGGCGGAGCGCCGGGTGAGGGCGGAAGCGGAGCTGCCGTTCGACTTGACCACCGGACCGGTCCTGCGCGCGACGCTCATGGCGCTCTCGGCCCGCGAGCACCTGCTGGCCGTCGTGATGCACCACATCGCGAGCGACGCGTGGTCGATCGGCGTCATGGTGCGGGAGGTCACGGCGCTCTATGCCGCGGCGCTCCGCGGGGTGCGCTCGCCGCGGCCTGCCGGGAGTGCCGGCAATGGTGGATCTGCCGGCCTGCCGGAGCCGGCCCTGCAATATGCCGACTACGCGGTCTGGCAGCGCCGCTGGCTGGCCGGGGAGCGGTTGCAGCAGGCCATCCGGTTCTGGCGCGAGCGGCTGTCAGGCGCGCCGGCCCTCGACCTGCCGCTCGATCGCCCGCGGCCGGCGCGGCGGGGCTTCCGCGGCGACCGCCGCCGGTTGGTGCTGGACCGCGACCTGACCGCCGGCCTCAACCGCCTGTCGCGCCAGCTCGGCGCCACGCTCTTCATGACCACGCTGGCCGGTCTCGCGGCGCTCTTGGCGCGCTACTCCGGCCAGCGGGACATCTCGATCGGCACGCCGCACGCCGGACGCGACAGGCTGGAGATCGAGGGCCTGATCGGCTTCTTCGTCAACGCGCTGGTGGTGCGCCTCGACCTCGCACGCGAGCCGAGCCTCGTCGAGATCGTCGGGCGGGTGCGCGACGCCGCGCTGGGCGCTCTCGCGCACCACGAGGTGCCGTTCGAAAAGCTGGTCGAGGAGCTGCGGCCGGAGCGTGACATGGCGCGTTCACCGTTGTTCCAGGTGATGTTCGCGCTGCAGAACGCGCCGCTCGGCGCCCTCACCCTGCCGGGCCTCTCCGTGGGCGTCGAGAGCGCGCCCACCACCGCGGCGAAGTTCGAGCTGACGCTCGAGCTCAGGGAGCGCGATGGCCAGCTCATGGGGGCGATCGAGTACGACCGCGACCTCTTCACGGCGCCGACCGTGGAGCGGCTGGCCGGCCACCTGGCGGCGCTGCTCGCCGACGCGGTGGCCCATCCCGGGCGCCGGCTGGGAGAGCTGGCGCTCTGGCAGGCAGCCGAGAGGTTCCAGGTCATGGGCGAATGGGCGCGCGGCCCGCTCGCCCCGCTGGACGGCGAGGCGACGGTCCACGGCCTGATCGCGGCGCAGGCGGCGGCGCGCCCGCAGGCGGTCGCGGTCACCCGCGGGGCCGAGCAGGTCAGCTACGGCGAGCTGGACGCCTGGTCGAACCGCCTCGCACGGCGCCTGCTGCGGTGCGGTGTGGGCGCCGAGACCCGCGTCGGCTTGCTGGTCGAGCGCACGCCACACCTGGTCGTGGCTCTCCTCGCCGTGCTCAAGGCCGGCGCCGCCTACGTGCCGCTCGACCCCGGTCATCCCGAGGAGCGGCTGGCCATGGTGCTCGCCGACAGCGGGGCGCGGCTGCTGCTCACCGAGGGCACGGTCTGGCAGCGGCTGGGCGCGCGGCTCGCCGGCGCCGGCCGCGGCTGGACGGCGATGCTGCTCGACGATCCGGACGAGCGCGCCGCCGTTGCCGCGGAGCCGTCCGGAGCGCCGGCCGTGCCGGTTTTGGCGGCCGCCGTCGCCTACGTGATCTTCACCTCTGGCTCCACGGGCCGCCCCAAGGGGGTGGCGGTCCCGCATGGCGCCCTGCTGAGCTTCCTGCTGGCGATGGCCGAGCGGCCCGGCCTCACGGCAGGCGCCCTGGTGCCGGCGCTGACCACCATCGCGTTCGACATCGCGGCGCTCGAGATCTATCTGCCCCTCCTGGTCGGGGCGCGGATCGAGATGGTGGGCCGCGAGGAGGCTGCCGACGGCGAACGCCTGGCGGAGCGGCTGGCCGCCGGCGCGACGGGCCTGGTGCAGGCCACGCCGGCGACCTGGCAGTTGCTGCTCGAGTCGGGCTGGCGCGGCGGCTCCGAGGTGCGGGCGCTGTGCGGCGGCGAGGCGCTGAGCTGGGACCTGGCGCGCCAGCTCGTCGAGCGCGGCTGCGAGCTGTGGAACGTCTATGGACCGACCGAGACGGCGGTCTGGTCGGCGGTGCGGCGGGTGGGGCAAGCGGGGGAGATGGTGCGCGCCGAGGAGGGGGCCTCGGTACCGATCGGCCGGCCGCTCGCCAACACCGTCTTCCGGGTGGTCGACGAGGCCGGCCACCCGGTGGCGGCCGGCGTCCCGGGCGAGCTGTGGATCGGCGGCGCCGGCTTGGCGCGCGGCTACTGGAACCAACCGGACCTGACCGCCGAGCGCTTCGTGCCCGACCCCTGGGGCGAGGAGCCGGGATCGCGCCTCTATCGCACCGGCGACCTGGTGCGCTGGCGCGGCGGCGGCGAGCTCGAGTTCCTGGGGCGCGGCGACCAGCAGGTGAAGGTGCGGGGCTTCCGCATCGAGCTGGGCGAGATCGAGGCGGCCTTCGCCGCACAGGAAGAGGTGGCGCAGGCCGTCGTGCTGGCGCTGGGCGAGGGCGCCGAGCGCCGGCTGGTGGCCTTCCTGGTGGCGCGCGGCGCGCCGCCGCCCGAGCGCGCGCTGCGCGAACGGCTGCGCCAGCGGCTGCCGGAGTACATGCTACCGGCGGCCTGCTGCTGGGTCGAGCGGCTGCCGCTCACGCCGAACGGCAAGGTGGACCGCAAGGCCTGTGCACGGCTCGACACCACGGCCGCGCCCGAGAGCTCCGCCTACCTGGCGCCGCACGGTCCGATCGAGGAGCTCCTGGCCGGAATCTGGGCGGAGCTGTTGCAGCGCGAACGCGTGGGGGCCGGTGACCACTTCTTCGCGCTCGGCGGCCACTCCCTGCTCGCCACGCGGCTGGTCTCGCGAGTGCGCGGCGCGCTGGGAGTCGAGCTGCCGCTGCAAGCCGTCTTCGCTCACCCCACCCTCGCCGCGCTCGCCGGCGTGATCGCCGAGCAGTGGCGCGGCCTTGGCGAGGCACGGCAACTGCCGCGGCGGCGCCGCCCGGAGGTGGCCGCCGTCTACGTCGCGCCGGGTACCGATATCGAGGCGAGGGTGGCGGCGATCTGGTGCGAGGTGCTCGGCCTCGATCGGGTCGGCGTCCAGGACGACTTCTGCGAGCTGGGCGGGCAGTCGCTGCACATCC
Organism: Thermoanaerobaculia bacterium; assembly: GCA_035949675.1. Taxonomy (GTDB): domain Bacteria; phylum Acidobacteriota; class Thermoanaerobaculia; order Multivoradales; family UBA5704; genus JASLEW01. The sequence goes on from DASZHY010000350.1 coordinate 10,510, forward strand.
CGCAGATCCTCGACCGGCTGCAGGCCGACCTCCGGGTCGTGGTGCCGCCGGCCAGCCTGCTGGACGGGCCGACCGTCGCCGGCCAGGCGTTGACCGTCGAGGAGCTGCTGCTCGACGAGATCGAGGAGCTGGTTCCGGGGCCTGCGGAGACCATGGCCGGACATCGCGATGCCTGATCTATTGAAACTTTGAACGGCCGCGGCTCAGGGGAGCGCGAAGTCGCCCCGCCACAGCCCGCCGGTCGAGAGTGCCGCCCAGAGGCGGCCGGGCCGCGCCGCGTCCGGAACGAAGATCAGGAACCCGACCTGGGCGCCGTTGGCCAGGTCGTTGGGCAGGCCGGCGTCGATCGCCGTCCAGGTGGCGCCCCCGTCGAGGCTGTGGAGCGCGCCGCTGCCGACGGTAGCGGCGAACAGGCCACCCGGATGCCCATGGTCGAGCACCAGCGAGGTGATGACGGCACCCGCGCTCTGTCCGGTCTGGCCGACGGTCTCGAAGCTCCCGCCGTCGTCGCGCGTCCGCGCCACCGTGCGGCCGTCCGTCAGCCAGGCGGCGCCCTTCTGCCGCGGGTCGGGCAGCAGGATCGAGAAGCCGGTCGTCCACAGCGACCAGGTTCGCCCGAAGTCGTTGCTGCGATAGATCTGCGCCGTGACGGTGACGGGAGGCTCGGCGAGACTCTCGTAGCCCAGGACCCAGACGACGCCCGGCCGGCGCGGATCGGTTACCACTCCGGTCGGGCTGAAAATCGTGTTCTCGTCGCCAATTCGCAGCACCGCGTGCCAGGTGCGGCCGGCATCTCCGGTGCGGTAGACCGTATCGGGCGAGGTCGCCAGCCAGATCCGAGGCGTCAGCAAGGAGATGGCGAAGGTGTAGATTGGCGGATGGAGGTCGGTCGGCTGCCAGGTATCGCCGCCGTCGCGACTCTCGAGCAGATCGGAGCCCTGCTCAGTCGGAGTGAGCGCCAGCAGCCGGTTCGGGGTAAAGGGATCGAACGCCAGCTGCTCGAGGTACTGCAGTGAGGTCAACGCCTGCGCGGTGGGTGAGAAGCTCTGCCCACCGTCGCGGGTCGCGAGGAAGCGATCGAAGCTCCGCACGACCCAGTGCGCGGCGTCGAAGGGGTCTTCGACGACCACCGAGACCTGGTTGTCATGGAGCCCGTGCCCGGCGGCCAGCCGCCAGTGGCCGCCCCCGTCGCGGCTGCGCACCAGCCCCGCTGCCGTCGCCGCGAGGATCGCGCCGCTGCTGTCCGCGGCAAACGCATGGACAGAGTTGAAGATGAACCCCTCGGTCGGAGGCGGCGGACTGCCGCCGCGCAGGCGCTGCCAGGTCTCGCCGCCATCGCGGCTGCGATAGAGGCCGTCGGACCGTCCGGCAAAGAGCGTCCGCGGGTCGCGCGGGTCGACCAGTAGAGTACTCGCTCCGAAGTTGAAAGGCCCCTCCCAGGTGGCGCCGCCGTCGCGCGAGCGCCAGGTCGCGTCGCCTGTGATGGCGCTGCTGCCGGTCTCGTAGAGGGTCGTGGGCTCGCTCGGCGCAAGCGCAAAGGCGTTGATGAACGGATGGAAGCCGTGCGGCAACGGGTCCAAGAGCTCGCCCCAGGTGAGGCCGCCGTCGGAGCTCTTGAGCCGGTACTCCAGGTTGGCGGCGTAGATCACGCGCGGGTCCGTCGGGTCGACTACCAGCGTGTGGAACTGCACGGACGTCAAGCGATCGAAGTAAACCTTGCTCCAGGTCACACCGCCGTCAGTGCTGCGCAAGATGGCCTGGTCGGTCCCGACCAGCACCGCATCCGGCAGCACCAGCAGGGAGTAGCTGAACAGGAAGTCACGTCCGCCGGTGAGCTGCGCCCAGATCATGCCGCCGTCGTCGCTGCGTAGGACGCCGGCGATCGGCGTCGGGAAGCCTGAGAACGTCGCCAGCGCGAACACGCGCCCCGGATGGCGAGGATCGACACCGATCGCGACCACACGCTGCCCGGCGATGCCGCTCGAGGCGGGGCGCCAAGTGGTGCCGCCGTCGTGGCTCACCACCACGCCTTCTGGTCCGAAGCTGCCCTGATACCGCCCGGTCGTCGCCGCGTACAGCGTCTGCGGGTCCGCGGGATCGACGGCAAGCGTATTGAACCCGCTGCCATCCGGCCCGAAGGGCGTCCAGGCCTCGCGTCCGGCCAGCGCCGGCGCCGCCATCGCCAGGAGCATCGCCGCGCAGGCCAGAGCTGCCACCCACCCGCCCGGCGCGCGCAGGCGTGAGCAGAGTCCTTGCCCCGCCCCTATGGGCTCCTCGTGCGATAGCCGCCGCATACCCATCTACTTTCGTCGGCTGCCTGGCGTGCCTCGTCCCGCGGCCCATCGGCAACCCCGTAGCACGAAGCATAGATGTTCTATATCTAGTCTGTCAATGACTCGGAGGCTGCGCGACCACGTCGAGCAGGCCTTGACACCGGCGCGGGACACGTGAGAAATAGGTCAGGTCCGGGAGGTGCGACCATGAAGCTGCTGGTCAATGGCACCGAGCACGAGATCGTCGTTCCCGAGGACATGCCGCTGCTCTGGGTGCTGCGCGACGTGCTCGGCTTGACGGGCACCAAGTACGGCTGCGGCATGGCCCTGTGCGGCGCCTGCACCGTGCTGGTGGACGGCCAGCCGATCCGCTCGTGCGTGCGCCCGGCCGCCGCCGTCGCGGGACGGGCGGTCACCACCATCGAGGGCCTGAGCGCGCAAGGCAACCACCCGGTGCAGCGGGCCTGGACCGAGATCGACGTCGTGCAGTGCGGCTACTGCCAGTCCGGCCAGATCATGGCCGCGGTCGCCCTGCTGCGCGCCAAGCCGAAGCCGACCGACGCCGACATCGACGCCGCCCTGAGCGGCAACCTCTGCCGCTGCGGGACCTACCAGCGCATCCGCAGCGCCGTGCACCGCGCGGCAGAGATCCAGGAGGGGTGAGCCATGCGATCCCGCACCGGCACCGACCTCTCCCGGCGCGCGTTCCTGCAGACCTCGGCGGTCTTGGGCGGCGGCCTGGTGGTCGGCTTCTTCGTGCCGCCCGGCATGCGGCGCCTGGCGTTCGCCCAGGGTGCCGGCGCGGCGCCGCCGGCGCTGCCGCCCGCCAACGCCTTCCTGAGGGTCGGCAGCGACGAGAGCGTCACGGTGCTCCTCGCCCACTCCGAGATGGGCCAGGGCATCTGGACGACCCTGCCGATGCTGGTCAACGAGGAGCTGGACGGCGATTGGAGCCGCTTCCGTGTCGAGCACGCGCCGGCGGCGCCGGTCTACGGCCATACGGCCTACGGGGTGCAGATCACGGGAGGCTCGACCACGACGTGGTCGGAGCTCGACCGCTACCGCCAGGTTGGCGCCGTGGCGCGCAGCCTGCTGGTGGCGGCGGCCGCCGCGAGCTGGGGCGTGCCGCCGGGCAGCTGCCGCACCGCGAACGGCTACGTTCTCTGCCGCGACCAGCGCGCCAGCTACGGCTCGCTGGCGGCGGCGGCGGCGAAGCTCCCGCCGCCCGCGACCGTCAGCCTCAAGGCACCCGCCGACTGGAAGGTCATCGGCCGCCCGACGCGGCGCCTCGACACCCCGGAGAAGATCACCGGGCGCGCGCAGTTCGGCCTCGACGTGCGCCTGCCGGGGTTGCTCACCGCGGTCGTGGCGCATCCGCCCACCTTCGGCGGTAAGGTAAAGAGCTTCGACGGCGCCGCCGCGAAGGCCGTGCCCGGCGTGCGTGCGGTGTTCGAGATCCCGTCGGGCGTCGCGGTCGTCGGCGAGCATTTCTGGGCGGCCAAGCGTGGCCGCGACGAGCTCGCGGTCGAGTGGGACGCGGGCCCGCACGGCGGCGTCGACAGCGCGCAGCTGCGCGCGAGCTATCGCGAGCAGGCGAAGTCGCCCGGCGCCGAGGCCAAGGCCGCGGGCGACGCCGCCGCGACCCTTGCCGCCGCGAGCGCGCCGGGCGCCCGCCTGACCGCCCTCGCCGCCGAGTATTCGGTGCCGTACCTCGCGCATGCGCCCATGGAGCCGCTCAACTGCACGGTGCGCCGCGGCGCCGCTGGCACCGACGGCGCCGAGGTCTGGGCGGGGACGCAGTTCCAGTCCAACGACCAGGCGCGGGTGGCGGAAGTCCTCGGCTGCAAGCCGGAGCAGGTGACGATCCACACCACCTTCCTGGGCGGCGGCTTCGGCCGCCGGGCGAACTTTGCCTCGGACTTCGTCGTGGAGGCGGCGCACGTGGCGAAAGGCCTCGACCGGCCGGTGAAGCTGGTGTGGACGCGCGAGGACGACATCCGTGGCGGCAAGTACCGGACCCTGGCGGTGCATCGCCTGGAAGGGGCGTTGGACGGCCAGGGCGCGCCGGTCGCCTGGCGGCAGCGCATCGTGGCGCAGTCGATCATGGCCGGCACGCCGTTCGCGGCCGTGATGGTCAAGAACGGCGTCGACGAAACCTCCGTGGAAGGCGCGATCGACTCGGCGTACCTGACCGGCATCCCCCATCACCGCGTCGAGCTTCACACGGTGGACCCGGGGGTCCCTATTCTCTGGTGGCGCTCGGTGGGCCACTCGCACAGCGCCTTCGCCGTCGAGTCGTTCGTCGACGAGCTGGCGCACGCGGCGCGGCGGGACCCGCTCGAGCTCCGGCGCGCGCTGCTCGCCAAGGCGCCGCGCGTGCGCGCGGTGCTGGAGCTGGCGGCCGAGAAGGCGGGGTGGGGGAGCCCGCCGCCGCCGGGCCGCGCGCGCGGCCTCGCGGTGCACGAGTCGTTCGGGAGCATCGTCGCGCACGTGGCGGAGGTCTCCGCCGGCGCGGGACGGATCCGGGTGCATCGCGTGGTCTGCGCCGTCGACTGCGGCGTCTGCGTCAACCCGCTCGGGGTGCGCGCCCAGATGGAGTCCGGCATCGCCTTCGGGCTCAGCGCGGCCCTATACGGCGAGCTGACGATCAAGCAGGGCCGCGTCGTGGAGAGCAACTTCCACGACTACCGGATCCTGCGCCTCCACGAGATGCCGCAGGTCGACGTGTACATCGTGGACAGCCGCGAGAAGCCAGGCGGCGTCGGCGAGCCCGGCACCCCGCCCATCGCGCCGGCGGTGGCCAACGCCGTCTTCGCGTTGACCGGCCAGCGCCTGCGCGACCTGCCACTCCGGCTAGCCTGAGAGGAGATCCGGCCATGAGACCGATGCGAGCGATGCGACCGCCGCCAGCGGTGCGGAGACCCTGGCTGCTCGCCGTGCCTTTCGCCGCGCTCGCCGCGCTCGCGGCCTTGGGCGGCGCCGCCCCGGGAGCCGGCGAGGAGCGCCGGGAGAGCGCCGGCGAGCCTGGCCGGCGAGCGGCGGCGCTCGCTGCCTTCGACACCGTCCAGACGGTGCTCCAGCACCCGCGCTGCCAGAACTGTCACATCCCCGGCGACTCCCCGCTGCAACTCGACGCCGGCGTCGCGCATGCCCAGAACGTGCAGCGCGGCCCTGACGGCAAAGGAGTGCCCGGCCTGCCGTGCGCGACTTGCCACGCCGAGAGCAATCCGCCGGCGAGCTACGGCCCGCACATGCCGCCCGGCGCCCCGAACTGGCATCTGCCGCCGCCCGAGCGGAAGATGGTCTTCATCGGGCTGTCGAAGGCGGACCTGTGTGCGACGGTCAAGGATCCGCAGCGCAATGGCGGCAAGGACCTCGCGGCGCTGCTCGAGCACGTGAGCCACGACAAGCTGGTGCTGTGGGGCTGGGCACCGGGGGTCGGCCGGGCGCCGGTCTCGATCCCGCACGACGCCTTCGTGGCGAGCGTCAAGACCTGGATCGGCGGCGGCGCTCCCTGCCCGGAGGCGGGCAGGCCGCCGAGACCGTCCGGTTCCTCGTAGACGGCGGGCCCGCGGCGGCCGCTCAGGCTGTGTAAAGCTCTCGGTGCAGGAGATTTAGCTTAACCCGAGCCGCCAGCTTGGCGGCGGCCGTCGATGACCCGCGCCGAGCCTTGACAATAAAAGTTGTCAGCACTACCATCTCCTCGTGCTCGACATCCAGGTCATCGACGATCCGGCAGCGGCGACGGTGGCTTTGGAGCCCATAAGGAGTCGACTCCTCTCCGAGCTGGTCGTGCCCGCCTCGGCGGCGACGTTGGCCACGCGGGTCGGCCTGGCTCGGCAGAAAGTCAACTACCACCTGCACGCGCT
>DASZHY010000351.1:0-2723 GCA_035949675.1 Thermoanaerobaculia bacterium
AGTCAAAGCCAGGTCCTGCGCCAGATCGAGGCGGCTCGCGGGTGCAGCAGGCCCCCCGGCCGGCCCCCCCCCGGGCCCCCGGCCCCTCGGGCAACCGCCGCGATCGTAAGCCGAAACGCCAGGCCTGTGGTATCCTCCGGCTCCCCTTGGGCCGCGGGTCGTCCGCCGCCGGCCGCACCTGTAGCTCAACTCCCTAGAGGAATCGGTCGAGGACAATCGGTGATCGAGAAAAGAGAAGACGTGCGCAACCTGGCGATCATCGCCCACGTCGACCACGGCAAGACCACCCTGGTCGACGCCATGCTCTGGCAGAGCGGCATCTTCCGCGAGCACGAGCATGTGGCCGAGCGGGTGATGGACTCGATCGATCTCGAACGCGAGAAGGGCATCACCATCATGGCGAAGAACACCGCCATCCTCTATCGCGGCACGCGCATCAACATCGTCGACACCCCGGGTCACGCCGACTTCGGCGGCGAGGTCGAGCGTACGCTCGAGATGGTCGACGGCGTGCTGCTGCTGGTCGACGCCTCCGAGGGACCGCTGCCGCAAACCCGCTTCGTGCTCAAGAAGGCGCTCGAGGCCGAGCTGCCGCCGATCGTGGTGATCAACAAGATCGACCGCGCCGACGCCCGCCCGGGCGAGGTGCTCAACGAGGTCTTCGATCTGTTCATCGATCTCGACGCCGGCGAGGACCAGCTCGATTTCCCGGTGCTCTACGCCAACGCCCGCGCCGGCCTCTGCCGCCGCGCACCGGACGGCCCGGACGAGACGCTCGCGCCGCTGTTCGAGGCGATCCTGCACACCGTGCCGGCGCCGCGCTACGACCCGGCGATGCCGTTGCAGCTGCTGATCACCACCCTCGACTACGACGACTACGTGGGCCGACTGGCGATCGGCCGGCTGTTCAACGGCCGCCTGCGCAAGGGCCAGGAGATCTCGATCTGCCGCCTGAACGGCGACACCACGCCGGCCAAGGTGAGCGTGCTCTATGGCTATGATGGGCTGCGCCGCATCGAGGCGGCGGAGGCCGGCCCCGGCGACATCGTGGCGGTGGCGGGCCTCGAGGAAGTGCAGATCGGCGAGACCGTCGCGGACCGCGAGGACCCGCGGCCGCTGCCGCCGATCCACGTCGACGAGCCGACCATCACGATGGTGCTGTCGATCAACGACTCGCCGTTCTCCGGCCGCGACGGCAAGCACGTCACCTCGCGCAAGCTCAGGGAGCGCCTCGAGCACGAGCGGCTGGTCAACGTCTCGATCCGCGTCGAGCCCACCGAGACCGCCGACGCCTTCCGCGTGCTGGGCCGCGGCGAGCTGCAGCTGGCCATCCTGATCGAGATGATGCGGCGCGAGGGCTACGAGCTCTCGGTGGGCAAGCCGCAGGCGATCACCCGCACCCAGGACGGCAGCCTGCACGAGCCGATGGAGATGCTGGTGATCGACTGCCCCGAGGAGTTCATCGGCGTGGTGACGCAGAAGATGGGGGCGCGGCGCGGCCGCATGATGAAGATGAGCAATCACGGCTCGGGGCGCGTGCGCATGGAGTTCCGCGTGCCGTCGCGCGGCCTCATCGGCTTCCGCACCGAGTTCCTGACCGACACCCGCGGCACCGGCATCATGAATCACCTGTTCGACGGCTGGGCGCCGTGGCAGGGCGACATCGAGCATCGCGCGACCGGCACGCTGGTCGCCGACCGCCAGGGGCGCGCCACCGCCTACTCGATCGAGAACCTGCAGCCGCGCGGCACGCTGTTCCTGTCGCCGGGCGACGAGGTCTACGAGGGCATGGTGATCGGCGAGCATGCCCGCGGCAACGATCTCGACGTCAACGTCACCAAGGAAAAGAAGCTCTCCAACATGCGCGCCTCCGGGTCCGACGACATGATCCGCCTGATCCCGCCGCGGCTCCTGAACCTCGAGCAGGCCCTCGAGTTCATCCGCGAGGACGAGCTGGTCGAGGTGACTCCGGCCGCGGTCCGCCTGCGCAAGCGGGTGCTCGCCGCCAACCGCCGCAAGTAAACGCGCCCGCGGGGCTTGACAAGCTTCCATACCCGATTTTACTCTAGGCATATGGCTACTATGCCTAGTGCAACCAAAAAGGCCGAGCGCGCCCTGTTTCCGGGCGCCTTGGAGATGATGATCCTGCAGACGCTCCGGCGCCAGCCGCTGCACGGCTATGCCATCGCGCAGCAGATCAAGCAGCGGTCGAACGATCTCCTGCAGGTCGAGGAAGGGTCCCTGTATCCGGCGCTCCAACGGCTGCTGAAAGACGACCTGGTGAAGGCGGCGTGGGAGACCTCGGCGACCAATCGCCGCGTGCGGACGTACCGGATCACGGCGCGGGGCGCGAGCCACCTGGAGCGCGAGGTCTCGCGGTTCGAGAGGATGCTCGAGGGTGTCGCCCTGGTCCTGGTGGGGGGTTCGAGGTGAGCTGGTGGCGGCGGCTGCTGTCGCGTCGCCGGCTCTACGCGGAGCTGTCCGAGGAGATCCGCCAGCACCTCGAGGAAAAGGTCGAGGCGCTGCTGGCGGCGGGCCTCAGCCGCAGCGAAGCGGAACGGCGGGCGCGCCGCGAGTTCGGCAACGTGGCGCTCATCGAGGAGCGGAGCCGCGAGGTCTGGCGGTGGCCCTGGCTGGAGGCCCTGGGCGCCGATTTCCGCTTCGGCCTCCGCCAGTTCCGCAAGGCGCCCGGGTTCACCGCCACCGCCGTGGTGATCCTGGCG
>DASZHY010000352.1:0-3222 GCA_035949675.1 Thermoanaerobaculia bacterium
CGCACAGCATCGCCTCGACGAAGGCTTCGCCGACCTGCCTGCTGCTCCAGCCCCGCTGCTGGGTGGAGAAGCCGCAGCCATCCTTAAAGATGCCGCCACGCGGCTGCAGGACAACTATCCCTACGGCCACCCGCTCTACGCCGGGCAGATGCTGAAGCCGCCGCATCCCATCGCACGCACAGCCTATGCGCTGGCTATGTCGATCAATCCCAACAACCACGCGCTCGACGGCGGCCGCGCCAGCTCTGCCATGGAGATTGAAGCAGTAGCGGCGCTCGCCAGGATGTTTGCGTGGCCACAGCACCTCGGCCATCTCTCGAGCGGTGGCACCTTCGCCAACCTCGAAGCCCTGTGGGTTGCAGGTCAGCTTGCCCCGGGCAAAGCCATCGCTGCCTCCGATCAGGCGCACTACACGCATAACCGGATCTCCAGCGTCCTCGGCCTGCCCTTCGTCGCTGTTCCCTCAGACAACACCGGCCGCATGGATCTCGCTGCGCTCGAACATCTTCTCCAGACCAAAGACATCGGCACCGTCGTCGTTACGCTCGGCACCACGGCCATCGGCTCGGTCGATCCGCTCGACCAGGTCGTGGCTCTCCAGCAGAAGTACAAATTCCGCATCCACGTCGATGCAGCCTACGGCGGCTACTTCACCCTCGCCTCGAACCTCGCGCCTGACGCTCGCGCCGCATACGACGCCATTCCGCACGCCGACTCCATCGTCATAGACCCACACAAGCACGGCCTTCAGCCCTACGGCTGCGGTTGCATCCTCTTCCGCGACCCCGCAATCGGCCGGCTGTACAAACACGACTCGCCTTACACCTACTTCTCCTCCAAAGACCTCCATCTGGGCGAGATATCGCTCGAGTGCTCCCGCGCCGGAGCCTCCGCCGTAGCTCTCTGGGCCACGCAGCGGCTGCTGCCCTACACCCCCGGCGGCGCCTTCGCCAAGGGACTGGAAGATGGCCGCAAAGCCGCCCTCGAACTCAACCGCCTGCTGGCTGAGTCCCGCGACTTCGTCACACCCATCGCGCCAACCCAGCTCGACATCGTCTTCTGGGCCGTAAAGGCCCCCACACCGGAGGCCTCCTCGGCGCTGGCCCAATCCGTCTTCGACGAGGCCGCGAGGTTGGACCTCCATCTCGCGCTGGCCAAACTTCCCCGCCGCTTTTTTCCACAAGAAACGTGGCAGGAACCTTCCTTGGTCCCCCCGGACGCGTACGTCACCTGCCTACGTTCCGTTCTGATGAAGCCGGAACATCTCCTTTGGCTGCATCAAATTTGGGACCGTATTCTTACCGCCCTGTCCAATGCAAAACGTGTCAATACCCCGGTCGGGTAGAACGATTAAACCCCTGTGTTATGGCACATTTGGTAAACTGTCTCCTACTCTCGGGTCAGTCTTTTGTTCGGAGTTTGTTCGTTGGGCGTCGTTACTGATATGAACATCCTGAGAACCTGTACCACCGCCGCGCACACTCATGCCCGGTTGAGAAAAGGAACTACCACCGCATGAGCTTTTCTGATGCTCTCCCACCTGCCTGTCCCGACCTCACCCATCGCACCATAGCTTATTTCTCCATGGAGATCGCCCTCTCGAAGGCACTGCCGACCTACTCGGGCGGCCTCGGCATGCTCGCCGGCGACACCCTCCGTTCAGCCGCAGACACCGCCGCCCCCATGGTCGCCGTATCCCTGGTGCATCGCCGCGGCTACTTCCGCCAGCAGCTCTCCGACCTCGGCCAGCAGACTGAGACCGACGTTCCCTGGTTCCCCGAGACAACGCTTCCCAGCGCCAACGAGATCATCGCCCTCACCCTGCAGGGCCGTCAGGTCCTTGTCCGCGCCTGGCGCTTCGACGTCGTCGGCGTCAACGGCCACGTGATCCCTGTCTTCCTGCTCGACACCGACGTTGAAGGCAACGACCCCTGGGACCGCAAGCTCACCGATCACCTCTACGGCGGCGACACGTACTATCGCCTCTGCCAGGAGGCCGTCCTCGGCCTGGGCGGCATCGCGCTGCTTCAGGCTCTCGGTTGCAAGCCCGAGGTCTATCACATGAACGAGGGCCACGCCTCCCTGCTCGCCCTCGGTCTGCTCGAGGAGCATCTCGCCGGGCGTCCTCTGCGCGACTTCACCGAAGACGACATCGAGGCTGTCCGCAATCAATGCGTCTTCACGACCCACACCCCGGTTCCCGCCGGCCACGATCAGTTCGGCCTTGACCAGATGTATCAGGTGCTCGGCCACGACCGTGCCGCGGCAATCGACAGAGCAGGCTGCCTGCACAACGGCCTGATGAACATGACCTACATCGCCCTGCGCTTCTCGCGCTTCGTCAACGGCGTCGCCATGCAGCACGGCAAGGTCTCGCAGAAGATGTTCCCCGGCTACAAGGTCTACTCGATCACCAACGGCGTCCACGCCGCTACGTGGCTCTCCAAACACTTCCAGGAGCTGCTCGACGAAGAGATCCCCAACTGGCGCACGGACAACCAGTATTTCCGCTCCGTCTACGGCATCGACCCGGCGCGCATCGCCGCCTGCCACGTCAAGGGCAAGCACCGCCTCTTCGCCACCATCGCCAAGCGCACGGCACACTACTTCAATCCCAGCGTGCTGACCCTCGGCTTCGCCCGCCGCGTCGCCACCTACAAGCGAGCCAGCCTCCTGCTGCAAAACCCTGCCCGCCTCGTAGCCATCGCGGAAAAGATCGGCGGGCTTCAGATACTGTTTGCCGGCAAGGCCCACCCCGCCGACAACGCCGGCAAGGGCCTCATCAAGGACGTCTACGCCGCCGCCGCCAAGCTTAACTCCAGCGCGCTCAAGATCTACTACATCGAGAACTACGACTGGGAGCTCGGCGCTCTGCTGACCCAGGGGGTCGATGTCTGGGTCAACACCCCGCGCCGCCCCTACGAGGCCTCCGGCACCTCCGGCATGAAGGCCGCGCTCAACGGCGTTCCCAGCCTCTCTATCCTGGACGGCTGGTGGATCGAGGGCTGCGCCGAAGACGTTACCGGCTGGGCCATCGAGGACGGCGAGACCGAGGAGGGCGAGGCCAACAGCCTCTACAACAAGCTCGAGCACCACATCGCTCCCATGTACGCCAACCCGCATGCCTGGTCGCGCATGCAGCAGCACTGCATCGCCATCAACGGAACCTACTTCAACACGCACCGCATGCTGGCCCAGTACTTCACCAACTCCTACTTCCCG
>DASZHY010000353.1:0-29441 GCA_035949675.1 Thermoanaerobaculia bacterium
CGTGCTCGCCACGAGCGCGCCACGCGCTCGTGAGGCGGATCGCGCCCCGGGCGCTCGCGAGGCCGGTCGCGCCCCGGGGGCTCGTGAAGAGTATCGCGCCCCGGGCGCTCGTGAAGGGGACCGCGCCCCGGGCACCCGCGAGGACGGCAGCGCCCCGGGCGCTCGCGGGGACGATCGCGCGCCGGGCATCCGCGAGGACGGCAGCGTTCCGGGCGCCGGCGACGGGGCGCCCGCCGCGGCCGCGGCCGAAGATCTCGCCCGCCGCCCGGCCCGCCTGCTCGGCGTGCGGGTCAGCGGCGGCGCCAGCGCCGAGGCGCCCACGGGCGCGGTGCCGTTGTTCGCGCCGGGCGATGAGCTCGAGATCGAGATCGAGTTCGAAACGCAGAGCTCCGACCTCGCTTTCCACGTCGGCATCGGCATCAACCGGATCGACGACCTGGAGGTCTGCTCGCTGGCCACCCATCTCGACGGCCGGCCGCCGATGACCGGCAGGACCCATTATCGGATCAGCGCGGTGCTGCCGCGATTGATCCTGGTCAAGGGCGAGTTCACGCTCTACGTCTTCCTGCTCGACGAGGCGGGATTGCACATCTACGACCAGCGGATTTACCGCCGGGCCTTCGGCGTCCACAGCCCGGGCTATGCCTTCGGCGTGGTCTCCCACGACCATCGCTGGCAGGTCGCGGCTCCGATGGTCGCCAGTCGCGACACTCCTGGTTTGTCGGAACCGGCGGAGCGCCGGCCGGCGGCAAGCTCGGAAGCCGCGGCAACGGCGGCCCGGACGCCGGCCGCCGCCCCGGCGACTGCGGTGACGGCCCCGGCTATCGCCGGACGCCGCTAGGTCCAACTTGTCGGTTCTGGCGGCGATCCACTGGCGATGACCGGCGGCGGTCCAGCCAGGTTGGCGGTGGTGCTCGTCCACTACCACACGCCGCGGCTTGCCGCCGAGGCGGTCGCCGCACTGCAACGCGATCTGGCCGGCGGGGCCGGCGGTACGGGTCCGGCAGCAGGCCTCGAGGTCGAGTGGCTGCTGGTCGACAACGGCAGCGACCCGGCAGGCAGGGAGCTGCTCGCCAGCCTGCCGGTCCGCCTTCTCGAGCCCGGGCGCAACCTCGGCTACGCCGGCGGCGTCAACCTCGGGGTTGCCAGCTCGCGCGCCGACATGGTGCTGCTGCTGAACCCGGACGTGATGGTGCTGCCGGGCTGCGCCTCCGGCCTGGTGGCTTGCCTGCGGGCGGGCGCCGGCGCAGCCGGGCCGCGCTTTTACTGGGATTCCGGGCGCCGCTTGCTGCTTCCCCCATCCGAGCCCCGCAGCCGTCGAGGCGAGCTGCTCGCAGCGATGGCGGCCTCGCGTGGCGCCGGATGGGCGGCCAAGGCGCGGCGGCGCAGCCGTCTCCACAGCCGCCGTCACTGGCTGGCGGCGGCGCCGCTGGCGAGCTACTCCCTGTCCGGCAGCTTGCTGGCGGTGACGCGTGCGGCCTGGGAGAGGGTGGGTGGGTTCGACGAGGGCTTCCAGCTCTACTTCGAAGAGACCGACTGGCTGCTGCGCCTGCGCCGCGCCGGCCTGGCGGCGCGCTTCGTGCCGGCGGCCGAGGCAATTCACCTCTTCGGCCGTAGCGCGGCGCTGGAACCGCGGGCCGAAGAATGGTTCGAAAGCTCGGCGCGCCGGTTCCGCCGGCGGCACTACGGTGCCCGGTTCGCCTGGTGCCTCGAGAACCTGGATAGGGCCAGGCGGCGGCGGACCGGAGAGGTCCCGGCGGGTACCAAGGGAGGCGCCGGAGCCCTCCAGGACCTGCAGGCGTTGCCGCACCTGCCGCCAGCGGGGCTGGACCTGGCCGGTTACCCGCGTCCGCTCTGGGTAGAGGTGTCTCCCAATCCAACCGGCTTCCCGGCGGCTGCCGAAAGAATCGGCGAAAGCGGTGCCGCCGGCCGCTGGACCCTGCCGGCCGAGGTCGTCGAGAGGCTCTCGGGAGGCCCCTGGCGGGTGGGGGTCAGCGACGAGCGCGGGGAAGACCTGGCCGCCTTCCAGCTGATGTAAGGCAGCGACGGAGGCCGTCTTGGCAAGTGGGGTCGCCGGAGAGATCGATGGCTGAAGGAGGCGTGGGACCGGAGGGAGGCCCCTCCGCAGGTACAATCGCCGGAATGGGCGTCGAGCTGTCGGTGGTGATCCCTGCCTATAACGAGGCGGCGCGAGTGGGACCGGGCTTGCTCCGGGCTGGCGAGTACTTGCGTGGCAGGGGAGTCGCCTACGAGCTGCTGGTGGTCGACGACGGCAGCCGCGATGCCACCGCCAAGGTCGCGGCGGAGGCGGGCGCGCGGGTGCTGCGCCACGACCGCAACCGCGGCAAGGGGGCCGCGGTGAAGACCGGCGTGCTGGCCTGCGCCGGGTCGCGGGTGCTGCTTTCCGATGCCGACTTCTCGACTCCGATCGAGGAGGTGGAGAAGCTCGAATCCCGCTTGCGCGACGCCGATCTTGTCGTGGGCAGCCGAGCGCTGGCCGACTCGGTGATCACCAGGCGGCAGCCGATCTACCGCGAGCTGATGGGTAAGAGCTTCAACCTGCTCATCCGCTGCCTGGGAGTGCGGGGCTTCCACGACACCCAGTGCGGCTTCAAGCTGGCGAATGGTGAGGCCGCGCGCACCCTGTGCTCGGAGCTGACCATCGCCGGCTTCGCGTACGACGTCGAGCTGATCTGGCTGGCGCTGGCACGCGGCCGGCGGGTGGCGGAGGTGGGGGTGGTATGGGCCAACTCGCCTGACTCGCGGGTCCACCCGCTGCGCTCGTCGCTGGGGATGATCCGGGACGTGCTGCTGATGCGCTGGCGTCACCGGGGCGGACGTTGAGCTTCTCTTGCAACCCGGCGCTGCCGCTGCTGGCGTTGCTGGCAGCCGCCGGGCCGGTCGTCGTCGCCTGGCGGCCGGCCGCCGGCGGCGCCAAGCCGGGGCCAGGCCGCGGCCTCAGCGCCTGGCGCGAGCTCGGCATCCCCTGGGCAGTGCTGGGCCTGGCCGGGATGGGCCTGCTCGCTCCTGCCCTGGCGCTGCCGACCGGGATCCCCAGCCCTGCCGCGGCACTCGCGGGCGTTCCGCCGTGGCACGAAGCCGCGGGCCAGGCGGCGGCCGCGCACGACGCCGGCCAGGAGCGCGGCAACCCGCTGTTGCGGGACGTCACCTACCAGATCCAACCCTGGCTGCTGTTCACGCGGCAGGAGCTGCGGGCGGGGAGGCTGCCGGTCTGGAACCCGCACCAGTTCGCGGGCTCGCCTTTCTGGGCCAACGGCCAGTCGGCGCCGCTGTTCCCGCTGCATCTGCTCTTCACGATCCTGCCGCTGCAGCTCGGCTTCGTGCTGCTGCCTTGGCTGCGGTTGGTGATCGGCGGCTGCGGCGTCTGGATGCTGGCAAGGGAGCTGGATCTGGGGCTGCTGGCGGCGCTGGTTGCCGCTCTCACCTTCGCGCTGTCCGGCATGCCGGTGAGCTTCGCCCTGTTTCCGATGGGCAACGCCTTGGCCCTGGTGCCCTGGGTGCTGTGGGCGGTCGAGCGCCTGGCCGCCGCCGGTGGCGGCGCCGCGCGTGGTTCGGGAGCCGTGACGAGGGCCATGCTGCCGGCAGTCGCCGCCCTGGCGGCGGCGGCCGGTCTACAGCTCCTCGCGGGACACCCGGAGACCGCCGCTCATACCGCATTGCTGTCGCTGATCTACCTGGCGGTACGGGGCGCGGCACGGCCGGTCGCCGCCTGGCTGGGCTGGGCGGCCGGATGGCTGGCGGCGACGGCGCTTGCCGCGGTGCAGCTGCTGCCGCTCGCCTTCATCCTGCCGCATACCTCCCGCTGGCAGGAGGCGCAGGCTGGGGCCGAGCCGCCGCTGGGTCTGTTGCTGCAGCAGCCGTTGCGGCTGGTGCTGCCCGAGCTGTACGGTCATCCGGCGCATGGCACCTGGTGGGGCCCCTTCAACTACTCGGCAACGGCGGTCTACGCCGGGGCCCTGGCGCTGCCGCTGGCCGCGGCGGGCCTGGCCCGCGCGTGGCAGCTCCGCTCCGCGATGGCGCCGCCCACGTCCTCGCCCGCCGCCGGACCGCCTGGGGTCGCCGGACTGCCACCCGGAGCGGCGAGCGCGGCCCGCGACCGCCGCTGGCTGGCGCTGGCGGTGACCGCCGCCTTCGCCTTCGCCGCCGCCTACCACTGGCCGGTGGTGCGCGACCTGCTGGGGGCGCTGCCGGTGCTCGGCCGCGCCGCCCACCATCGGCTGCTCTTCGGGGTCGAGCTCGGGCTGGCGCTGCTCGCCGGCGCCGGTTGCGACGAGTGGCTGGCCGGGCGGGGCCGGGGCATCCTGGCCGGCGGCGCCGCCGCCGCGGCGTTGCTGGCCGCGGCGTGGGCGCTCCATCGCGCCGCCTGGGCAGCGCACGGCCTGCTGGCCGTCGAGGCGGTCTGGACGGCGGCGGTGGCGGCCGCGTCCCTCCTGCTGGCGCTCTCACTGCGCCTGGATCGAGACTGGCGTTTCCGGCTGGCGCCGCTGCTGCCGGCGCTGGCGCTCTGCGACCTCCTGGCGGCCCACGGCGCGATCAATCCGGGTCTGCCGCTGGCGCGGCTCTATCCGCCGACCGGGGCCGTGCGTTTCCTTTCCGGGCAACCGGAGAGGGTGGCAGGGGTGGGAGAGGCGTTGCGCCCCAACGCCGCCATGGTCTATGGCCTCTATGACCTGCGCGGCGACGATCCGGTCAAGCTGGTCACCTACGAAGCCGTCTACCGGCAGTTCGCGGCGGGCGATCCGGTGTACTTCCAGCCGGTGTCGCGCTGGAGCTCGGCGTGGCTCGACCGCCTGGCCGTGCGCTGGGTGGTCGCCGGCCCCGCCGAAGCCGCGCCGGCGGCCGGGTGGCGCCTGGCCTATGCCGGCAGCGACGCGCGCGTCTACCGGCGGCCTACGCCGCTGCCGCTGGTCCGTTGGGCGCCGCCGCCCGGTCCGCTCGGCTCGCCGCCGGCGGATCCGACGGTGCTGCGGCGCGAGCCGGGACGATGGAAGATCGCCTGGCGCAGCGCCCAGGCGCGGCTGCTGGTGGTGGCGGAGTCCTGGACGCCCGGCTGGCGGGCTTGGGTCGACGGTCAGGCGCGGCCGGTCGAGCCCGCCGCCGGCGCGCTGCTGGGCGTGTGGCTGGGACCCGGCGCCGGCCGGGTCGAGCTGCGCTATCGCCCCCCCGGCCTGCGTGTGGGGTCCGCGTTGTCGGTGGCAGCCCTGCTCGCACTGGTGGCCGTGCCGTTCGCCGGCGGCCGTTCGCGCCCAGGCGGTGCTGGCGCGGGCTCTGCCGGTGCTTCTGCCGGCGGCCCTGCCCCTGAGGGCGGCCTGGCTGGCGCCGGCATGGACCGCGGTCAACGCGGCAAACGCGGCGGACGCGACGGAGCCGACGGGTCCCGCCGGGGGCGTAGCGAGATCACCGTGCGGCCGACCGAGGAGGGCGATCTCCCCGGGCTTTCGGCTCTCTTCGCGGCGCGCTTCGGGCATCCCCTCCTTGCCGAGGAATGGACCTGGAAGTATCGCCAGCTTCCCGGCGAGGCGCGCAGCCTGGTGGCGGTCGATGCGGGCGGTGCCGTGCTGGCCCATGGCGGCGCCCTGCGGCTGGCGGCGCGCTGGCGTGGCGGCGAAGGAGGGATCTGGCAGCTGGTCGACTTCGTAGGCGGCTCTGGCGGCGGCTCGATGCTCCCGTCGCTGGTGGCGCTGGGCCGGCAGCTGCTGGCCGACCTGCCGCGTGAAGCGGACGCGCCCTGGATCTTCGGCTTTCCCAGCGACCGCCACTTCCGCCTCGGCGAGCGGGTGTTCGGCTACCAGCCGCTCGCCGTCCTGACGCCGCTCGCCGGCTTGCTGCCGCAGGGACCGCCCGGCGGCGACGCCGGGGGAGCGAGGCCGGCAGCCGGCGCGTTCCCGGCGATTTCCGCAGCCGCAGGCGCCGTCGCGGCGAGCGGCGACGCTGGGAGCGAAACCGGCCTGTGGAGCGGCGACTCGTGCGGCGACTGGGCGGAGGCGATCTGGGAGCGCTGCGCGGTGCTCGGGGTGCGCCGCTCGGCTGCCTTCCTCAACTGGCGCTACTGGGCGCGGCCGCACCGCTACTACCGCTTCTACCGCCTGCGGCAGCGGGGCGCCGAGGGTCTGGCGGTGTTCGCCTTCGTCGGCGAGGAGGCATGGGCCACCGAGCTCTGGCTTCCGGCGGTGGGCGAATGGTACTCTCCGATGCTCGCCGTCGCGGCCGACCTGCGGGCTGCCGGCTTGCGCACCTGGCGCTTCTGGCCGCCACCGCCGGCGGCTCCCTCAACCGGCGCGGCGGCGGCAGCGGCCGGCACCGCCGGCACTGCCCTCGGCGAGGGCACCGCTGGCACTGCCCTCCCTGATCTCACCGACCTCAGTCGGGGCGCGGCCGGGGACTCCGAGATCGGCGGCCTGCTGGCGCGGCTGGGGGTCCAGCCGGACGGCGAGCCCCGCTTCGTCGGCTGTCGCGGCCCCGCCCACGGCGGCACGGACCCGGTCGCGGCCGCCGGCGGCTTCTTCTACGCCATGGGTGACTATGATCTGGCCTGACCCCGCGCCCGCCGCGCCGGTCCGCGCGGCATCCTGCCGCCGCGCCGGTTGGGTCATGCTGGCCTGCGCCCTGCCGCTCTGCGGCTGCCATCGCGGCCGGCCCGAGGGCTTCTTCCTGCGGCCGCTCGTCGCGGCCGGTCAGTTCACGCTTCCGGAAGCCGGGGCCGCCGGCGCCGACGCCGGCGGCGGCAGCGGCGGCCCGGCTGGTCTGAGTTTTCCCTCGCGGCCGGCTCTGGCCGACCTCGAAATCGACCACGAGCGCCGGCCGGTGGTGCTGACTGCCGCGGCGCCCTGGAGCTGGACGGGGCGGGTGCCGCCGCGGGCCGCCCTGCACGCCGGCCTGCAGCTGGTGCCTGCCGCGTGGCGGCGAGTCCGGCGCCTGCAGGCGGTCGTCGTGCTGCGCGACGGCCGCGACCGCGAGGTGCTGCAGGTCGTGCGGTCCGCCGAACGGGTGAACCCGGCATGGCTCGACCTTTCGGCCGACCTGGGGCGTTATGCGGGCCGGCAGGTGACGCTCGACTTCTCGGTCGCCTTGGGCGGCCTGCCGCCCGGCCTGCGCGGCGGCAACCTGGTGGCCTGGGGGCCGGTGGCGGTGACCGGCGCCGGCGGCGTGGCGGAGCGCGGTGGGCGCCCCCGCCCCGCGGCCGAGTCGGCCTCGCCGTCGGCGCCGGCGGCGTCGGCGCCGGCGCCCGCCGCCGCCGCCGGGCCGCCCCCGAACGTCATCGTGATCCTGGTCGACACTCTCCGCCGCGACCGGCTGACCCCCTATGGCTACCGCCGCGAGACCTCGCCCGAAATCGGGCGGCGCCTGGCGGCCGCCGGCACGGTGGTGGAAGAGGCCTATAGCCAGGCGCCGTGGACGCTGCCCTCGATGGTCTCGCTGATGACCGGCCGCTACCCCGGCGAGCTGCTGGGCGCCGACCTTTCCGCCTACGGCATCCCGGCGGGGATCACGCCCATCGCCGAACGCCTCGCCCACGCCGGGTATGAGACCGCAGGCTTTCTCGCCAACCCGACGATGCACGTCGGCTCCGGTTTCGAGCGCGGTTTCGACACCTTCTACGCGCCGCCGGCGGACATCGAATGGCTGCGCCGCCACGCCGACGACCTGAACCGGCATGTCCTGCCCTGGCTCGCCGCCTACCAGGACCAGGACCGTCCGTTTTTCCTCTATCTCCACTACATCGATCCCCACGACCCGTACGAAAACCCGGAGACCGCCGGCAACCGCTCGCCTTTCGAAGGCGAGTACCGGGGTCCGGTCGCCGGCGATTGGGTGCACGGCATCTACACCGGCAAGCTCGTCCTGCCCGATCCGGCGCGCGATCTCGCGCACCTGTCGGCGCTCTACGACAGCGAGGTGCACTATGTCGACCACGCCATCGGCCAGGTGCTCGCCGCGCTGCGGCCGGAGGTCCTCGCGCACACCCTGGTGCTGCTGACCGCCGACCACGGCGAAGAGCTGCTGGACCACGGCGGTTGGAAGCACGGCCAGACGCTCTACGAAGAGCAGATCCACGTGCCGCTGATCGTGCGCTGGGACGGCCACGTCGCGGCCGGCCGGCGCCTCGCCGGCACGGTGCGGCTGCTGGACGTGGCGCCCACCTTGGCGGCGGCCGCCGGCGCGGCGCCGGACCCCGGCTGGGCGGGCCTCAACCTGCTGCCGGCGCTGACCGGCGCGGCGCCGCTTGCCGAGCGCCCCGCCTTCGCCGAGGGGCTCTCGAGCGGCCCGCTGCGCACCGCGGCGGTGCTGGGCCGGTGGAAGCTCATGGCGTTCAACCGCGCCGAGCCCTTCGTCCCTGCCGACGAGCTGCAGGACCATTTGTGGCGCGAGGACCTGGCCCGCCTTGCCCGGATCGAGCTCTACGACCTGGCGCGCGACCCGGGAGAGCGGCACAACCTTGCCGCCGAGCCGGGAGCTGCCGGGGCCGCATCCGGAGGCGGCGGCTTCCCCCGGATGGCGGCAGAGCGTTGGCCGTTGCTGGCGACGGTGATCGAACGGCGCCTCGACCAGACCCGGCCCGGTCTCCGGCTGCTCGCCAGTGGTGTGCCCGCGGGCTCCCGGCTGCGCCTGGATCTGACCCTGGCCCGCCCGCCGCGACGCTGGCAGCCGTACCTGCTGTCGCCGGCCGACCGCGTGACCCTCGACGGTTCCCGCCTGGTCGTCGAGCTCGCGGGCGGCGATCCGCTGCCGCGCGGGGTGAGGATCGAGGAGATCCCCGGCGAGGCGCGCGGACCGGCTGCCGGCGGCGTCTCCGGGGCTGGCGCCGTCTCCGGGGCTGGCGGCGCTTTCGGGGCGGGCGCCGTCTTCGGGACGGGCGGCGTCACCGTGGCGGGTGCCGGCAACGTCGTGCAATCGCTCACCGCGTCTCTCGACGGGGTGCCGCTGCCGCCGGCGCGGGTACGCGCCGGCGCCGGCACCACCTATGCCGGCGGTCCGCTGCCGCTCGCGGCACTGCGCACGCGCCAGTGGCCGGGCGCGCTGCCGGCCGCCGATGGACCGGTGGTCCGGATCTGGGTGCACGATACAGCCGGCGAGCCGCCGCGCCGCGTCGAGCACGACGCCGAGACGGAGCGCAGCCTGCGCGCCCTGGGGTACATCGAGTGAGCCCGGCTCATCCGCCGCTCCCACCCGGACGGACCGAACGCGTGCAGGCGGCGAGCGCGCTGGTCCTGGCGCCGCATTTCGACGACGAGGTGCTGGGCTGCGGCGGGCTGCTGGCCCAGCTGACCGCGGCGGGAGCGGTCGTGCGCCTGCTGTTTCTGACCGATGGCGGCGGCGGTCGGGAGGCGGTGGCCGATCGGGCAGCCTACCGCGAGCGGCGCCGGCAGGAAGCGCTGGCGGCCGCGGCGGTGCTGGGAGTTGCCGGCTGCGATTACCTGGACCTCCCCGACGGTGCCCTGGATCAGCACCTCGAGGAGGCCGCGACCGGCATCCGGCGGGCCTTGCTCAGCCAGCGGCCGGAGCTGCTGCTGTGCCCGTCGCCGCTCGAGGTGACCGCCGACCATCGCGCCGCCTTCGCCGCGCTGCACCGCCTCCTCGGTCCCCTCCGGCCTGGTCCCGGCGCTGCCGCGGGTGGCGCCGGCACGCCGGCCGGCGGCACGGCTGCTGCCGCCGGCGAGGGTGCCGGCGGCGGGGACCAGGCTGCCGGCAACGGCACACCGGCAGGCAGCGGCGACTGGGCGGCGCTCTCTGGCCTGCGCATTCTCCTCTACGAGGTCAACCAGCCCGAGTATCCGGACCTGCTGGTGGACGTCTCCGACGCCGAACCGCTGCTGCGCGAGGCGATGGCCTGCTACGCCAGCCAGGAGGAGCTTCATCCCTACCTCGAGGCCGCTCTCGGCCTGCGCCGCTTCCGCACTCTGAGCCTGGCGGCCGGCGCGAGGCTGGCGGAAGGCTACCGCCAGCTCGAGGTGGTGGATTTCACCACCCGCAGTCCGGCGCAGCTGGTGCGTCATCTCGGCGGCGAGCCGGCGCTCCTCGAGGTGCGCGAGGGTCCGCTCGTCTCGGTGGTGGTGCGCACCCGCGACCGGCCGGAGCTGCTCGCGGAGGCGCTCGCCAGCCTCGCCGCGGGCGTGTACCGGCGCGTCACCGTGGTGCTGGTCAACGACGGCGGCGCACCGCCGCCGGTGCCGCGGGATTTCCCTCTCCCGCTGGTGCGTGTCGACCTGCCGGCGCCGCAGGGGCGGGCCGCCGCCGCGGCGGCCGGCATCGCGGCCGCCACCGGCGACTACGTGGCCTTCCTCGACGACGACGACCTGGCGGCGCCCGAGCATCTGGCGACGCTGGCCGGGATGGTGAGCGGCGCGGCGGTGCGCGTCGCCTACACCGACGCCGCGGTCGGCATCTACGAGCTCGACGGCGAGGCGGGGTGGGTCTGCCGCGAGCGGCGGTTGCCCTACAGCCGCGACTTCGACCCCGACCTGCTGCTGCTCGACAACTACATCCCCTTCAACACCCTGCTGATCGAGCGCCCGTTGCTGGCTGCGGCGGGCCCGCCCGATCCGTCGCTGCCGTTCTTCGAGGACTGGGACCTGCTGATCCGACTGGCGGCGCTGGCGCCCTTCCATCACCTGGCGCGCGTCACCTGCGAGTACCGCCACTTCCGCGGCCCGATGAGTCACGTCTTCGGCGAGCGGCCGAGCGAGCGGCCCGATTTCCTCGCGGTCAAGGCGCGGGTGGTGGCCAAGCACGCGGCCCGCCTGGCGCCGGCGGCGCTGGCGCGGGTGGTCCACACCCTGCGCGGCGAGCTGGTCGCCGAGCGCGAGGCGGCCGCGGCGGGCCGCCGCCGCCTGGAGGCGCTGGGTGAAGAGGTTGCCAGCCTGGCCCGCGCCAACCGCCAGCTGTCGGCCGAGCGCTTCCATTTCGAGGATCGCTTCCACGACGCGAACGGCGAGCTCCAGGCCACGCGGGCCGACCGCGAGCGGCTGCGCGAGGAGGCGAGGTGGCGGCTCGACGAGATGGCGACCCAGCTGGCGGCGCGGGAGGCCGCGGCTGCCGAGCTCGCCGCCGAGCTGCGGCGGGTCTACGGCGAGGAGGCCAAGCTGCACGCCACGGCGGACGAGCAGAATGCCCATCTTGGCAGGACCTACGCCGAGATCGAGCGGCTCAGCCGGCTTATCCGCGAGATGGAGGCGAGCCGCGCCTGGCGTCTCCACCAGTGGCTGCAGCGGCGGCGGCCATGACCCGGATCGCTCTGCTGTCCAGCGAACCGATCCGGCCGCGGATGGCCGGCATCGGCATCCGTTACCTCGAGTTCGCCCGCCGGCTGGCCGCCGCCGGCCTGGAGACGGTGCTGCTGTCGCCGGCCGCCCCGGAAGAGAGCGCCGGCCTGGCCCTGCCCGGCGTCGAAGTGCGGCGCTGCGAGCCGCATCGTCTGGCCGAGCAGCTGGCCGGGTGTCACGCGGCGGTGGCCCAAGGCCAGCTCGGCAACGACCTGGTGCTGGCGGCCCCCGAGCTGCCCGTGGCCCTCGACCTCTACGACCCCTGGATGATCGAGAACCTCGCCTACCTGGCGACGCTCGGTCTCGACCCCTATCGCAACGACCACGCCACCTGGCTGCTGCAGATGTCGCGCGGCGATTCCTTCCTCTGCTCGTCGGAGGACCAGCGCGCCTTCTATCTCGGGTTCCTGGCCGCGCTCGGCCGCGTCAACCCCCAGCTGGTCGGCCGCGACCCCGATCTGCGCTCGCTCATCGACGTGGTGCCGTTCGGCGTGCCCGACGAGCTGCCGGCCTACCAGCCGTACCTCCCGCCGCGGCTGCCCGGCGAGAAGCGGTTGCTGTTTGGCGGCCTCTACGACTGGTACGACCCCTGGACGCTGCTCGAGGCCCTGAGCGCGAGCGATGCCGGACCCGACGCCCAGGGCCGGGTGCTGCTGCTGATCCACAACCCCAATCCCGGCACGCCGCAGCGCCTGTTCGGCAAGGTCGAGGCCTGGTGCCGGCGGCGCGGCTGGTGGGGGACGCGGGTGCGGGCGATCGACTGGGTGCCGGTCGAGCGGCGCTACGACCTGCTGCGGGACGTGGACCTGCTGGTGGCTCCCCACCGCCCCAGCCTGGAGACGCGGCTGTCCCTCCGCACCCGTTTTCTCGACGCGCTGGCCGCCGGCTGTCCGGTGGTGACCACCGAAGGCGGCGCGATGAGCCGGCTGCTGCGCGAGCATGGCGCCGGATGGGTGGTGCCGCCAGGCGATGCCCCCGCACTGGCCCGGGCGATCGCTGCGGCCCTCGAGGGGGGAGGGGGGGCGCCGCCTACGGCGTTCTCCCAGGCGCCGCCTTCGGCATTCTCTCTGGCGCCGCCTGCGGCGGCTTGGCGTCAGGGCGCGGCGGCGCTGCTGGCGTCGTTTCGCTGGGAGCGGGCGCTGGCGCCGCTGCTGCGCTTCTGCCGCGAGCCGCGGCGCGAGGTCACCAAAGAGCGCTTCGTCCAGGCGCTGGCGACGGCGGCGCCCCCGGACGGGGCCGCTTTCCGCTTGCAGCGCCGACTCCGCCTCCTGTTCTCCGCTGTCGCCCGACGCCGGCGGTCGCCACGACCACAGCCGCCGCCGGGCCGGCAGGAGCCGTCGACCGCGGCGCAGCCGGCGCCGCCGCCGGCGCTGGACAGCGGGCAGCCGCGGCGATGACGGCGCCACGCCGGGTTTCCGTGGCCGTCCTGTCGTGGAATGGCCGCCAGCACCTCGAGACCTGCCTCACGGCCCTTGCCGAGCAAGACGACCCCGGGGTCGAATGGGAGGTGCTGGTGCTCGACAACGGCTCGACCGACGGCACCGGTGCCTGGCTCGGCGCCCGTTACCCGCAAGGTCGGCTCGACTCGCAGGCGGCGCCGGCGGCGCCGGAGCCCCGGAGCCCGGCGCCGTCCTCGTCTCCGGCCTCGCCGCCGCGGTCGTCGCCGTCGTCGCTGTCGTCTCCGGCATGGCGGCCGGCCGTGCGCTGGTTTGCAAGCCCGGTCAACCTCGGCTTCTGTGCCGGCAACAATCGCCTGGTCGAGGCGGCGTCGGGCGACGCGGTGGCATTGCTCAACAACGACACCCGGCCCAGCCGCGGCTGGCTGGCGGCGCTGGTGCGCGCGCTGGCGGCGGCGCCGGCGGACGTCGCGGCGGTGTCCGGCAAGATCGTCGACTGGGACGGCGAGCGCCTCGATTTCGGGCGCGGCGTGATGACCTTCGACGGGCACGCCTTCCAGCTCGACTTCCGGCGCCCGCTCCGCTCGGCGCGGGTCCCGGAGCGCGGCGAGGAGCTGCTCTTCGCCTGCGGCGGCAACATGCTCATCCGGCGGGCGTCATTCCTGGCCGCCGGCGGCTTCGACGAAAGCTACTTTGCCTATCTCGAGGACGTCGATCTCGGCTGGCGCCTGTGGTCGGGTGGCGAGCGGGTGACTTTCGAGCCCGAGGCGGTCGTGCACCACCGCTCCAACGCCACCTCGGACCTGCTGGGCCTCTTCAACCGCGGCTTCCTGTTCGAGCGCAATGCCTTCCTGACCGCCTACAAGAACTACGAGCCCGGCCTGTGGGAGAAGGTGATGCCGGCGCTGCTGCTGACCTTCCTGTCGCGCACCCAGACCATGCTCGCCGACAACAATCCCGGCGGCGGCTCGTTGCGCATCGACCCTTACGCCGGATGGATCGCCAATACCGCCGCGCCGGCGCCGGCGAGCGCCGCCGCCGCGCCGGCCACCGGTGCGGCGGACGCGCGGTTGCCGGCGTCGGCTCCGCCGCTCTCGCTCGCCGCCATCGGGCGCAAGTGGCGAGAGCACGGCACCCGCGAGCTCTGCCGCCGCGCCGCGGTCAAGCTGCGGGCCAGGCTGCGCGCCGTCCTGCCGGCCGGCGCGGACGGTGGCAGGGGGAGGCCGAAGGAGTCCGCGCCGCGCGCCCCCATCCTCACCGACGAGCGCACGGTGGCCCAGCTGCGAGCGCTCTCCTACCTGCTGGCGCACCTCGAGGCGGCGGCCGCCGCCCGCGAAGCCGTGCAGCGCCGCCGCCGCCGCTCCGACCGCGAGATCTTCGCCCGCTTTCCGCCGTATCTGGTGCCCACCTATCCAGGCGACCAGTTCCTCTTCGCCAGCCCGGGGTTCACCGCCTGGCTGCCCGCGGAGCTGCCGCTGGTACGCCACGCTCTGGACGAGATCATGGAGCTGGATCCGCCGGGCGATGGCGATGCGCGGGAGGAAGCATGCGCGGATTCCTGAAGATTGCGTCCTCGTCGATTGCGCTTGCCGCGGCCGTATTTGCAGGTCTCGCGTTTTGGGCAACGCGGCATTCCTATCCGCCAATGCCCGAGCTGGCTGGCAAGATCGAGCACGGCGCGCTGGAGCATGGTGGGCGAATGCGGACCTGGATCGCGTATGTGCCCGCGAAGCCGGCGACCTACCCTGCACTGGTCATCGCGCTGCACTCGTCGATGGGCACGGGGCAACAGGCGCGCGTGGCATTTGGGTATGACTTCGATTTACTTGCGGAGCGGCATGGTTTCATTGCCGTTTATCCGCAGGGCTATGAAGGCCACTGGAACGATTGCAAAGTGATGGGGCCCTATTCCGCCAAGCGCGAGAACATCGATGACGTGGGATTCCTGCACGCCCTGGTGGACCGCCTCGTAAGGGATCACAACGCCGACCGCGCCCGCATCTACGTCACCGGCATTTCCAATGGCGGGTCGATGACGTTGTGCCTCGCATTCCACACGCCGGACTTCGCGCGCGCGTACGCCGCCGTCCTCGCCAGCGTGCCCGCGCCGGAGAACATGGCCGTCACGCCGAAGAACCAGCCCGTGTCCATGCTGGTTATGAACGGCACGGACGACCCCATCAACCCGTGGCGGGGCGGCGACGTGGTCCTCTGGCCCGTCCTCGGAAACCGCGGGCCGGTGCTGTCCGCGCAAGCGAGCATCGACTACTTCCGCAAGCTTGCGGGCCTCGCAGGCGCGCCCCAGGTGACGAAGTTCCCGGACCGCGATCCCGGCGACGGGAGCACCGTAGAGCGTTCGTTATGGTCCGCACCCGGCAAGCGCAGTGTCGCCCTCTACACCATTCAGGGCGGCGGCCACAGCGTCCCGCATCCCGCCATGCACGGCTGGCGCCTGCTTGGCAATTCCAACCGGGACGTCCACGCCGCCAACGAGATCTGGGAATTCTTCCAGTCGGTGCCGTAGCGGAGGAGTGACGCCCGGCCTGTACGAAAATCGGTTCCGTCGCACTCTCGGCGCCAGTCCGTGGGCTCCGCCCAGGGGTGTGAAATGGAGGCCAGGAGCTCTGAGAAGATCAGCCCTCTTCGGGCGGCTTCGGGCGGCCGGCGATGGCGAGGACGAGCTCTTCGACGATCTCCTTGAGCTCGACCGTGTAGGTCGCGAGGTCACGGAGAGCCAGCTCCAGGTGGTCGGGCGACGGCCGGACCAGCGGGCCGCCGGACCGCGGCTTGACCTTGTGGGTCAAGCGATCGTCGAGGCTTTGCAGCCTCTGGTAGGCGTCTCTCAGGCGCTGTGCGTCCATGTCATCGACCCGCCTTCCCCTGCGCCAGGCGCAGGATGTATTCGACTACCCTCTGGATTTCGGCCGTCTCCATGCGATCGGCGAAACCCGGCATCGCGCCGTACCCCTCGCTGATCCGCCGGTACAGCAGGCCGCGGGCGCGGGCGCCGGCGCGAACCATGGGCGAGGCGGTGAGGTCGAGCTCGGGATAGAGGCCGACGGACCGGCGGTCGCCAGTGCCGTCGGCGGCATGACAGCGGGCGCAGTAGGCGCGATAGAGGTCGCCGGCGTTGCGCTCGCGGCCCGAGCAGCCCGCGAGGACCGCCGTCAGCAGCGCCAGCAGCGCCAGCTGCGCCAATGGCGCCAATGGCGCCCATGTTGCCATTGTCGCCGCTGTCGCCATTGGCGCCGCTGTCGCCATTGGCTCCAATGTTACGCCCCGCGCCGGGGCCCGCCTCACGGCTGGGAGGCCCCGGCGCGCTTGTGCAGCACCCGGAGATAGGCGACCAGGGCCTGAACCTGCTGATCGCTCAGCTTCTCCTGAAAGCCCGGCATCAGACCGAACGAGCCCTCGCGGATGACGTTGGCGATCGAGCTGTCATCGCCGCCGAACTTCCAGACGTCGTCGGTCAGGTCCGCGAAGGGCTGACCCATCTCGCGCGCGGTGTTGCCGCGGCCGTCGACACCGTGGCAGTCGGCGCAGTTGTCGAGATACAGCTGTTCACCCTCGGAGTGGTGGGGGAAGATCTTGTCGCAGCCGCCGAGCAGGGTGACGAGGGCGCCGGCAAGCAGCGCGGCGGCCACCGCTCCGCGTCGGGCCCGCCGCGTCCGTCCGCCGGTCTCGGCCTGACGGCGGATCATCCCGCGTTGGGCTCCTGGGCAAGCCGGTGGACGTGGTGGGCGGTCGCCTGATCGCGGGGCCGCACCACGATCTCGTCGACGTCGACGTGGGACGGACGGGTGGCCGCCCAGACCACGCAATCGGCGACGTCCTCGCCGGTGAGCGGCCGCAGCCCGCGATAGACGGCGCTGGCGCGCTCCTGGTCGCCGCCGAAACGCACCTGGGAGAACTCGGTCTCCACGAGGCCGGGGTCGATCTCGGTGACCCGCACCGGCTTGCCGAGCAGCTCGAGGCGCAGCGTGCGGCTGATGGCCCGGACCGCGTGCTTGGCGGCGGTGTAGCCGCCCCCCCCGGCATAGGTTTCGAACCCGGCGATCGAGCCGATGTTGATCACGTGGCCGTCGCCCGAGGCGAGCAGCGCCGGCAGCAGGGCGCGCGTCATGCGCATCAGCCCCAGCACGTTGACCTCCCACATGACGCGCCAGTTGTCGTCGTCGGCTTCCGCGATGGGCTCGAGCCCGTAGGCGCCGCCGGCGTTGTTGACCAGCAGATGGGCGCGCGGCACCTTGGCGGCGAAAGCGGCGACGCTGGCCGCGTCGGCGACGTCGAGCTGAAGCGCCGAGGCGCGGTCGCCGACTTCCGGCGTCTTCGCCGCCTCCGGCGCCTGCGGCGCGCCGGCCACAGGCGTAGCCGCCGCCCCCGCGCCGGTGCCTGAGCCGTTGATCTCGTGGGCGAGGTCGCGCAGCCGGTCGAGCCGGCGCGCGCCCATGACGACCTGAAAGCCGGCCGCGGCGAGGGCGCGTGCGCTCGCCGCGCCGATGCCGGAGCTCGCTCCGGTGACGACCGCGATCCTGGCAGGCTGCGCAGCTTGCCCCATGGCATCCATCCTCCCTCCCTTCATCCTGCCTCCCGTCCGCTCGGCGCTCCGTGCTCGACGCGGCCTTCAGATTTCCGCCGACGGGCACAAGTCGGCGATCACGCAGCTCGCGCACAGGGGCCGGCGGGCTTGACAGACCTTGCGGCCGTGGGCGATCAGCAGGTTGGACCAGATGGCCCAATCACCCTGGGGCACGAGCGCCATCAGGTCGCGCTCGATCTTCTCGGGATCGCTCTCCACGGTCAACCCGAGGCGGCGGGTCAGCCGCTGCACGTGGGTGTCGACGACCACCCCGACGTTGCGTCCGAAGGCGTTGCCCAGCACGACGTTGGCGGTCTTGCGGCCGACCCCGGGCAAGCGCCGCAGCTCCTCCATGGTGTCGGGTACCTGGCCGCCGTGCTCGCTCACCAGCGCCTGGCCCAGACCGAGCAGTGCGCGCGCCTTGTTGTGGTAGAAGCCGGTCGTGCGGACCAGCTCCTCGAGCTCGGCAAGGCTCGCCGCCGCCAGCTCGCGGGGTGAAGGAAAGCGCCGGAACAGCGCCGGGGTCACCTCGTTGACCCGCTTGTCGGTGCACTGCGCCGAGAGGATGGTGGCGACCAGCAGCTCATAGGCATCGTGGTGATCGAGCGCGGTACGGCTGTCGGGGTATTCGCGGCGCAGGCGCGCCAGGATCTCCTCGGTGCGCTGCCGCCGAGCGCGCGCCGATTCGCGGCGGGCCTGGGCCGGCGTGATGCCGGCAGGGCGCCCCCGGGCGCCGCCTGCCGGCGATCGCCGGGGTCGCCGGGGGGCCCGCGCGGGTGCGACGGGGGCGTGGCGCGGGCTCATCTCAGTTCTCGGCGAAAGCCCTGACCGCCCAGTTGAACACCCCGATCACCAGGCCGCCGATGATCGCGGTGCCGCAGCCGGCGACCTGCAGGTGATGCGGCATCAGCAGGGCGGCGAGGTACAGCACGAGCCCGTTGATCACCAGGTAGAACAATCCCAGCGACAGCACGATCAACGGCAGCGAGAGCAAGGTCAAGATCGGCTTCACCAGCAGGTTCAGCAGTCCGAGCATCAGCCCGGCCAGCAGCAGCCATTCGAGACCTCCGGTGTAATGGATCCCGGGCACCAGATTGGCAGCCAGCCATAGAGCCACCGCGTTCAACACCACTTGCAGCAGGGCGCGCATCGACGGTTCCCTCCTCCCCGGTGGACCCTCAGATCTCCTGCTTCAGGAGACGGCGGCAGCCAGGCTGGCGGCCAGCGTGCGCGCCTGCTGGGCGACCCGGCGTTCGTTCTCGAAGCTCAACTTCGCGAGTCCCTCATCCCAGCTGAACCAGCAGGCGCCGGAGACCTCCCTGGCGTCGAAATCGGCGGCGTCGCCGCTCTCATACTCGAGCAGGAAGTAGTCGACGCGCTTGTGGATGCGCAGCTTGCCCTTCTCGAGATACCAGTACTCGATCTCGGGCAGCGCCGCCACCACCCGCCCGGTGACGCCGGTCTCCTCCTTGACCTCGCGCACCGCGGTCTGCTCCACCGACTCGCCGCCCTCGATGTGGCCCTTGGGCAGCTGCCAGCGCCGGCCTTTCTGGGTCGAGATGAGCAGGATCGTCTCGCCGCGCACCACCAGGCCGCCCGCCGATCTGTGGTGCTCGGTCGGGATCCCGCGGGTGTCCTCCGTCGCCTCCGTCGCATCGCCCGCGTCCGTCGCCGGCGCTGCCTCCGCCGCCGGCGGCCCGGCCGGTTCCGGTGGGCTCACCGGGTGGGTGACGGCGCCTTCAGTTGGCGGTCTCTTCGCCATTGCCGCCAGGAGTCCAGGAGGGAAGCGTTGCCGGATCGACTCCCACGGACTCGAGGGCCGCCGACCAGACCCGGTCAGAATCGGGCGCGAAGATCAGGTCGCCGCGCGCGGGGGCCGTGAGCCAGTCGTTGCGCAGGATCTCTTCGATGAGCTGGCCCGCGCCCCACCCGGCATAGCCCAGGAAGAGGCGGAAGCGCTCGGGCGGCGCTTCGGCGAGACGCGACAGGTCGCCGACGTGCTGGGTCAGCGAGACGCCGTCCAGCACCTCGCTGGCCGCCTCGGCTTCGAACTCGCCGCCGGCGTTGCCTGCCGCAGGCGCCGGGGCGGCGGCGGCGGTCTTGGACGTCGGTCCGACCGGTCCAAAAAGCACGGTGCCCAGGTTCGGCGCCACCGGGCCGCCGAAGTAGGCCACCGTGTCCTCGCGGCCCCGCCAGTCGACCTCCATCCCCTTGAGGATCTCGTTGACCTTGATGCCGGTGGGCCGGTTGACGATGAAGCCCAGGCTGCCCTCGTCCTCGTGGCGGATCAGCAGCACCACGCTGCGGTGGAAGAAGGGGTCGAGCACCTGCGGCATGGCGAGCAGCAGCACCGGGGTGGAGAGCGTAGCCGAGGCGCCAGCCATGCCCGCCATCTTACACGCCTCCGGAGGCCGCGAGCGGCCCTCCTCCCTCCTCCTACGGCCGACATATCTGCCGCAGCGGGCCGGGCCGCAGAGGCGTGATGGTATTGTCGTCCTGGGGGGGAAAAGAGTGCCATGAACGACAGTTTCGCAAGCCGCTCCACCTTCAAGGTGGGCGGGGCGGGAGAGGGCCGCGAGCTGCACCTCGCCCGCCTCGACGCCCTCGACCGCTACAACGTGTCGCGACTGCCGTTCGCGCTGCGCATCCTGCTCGAGAACCTGCTGCGGCGCGAGGACGGCAACGTGGTGTCGGCCGGCGAGATCGAGGCCCTGGCGCGCTGGGACCCGCGCGCCCAGCCGGGCGCCGACGCGGGCGAGATCGCCTTCATGCCGGCCCGCGTCCTGTTGCAGGACTTCACCGGCGTGCCGGCGGTGGTCGACCTCGCGGCGATGCGCGACGCCATGGCCAGGATGGCCGGCCCCGGGCGCCCGGCGGCGGCCAAGCGCATCAACCCCATCCAGCCCGTCGAGCTGGTCATCGACCATTCGGTCCAGGTGGACGAGTACGGATCGGCCGCCGCCTTCCTGATCAACGCCGAGCGCGAGTTCGAACGCAACCGCGAGCGCTACGCCTTCCTGCGCTGGGGACAGAGCGCCTTCGCCAACTTCCGGGTGGTACCGCCGGATACCGGCATCGTGCACCAGGTCAACCTCGAGTACCTGGCGCGCGTGGTGATGACCGGCGAGCACGAGGGGGCGATGTACGCCTTTCCCGACACCCTGGTGGGCACCGACTCGCACACCACCATGATCAACGGCCTCGGCGTGCTGGGTTGGGGCGTCGGCGGCATCGAGGCCGAGGCGGCGATGCTCGGCCAACCGGTCTCCATGCTGATCCCGCAGGTGGTGGGGTTCCGGCTGTCCGGCGAGCTGCCCGAAGGCGCCACCGCCACGGACCTGGTGCTGGTGGTCACCGAGATGCTGCGCCGCAAGGGAGTGGTCGGCAAGTTCGTCGAGTTCTACGGCCCGGGTCTGGCCGCGCTGCCCCTGGCCGACCGCGCCACCATCGCCAACATGGCTCCCGAGTATGGCGCCACCTGCGGCATCTTCCCGGTCGACCAGGTGGCGCTCGAGTACCTGCGCTTCACCGGCCGCTCCCCGGCGCAGATCGCGCTGGTCGAGGCGTACATGAAAGAGCAGGGGCTCTTCCACTCGGCGTCCAGCCCCGAGCCGGAGTACTCGGCGACGCTCGAGCTCGATCTCGCGTCGGTCCGTCCCAGCCTCGCGGGCCCCCGGCGGCCGCAGGACCGGGTGCCGCTCG
Source organism: Thermoanaerobaculia bacterium (assembly GCA_035949675.1). Taxonomy (GTDB): domain Bacteria; phylum Acidobacteriota; class Thermoanaerobaculia; order Multivoradales; family UBA5704; genus JASLEW01. The sequence goes on from DASZHY010000353.1 coordinate 20,961, forward strand.
GCGAGGTCAAGAGCTCCTTCCTGCGGGAGCTGGGGACCATGCTGGCGCTGCCCGCCCAGCCGGCGAGGAGCCGCACGGCCGCCGCCATGGTCAGCGAGGGGGGAGGCACTGCTGGAGCCAGCGCGGCCGACGCGGCCGGCGGGGCGGCGGCGGTGGCGACGATGGCGCCGCATGCCGAGCCCTCGGCCGGCGCGGCGGCCACGCTCGGCGGCAAGAGCTTCACGCTGCACCACGGCGCGGTGGTCATCGCCGCCATCACCAGCTGCACCAACACCTCGAACCCCTCGGTCATGGTGGCTGCCGGCCTGCTGGCGAAGAAAGCGGTCGAGCGCGGCCTTGGCACCCCGCCCTGGGTCAAGACCAGCCTGGCGCCGGGATCGAAGGTGGTCACCGAGTACCTGCGCGAGGCGGGGCTGACGCCTTACCTCGAAAAGCTCGGCTTCCACCTGGTGGGCTACGGCTGCACCACCTGCATCGGCAACAGCGGACCGCTGCCGCCACCGATCGCGGAGGCGATCGACGGCGCCGGCCTGGTGGCGGTCGCGGTCTTGTCGGGGAACCGCAACTTCGAGGGGCGGATCAACTCCGACGTGCGGGCCAACTACCTCGCCTCGCCGCCGCTGGTGGTCGCCTATGCGCTCGCCGGCAGGATCGACGTCGATCTCACCAGCGAGCCGCTCGGCAACGGCAAGGACGGCCAGCCGGTCTATCTGCGGGACGTCTGGCCGAGCCGCCAGGAGATCGCGGCGACGGTGCTGTCGTCACTGCGCTCCGAGATGTTCAACCGTGAGTACAGCGACGTGTTCGCAGGCGACGAGCGCTGGAACGGCCTCGAGGTCCCGAGCGGCGACACCTACGCCTGGGACGAGGGCTCCACCTACGTGCGGTTGCCTCCCTATTTCACCGCCATGCCGGCCGAGCCGCCGCCGGTCGAGGACATCAAGGACGCCCGGGTGCTCGGCGTCTTCGGCGACAGCATCACCACCGACCACATCTCGCCGGCGGGTTCGATCAAGGCCGCGAGCCCGGCCGGCAAGTACCTGATCGAGCACGGCGTGCAGCCCAGGGACTTCAATTCCTACGGCTCGCGGCGCGGCAATCACGAGGTGATGATGCGCGGCACCTTCGCCAACGTGCGTATCCGCAACCGCATGGTCCCCGAGATCGAGGGCGGCTTCACCCTCCACCTGCCGTCGGGCGAGCCGCTGCCGATCTACGACGCGGCGATGCGCTACCTCGAGGAGGGGGTGCCGACGGTGGTCTTCGCCGGCAAGGAGTACGGCACCGGCTCGTCGCGCGACTGGGCCGCCAAGGGGCCGCGGCTGCTCGGCGTGCGCGCCGTCATCGCCGAGAGCTTCGAGCGCATCCATCGCAGCAACCTGGTCGGCATGGGAGTGGTGCCGCTCGAGCTGACGGGCGGCGATACGGTACAGAGCCTCGGCATCACCGGCCGCGAGGTGATCGAGATCACGGGCCTGGCCTCGAGCATCGCGAGCACCGCGGGCAGGGCGGGTGGTGGGGGCGCCAGGGAGGTGACGGTCCTGGCCGTGCCCGAGCCGGACGCCCGGGCCCATGCCCAGGCGCAGGCCGGGGACAGCGGCGGCGTCGGCGGCGGTGGCGGCAGGCCCATCGAGTTCAAGGCCCGGGTCCGCCTCGACACCCCTCAGGAGGTGCAGTACTACCGCCACGGCGGCATCCTGCACTACGTGCTCCGGCAGTTGTTGAAGCAAGACTGAATATCTCTGGCAGGCCGCTTGCTGTGGTCAAGGCGTCATGAAGGCGTCACGAAGGGGCGTGCGCAGGTTAACGAGCACGCGAAAGGAGAGCGTGATGGATCTCAGCCAGCGTTTCCTCGTCCGTGCGCTGCTTGCCGCAGCGCTGGTCCTGGGCGCCGTTTCGGTGCTCGCGGCGCCCGCCCTGGCGCAGCGCGGCGACACCAGCCTGGTGCACGTCGACGGTTACATCTCGGGCAGCCCCGACGGCCGCTGCCTGGTCATCAAGCAGCATGACGGCTCGCTCTATTCGCTGGTGGGCCGCTGGCACGGCTTGATCGGCAACGACCACGTCCGTCTCGAGGGCCGGTTCGTCCCCGACCGGCGCTGCGGCGGCCAGGGCGGCTTCGAGGTCACCACGGTCCAGGCCATCTGGGCCGACGACAACCACCGGTCCACCTACTACGACCACCTCAAGGACGGCGTCTTCAGGGGCTGGGTGGAGCGCAACCGGCCGCAGGAGCTGCAGCGGTGGCGGAGCGAATGGGACCGGTACCGCGACAGACGCTAAGCCGCGCTCTCTGATACCGTAGCGGCGCCATGACCTCAGCCGCCATCACGGCGCCGCCGGCCGGCGCGGTCACCACCGTCCGCATCGCCCACAGCCCGGATTCCGACGATGCGTTCATGTTCTACGCCCTGACCCAGGGTCAGCTCGACACCTCCGGCCTGGCGATCGAGCACGTGCTGCGCGACATCGAGAGCCTCAACCAGGCGGCCTTCGCCGGCACCTACGAGATCACGGCGCTGTCGTTCCACGGCTACGCCCATCTGGCTGATCGCTATCAGCTGATGCCTTCGGGCGCCAGCTTCGGCGACGGCTACGGTCCCATCGTGGTCTGCCGCGAGGGGCTCAGCCGCGCGGACCTGGCGGGCAGGACGGTGGCGATTCCCGGCCAGCTCACCACCGCGCACCTGGCGCTGCGCCTCTGGCAGCCGGCGGTCGCGGTGCGCGTCGTGCCGTTCGACCGCATCCTCGACGTGGTGGCGGCGGGCGAGGCCGAGGCCGGCGTCGTCATTCACGAAGGCCAGCTCACCTACGCCGAGCAGGGGTTGCGCGCGGCGGTGGATCTCGGCGCCTGGTGGAAGGGTGAGACCGGCTTGCCGCTGCCGCTCGGCGGCAACGGCATCCGGCGCGACCTCGACGAGCCGCTCAAGGTGCGCCTGTGCCGGCTGCTGCACGCGAGCATCGCCTACGGCCTGGACCACCGGCGCGAGGCCCTCTCCTATGCGGTGCGCTACGCCCGCGGCCTCGAGGACGACCCCGTGCGCTCCGACCGCTTCATCGACATGTACGTCAACGACTGGACCAGGGACTACGGCGAGGCGGGCCGCCGCGCCGTCCAGCTGCTGCTCGACCGCGGCTTCGCGGCGGGCCTGCTGCCGCGCCGGGTCGAGGCCGAGTTCGTTGCCGCCTGAATCGCCCGAGCCGCCTGCCGCGCCCGCGGCCGGGCTCACCGAGCCGGCCGGCGCGCCCGCGCTCGCCTCGGCGGTTCCGACCGACCGGCCCCTCCCTGCCGATCGGCCCGTTCCTGCCGGTCCGCTGGCCGCCGAGGTCTTTGGCGGCATCGTCTTCGACCTCGACGGCACGTTGATCGATTCACGCCGCGACATCGCCGCGGCGGTCAACAGCATGCGCGCCGAGCGCGACCTGGCGCCGCTGACGGTCAACGAGGTGAGCGGCATGGTGGGAGAGGGCGCCCGGATGCTGGTGCGGCGCGCCCTGCCTCCGGGCACCGGCAAGGACGATCTCAGGGAGGCTTTGGCCAGCTACCTGGCGCACTACGCCGAGGTCTGCCTGGGCTCCACGCGGCCCTACCCCGGGGTCGCCGCCATGCTCGCCACGCTGGCGCCGAGCTATGCACTGGCGGTGCTCAGCAACAAGGGCGAAGCCCTCTCCCGTCACATCCTCAAGGGCTTGGGCTTGGATCGCTACCTGCGTGAGGTGGTGGGCGGCGACACCTTGCCGACCCGCAAGCCCAATCCCGGAGGCCTGTTCCTGCTCGCCGACCGCCTGGCCGTCCCGCCGCCGCGCCTGCTGCTGGTGGGCGACAGCCGGATCGACGCCGAGACCGCCCAGGCCGCCGGCTCGCCCTTCGCCCTCACCCTCTGGGGTGCGGCCCACGCCGAGGCCGCCGGCACGGCTCCCGCGGCGTCCGAGACGGCTTCGGCAGCGCCGGCCGGCAAGGCGGCCACCGCTGGCGCCGGCGGCGAAGAGGGCATCGCCATCAATCCACGCTGGCGCCTCGCCCAGCCGCGCGATCTCCCGGCCGCGCTCGGTCTCGCCGAGAACGGCGAAGACGTCGAGACCGGTGGGCATGGCGAAGGTAGCGGGCACGGATCGCGGGCAGAGGCCTGAGAAGCGGTCCGCCCCCAGGGGTGTCGAGCGCGCTTGGCAGGTGGTGCTTCGTTCTCTCAGGGGAGCTCCTTGCTTGACACGGCCAAGACAATCGGGAGGCCCCACCTTCGCCTCCCGATCAGTGGCGCGAGGAGCCTCAGTTGTCCGTCCTGAACGTCAGTTTCCCACTTCCCGCAGAAGTCGCGATGGAAATCGCCAATGCTGATTCCCTGGCAGGCCACCGGCCCGCCGTCGAGATTGAGAGCGATTCTTAGGCCGATGGGCGCCCGCTGGAGAAAGGCGGCGAAGCGTTCCAGCGAGAAGAAGCCATCGCGCGTGGTGCCAAGCACGACGCGTCCTGCCCCATCCTGGCCGACGAAGCTCCGGTTGGCCAACCAGCGGCGATCCCCTTTCGCCCGCCTCGTTCCATCGGCAGCCAGAAGTAAGGGGTAGGAAACCATTGCGTGGGTCGCGCCAGCGAATACCTGGTGCCAGTCTTCTCGTGCCAGATCAACCACGGCCGCTGACGTGGCATTGGCGACGAATCCGCCGTGCTGTGCATCGTAGTTGCTGGGCCCCAGGGATTGCCCGTGGCTGATCACGGGCGTCGTGGGCCTCCCGTAACGGGAGAAGTAAGAGCCATTGATCACGAGCACTGCCCCGAGTGCCTTGAGCCAATCCGCGGGCTCGCGATTGCCAGCCGGGGCATTGTGCACCTGGAAGCGATAGCGTGCGGGATCGATCCGCGCCAGCAGGATCTGGTCCACCACCGATCCTGCGGCGATGACCGGCAGCTCTGCCACCTCGAAACCGCGGGCGACTGATCGCCACTCGAGTTGTCCCGCTCTTGCGGCCGGCGCCGGCTCACTCAAAGCCAGGCGCATGGCCGGCGAGATTCGCTGGTCGTCGGCGGCAATCGGGAGCCAAACCGATGTGCCTCGACGTAACAGCACGTTGATGCCGTAAGTCCCTGCGTAGCAATAGATCCCGAGTACGCCGGTCAGCAGCGCAGCCACCAGGACCAGCAGGCGAAAGAATAGCGGCTGCCGGCGCGGTGAAACGGCACGACCACGGGTGAGCCGGATCATGACGGTAGCTTGCCCCTCCCGAGGCATAGTAGAACGCGCCGGCACCTCTCCCCTCGGGCAAGATCCGGGCAAGACGCAGGCAGATTGTGGCGGCATCGTGGCACGGCCGGCCGCGGCCCGCCACGGCGGCAGGTCAGGATGCGGCGAGCCGCCTGTCCCGGTCATCTCCCCGGCAGTGATCAAACGCGCTGGCCCGGCTGACTGGCAAGCGCTACTGCAGCTTACAGCTCAGGCACCTTTGAAGATGCACACATCCCTGGGGGTGTGTTGCCCTTTTGCCGTCTCATCTTGAGGACAGCGTTACCCCCTTGACTGTAGTGCTCAAAGCGCCCCGGCGGCCATAAACGGTCGTTCGCGCGCCCCCTCGCCGTTTCCGTCATGTCATGTAGGGCAGCCGTGGTCGTGGGGTAACCCCTGAATGGGGCGGAAGCGACAACGCAGTACCTCACTGCCCGGTTCCGGAGGGTGCTACCATCCAACTACGATGGCGACGCACGCGGCGACCGTGGCCGATCTCTACCGGGTTCCACAGAAGGCCGAGTTGGTCGGGCGGAAGCTGGTCGTGATGTCGCCGACGGGCGACCTGCCCAGCAGTGCGGCTTTCCAGATCGCCATTGCCCTGGACTCCTATGCCCGGCGAACGGGCGCAGGCCGGGCCTACACCGACAACACCGCCTTCTTGGTCCACCTGCCGAACCGCCAATCCTTCAGCCCGGACGCTGCCTTTTACGTCGGACCGCGAGCCGGCGGTCGCTTCTTGGAAGGAGCGCCGATCTTCGCCGTCGAGGTGCGCAGCGCCGGCGACTACGGCCCCCGGGCCGAACGGCGCATGGCCGCCAAGCGCGCCGACTACTTCGCCGCCGGTACCCTGGTGGTTTGGGACGCCGACGTGCTGAAGCAAGAGCGGGTGCTCGTATACCGCGCCTTCGATCCGGAGCATCCGGCCGTGTACCGTCGCGGCGAGGTGGCCGAGGCGGAGCCGGCACTGCCCGGTTGGACCCTCGCCGTCGACGCTCTTTTCGAGTGATCGCCACCCCACCCGGGACGGCACCGTAATCCTGCTCACTCGCCTTCCTGAACGCGGTTTTTCGCACGCATCCATGGGGGTGTGGGGATCAGTTGCCATGAGCTTAAGAGGAGGAGGTGATGGCGGCGGGGGGGTGTGCGAGGCAGGTAGGCCAGGGAGATCTCGATCTCGTCCTTGCCCACAAAGAGGTAGGCTGTCACAGTATGGCGGACGCCCTCTCTCCGACGATGACAGTGCGGGACTTCGAGAACGGCTATTGGTATCTCGAGCAATTGAAGAATTTCGCCGAACGCATAGGTATCCCCGCCGCCAAAAAGCTGCGAAAGGACGAACTCGAAAAGGCCATCGTGGCGTTCCTGCGCACGGGTAAGACTGCATTGCCCACAAAGCGTTCAGTGCGCAAGACGGGCATGAAGGACGTGGAACGCGGCCTCAACCTGAAGCTCCGGATCGAGAACTACACGAGCAACCGTGAAACGAAGGACTTCATCGTCGAACAGGCCCATCAGATGGCGCCGGAGGTTCGTGAGAAGTCCGGAGTCTGGTATCGCCTGAATCGCTGGCGAGAAGAACAGACGGCGAGCGGCAAGCACCCAACGTACGGCGACCTCGTCCGGCAGTACATCGCCCTGAACAAGATGGAGCGCTTCGAGAAGGTCCCTCACGGTCGCTACATCAACTTCGTCGCCGAGTTCCGCGCAGCGGAGAAGGGGGTGACGCTTGCAGAGGCGATCGCTGCGTGGACAAAGCTCAAGGAACTCGACGTCCCCAAGGACTATGCGTCTTGGGTCAAGGCGCGAGCGAAGCGCTAGGGAGAGAGCAGGTGCCATTGGCTGGCCTTCGCGGTCGCGCCGCGACGCCTCTTGTCGATTAATATAATCATCGACCGGCTGCTTTCAGATCCTCAGTCTGACAGGGGGGAGGTCGTATGGCGGAGCTGGGGGCGATCGGCCGGACGCCATACAAGGACCGGCAGGTGGGGCTGGTCCTCTTCGGCATCCTGGATTGCCTGATCGGGCTGTTCGTCCTGCTCGTGGCACCACTACCCCTGCTCGCGCTGGTGCGGAGCGAGCTGGGCTCTGTGCTGCCAAACCTGATCTTCGACCTGCTGCTCGCCGTGGCCTTCATCTGGCTCGGCATAGGGTCAATCCTTGCGCGGCGCTGGGCGCGGACGCTGATGCTCGTCCTCTCCTGGCTCTGGCTGGTGAGCGGCGTGGCCGCCTGCCTGGTCCTTCTCGTCGTCCATCCCGGCCCACCCTGGCCCGCGGTTCTCGTACTCGCGCACGCGATTCCGCTGGGCGCGCTGGCATTCGGCCCCGCTGCCCTGTTCGTCGACGACACGCTCGGTGACTTCCTCGCGCTGTGCTATGTGGCGCTGCCAGCGATCCTGGTGCTCTTCTACAGCAGTCCCAACGTCAAGGCGACGTGCGAGGCGCGCGATCACCGGCCGCGCTGGACCGACCGCTGCCCGACCCCGGTGCTCGCCTTGAGCCTGGTGCTTGACGCCGGTGCGGCCGGCATCCTGGCAGCGGCCTGGTATGGCGCTCTGCCCTTCTTCGGCCGCATCGTCTCGGGTCCGCCCGCGGTCGCCATGGACGTCGGTCTCGCCTCGATCCTCGCCATTCTAGGCCGCGCGACCTTCCGGCTGCGATCCTGGGCCTGGTGGCGGGTGCTCGCCCTGGCGCTGGTCGGGGACGTCTCGATCGCGCTTGCCGCTCTTTCCGGCAGGCTGTCGTGGGGTGAGGTTTCCGGGATAGAGATGGCGGAGCAGGTCAAGCGACTCGACTACCTGGACACCCCGCTCGAGGACACCAGATTTCTGGTGCTCCTCCAGATCTTCGCCCTTGCAGGGCTCGGCTACCTGGTATGGGTGAAGCGCTTCTTCCGGCCGCCGGCGATCCCGCGAGCCGAAGCGGCGGCAGGCCCTGCTCCCGCAGCCGGCGATTGAGCTCTCGGGCGCGCCTGCCCTAAGAATGAGACGGCAGAAAATGGCAACACATCCCTGGGGTTGCGTGGCCCTTTTGTGATCCGCCTCAGAGGCCGCATTCCTCACCCCGCCGGCTACCCCGAAACGCCGAGGACCCTGGCCGACCACCTCAGGAAGGCCCGCCTCGACCGCGGTATCCCGCAGCGAGATGCGGCTAGGGCGACCGAGCCCGAGCCGGCGGGCAAGCTCCCGTTCGGAGAGGCCCTCGGCTTCACGTGCGGCCCTAATCTGCCCACCAAAGGCCGCGGGCTCCGGCCTTGGGTGGTAGC
>DASZHY010000354.1:0-9465 GCA_035949675.1 Thermoanaerobaculia bacterium
GGCGTGGAGCACCGGCAGGGCCAGGGATCGGGAATGGTGCTGACCGGCGACGGCTACGTGCTCACCAACGCCCACGTGGTCGCCGGCGCCGCTGCCGAGGCCGGCTCGGGTGCCGGCCGTTCGGGCCCCAGACGGCCCGGCCGGTCCGATCGGTCTGGCCGGCGCACGGCCGGCGCCAGCGGCATCCGGGTGCGGCTGCCGGGCGGCGAGACGGTGCCCGCGGAGCGGGTCGGCAGCGATGCGCGCACCGACCTGGCGGTGCTGCGGGTGGACGCCTCCATGCCGGCCTGCGCCGGCCTGCGCAGCCTGCCTCTCGCCGGCGGCAGGCTGGTGGTGGGCCAGCTGGTGGTGGCAATCGGCAATCCGCTGCGGTTCGAGCGCTCGGTGAGCCTGGGCGTGGTGAGCGCCATCGATCGCAGCCTGCCCGGCCCCGACGGCATCTTCGAAGGGCTGGTCCAGACCGACGCCGCGATCAATCCCGGGAACTCGGGCGGGCCGCTGGTCGACGCCGAGGGGGCGGTGGTCGGCATCAACACGGCGGTGATCCCCTATGCCCAGGGAATCGGCTTCGCCATCCCTGCCAGCACGGCGACCTGGGTGGCGGCGGTGCTGATGCGCCGCGGCGAGGTGCGGCGGCCGCTGCTCGGCATCGCGGCGCGCGGCGAGGAGCTCGCTCCCCGGGCGGCGGCGGCGGCAGGGCAGCCGCGCGCGGTGCGCGTGCTCGAGGTGGGGAGCGGCTCGCCGGCCGCACAGGCGGGACTCCTCGCCGGCGACCGCCTGCTGCGCGCCGGCACCAGCGCCCTGGGCAGCGTCGACGACCTGCAGCGGGTGATGGTGCTCGCGGAAGCCCCCGAGGTGGACCTGGAAGTGCTGCGCGGCGAAGGCCGCCGTTCCCTGCGAGTGCGGCCCGACCCTCATACCGTCCGATCGGCCTGAGCCACGCGCCCGCCGCCTCACGGCTCCCGCCCGGACGAACGGGTTCCGACCCTGACGGGCGAGCCGTGGCGAGCGCGTGTGCTCGGCCGCCGCCGCCCTGGAGCCGGCAAGAACTTGTGGCGCGGCACTGCGTATCCTCCTGAACGGACTAGAAGGAGGACGAGCGGATGGAGGCAATTGCCAGCGATCTGCGCTATGCGGTCCGCCAGCTGCGGAAGAGCCCGGGCTTTGCGGCGGTGGCCGTTGCCAGCCTGGCCTTGGGGGTCGGGGCCAACACCGCGGTCTTCAGCTGGATCGACGCCATCTTGCTGCGGCCGCTGCCAGGCGTCGACGCCCGGGGGCTGGTCGGTTTCGAGACGGTGGCGCCCTCTGGCGAGTCGGTCAACAACTCGTATCCCGATTTCCGGGACTACCGCGATCACCTCCGGCTGCTGTCCGGCCTGGCGATGGCGCAGCCGGCCGCGCTGGGCCTGGGCGACCGCGACCACGTCGATCGCGTCTGGGGCGAGATGGTCTCGGGCAACTACTTCGCGGTGCTGGCGGTGAAGCCGGAGCTGGGCCGGACCTTCCTGCCCGAGGAGTACGGTGACAAGCCGAACGCCTACCCGGTGGCGGTGATCAGCGACGCGCTGTGGCGCCGCCGCTTCCAGGCCGATCCGGCGATCGCCGGCAAGATCGTCATCGTCAACAGCCACGCGCTGACGGTGGTCGGCGTCGCGCCGCCCGAGTTTCATGGCATCACGCCCGGCCTGGCGTTCGACGTCTGGGTGCCGCTCGTGATGCGGCCGCAGATCAACGGCATCGGCGAATGGATGCTGCGCGACCGCAAGACGCGCGACCTGCAAGGCATCGCGCGCCTGCGGCCGGGAGTGCGGATCGAACGGGCGCGCGCCGAGATCGCCGCTCTCGCGCGCGAGCTGGGGCGCGCTCATCCCTACGAGAACGGCGGCATCGGCGCCACGGTGCTGGAGCTGCGCCAGGCTTCCGGCTCCCAGCGCCTGCTGCGGACGCCGCTGCAGATCCTGATGGCGGCGTGCGGCGCCCTGCTGCTGATCGTCTGCGCGAACATGGCCAACCTGCTGCTGGCGCGGGCGGTGGGGCGCCGCCAGGAGCTGGGCGTGCGGGTGGCGCTGGGCGCCGGCCGCGGGCGCCTGGCACGGCAGCTGTTGACGGAGAGCCTGCTGCTGGCCGCCCTGGGCGGCGTGCTGGCCGTGCCGCTCTCCCTGGGCCTCGGGCGCTCGCTGCAAGGCCTGCTGCCGCGCACCGGCCTGCCTTTCTATCTGGCCTCGAGCCTCAACGCCGACGTCATGGCGTTCACGCTGCTGCTGGCGGTCGGAGCCGCGCTCCTGGCCGGGCTGTACCCGGTGCTCCACGCCTGCGGCGGCGGTCTGCACGAGGCGTTGATGGAGGGCGGCGGCCGCGGCGGCTCCGCGACGGTGCGCACCCGCCGCACGCGGTCGTGGCTGGTGGTCGGCGAGGTGGCGCTGGCGCTGATCACGTTGATCGGCGCCGGCCTGTTCGCGCGGAGCTTCGAGAGCGCGCGGCGGATCGATCCGGGGTTCGACGCCGGCAACGTTCTCGTCGCGCAGTTCCATCTCGATACCAGCGGCTACTCGCTCGCGGAGCGGAAGCAGTTCTGCCTGCGGTTGCGCGAGCGGTTGCAGGCGTCCCCCGGCGTCACCGCCGTCGCCTACGCCGACTCGGTGCCGCTCGGCTTCGCCGGCCCTTCCTGGGAGGACCTGAAGATCGAAGGCTACCTGCCGCGCAGCGACGAGAACATGAAGATCATCCGCAACGTCGTGGCGCCGGGCTTTTTCGACCTGTTGCGGGTGCCCGTCCTCGACGGCCGCGACTTCGCCGAACGGGACGACGAGAAAACGCTGCCGGTGATGATCGTCAACCGGACATTCGCCGACCGCTTCTTCGAGCGCCGCTCGGCACTCGGCCGGCGGGTGTGGGGCTGGGGGCGGTGGTTCACGGTCGTCGGCGTGGTCGAGGACAGCAAGTACCAGGAGATCAACGAGCGCCCGCGTCCTTATTTCTACGTGCCCTTCCGCCAGGTGTACCGCGAGGACCGGGCGGCGGCGTTCTACGTGCGGACGGCGGGCGATCCGAATGCGGCGATCCCGACGCTGCGGCGGCAGGTGCGGCTGCTGGCGCCCGGGGTCGGGGTCTACGATGCGATGCCGCTGGCCGATTACATCGGCGCGGCGCTCTACCCGACGAAGGTGGCGGCGATCCTGCTCGGCGCGCTTGGCGCCTGGTGCCTGGCGCTCGCGGCGCTCGGCCTCTACGGCGTGATGGCTTACACGGTCGGCCAGCGGACGCACGAGGTCGGCGTCCGCATGGCATTGGGCGCGCGGCCCGCCGACGTGCTGCGCATGGTGGTCGGGCAGGCGATGCTGCTGGTCGCGGGCGGGCTGATCGCAGGGGTGGTCGCGGCGGCCGGCCTCACGCGCCTGGTCAGCAGCGCGCTGATCGGCGTCGGCGCCGGCGATCCGGGTGTGTTCCTGGGCGCCGCGTTGATCCTCGCGACCGTCGCCGCGCTGGCCAGCTTCGTCCCCGCCCAGCGCGCGGCGGCCGTGGATCCGGTGGTCGCGCTGCGACAGCGCTGAGCACTCCTCCGAGAGATAAGCGCCGGCGGCAGACCGGCGGCCGGCGGCTCGCGGGTGACATTTCCGGGCCTTCCCGGGTCTAAGCAGGCGGGGGTCTCAAATCCGGGACCCGCCCGCACTGCCCTGGGAGGTGGCCCATGCCCCGCTTCTTCCTGCTGGCTGGCTTGCTGGTCTCTACCGTCGGTGGCACCTGGTCGGCGATGCTCGCCGGCAGCGTGGCGTCCCGCCCTGCCGGTCACGCCACAGCGAGCGCGGGCATGGCGGCGGCGGCGCGGTTCGAGGCTCCCGGCTTCGACCGGCCGGCGGAGCCGGTGGCGCCCATCCAGCTCACCGCGTCGGACGGCACGGGGCTCAAGCTGGTCGGCCTCGAGGCCAATGGTGCGCTCGAGCCGCCGCTCGCCTTCACCGAGCTGCACCTGACCTTCGAGAACCCGCGCGATGCGCGCATCGAGGGGCGCTTTCGCATCGCCCTGCCGCCCGGCGCGGCGTTGAGCCGTTTCGCCATGAAGGGGGCGGGCGGCGACTGGCAGGAGGGCGAGGTGGTGGAGCGCCAGCGCGCCCGCCTGGTCTACGAGGACTACCTGCACCGGCGGCAGGACCCGGCGCTGCTCGAGCAGGAGGCGGGCAACGAGTTCTCGGCCCGTGTCTTCCCGATCCCGGCGCGGGGGCGCAAGGAGCTGATCGTTTCCTATTCCTTCGCGCTGGCGCGGGCGGACCAGCCTTACGTCATCCCCTTGCGCGGCCTCTCCGAGGTCGGCAGCCTGGACCTGCGCGTCTTGCTGGGCGACTCGCCGGCCGCCGGCGGCAAGCCGGCGAGCAACCTGGGCGGCGAGGCGAGCGACCGCCGGATAGTCGAGCTGCACAAGCGGGACTGGACGCCCGACTGCGACTTCGAGGTCGGCCAGGAGGGCTTTGCCCGCCGTGACGGCCTGCGCCACGCCGACCTTGCCGTGGTGCGCGTCGCGGCCCCGGTCGCGGCGGCGCGTGAGGAGGTGGGCGGCCTCTTCGTGCTGATCGACTCGAGCGCCTCGCGCGCCCTGGGCTATCGGGAGCAAGTGCGGCGGCTGGCCGACCTGATCGGCGGGCTCGAGGGCGAGGGCGGCAGCGGCCAACGTCTGGGCGTCGCCGCCTTCGACCAGGAGGTCGCGCCCATCTACGACGCCGAGCTGGGTGGGTTCGGCGCGGCCGAGGTGCGCCGGCTGCTCGAGCGCCGGCCGCTCGGGGCCACCAACCTGCACGGCGCGCTCACCTGGCTCGCCGGCCGGCTGGGCCGTGACGGCAGCGGCATCCGGCGCGTCCTGCTGATCACCGACGGCGTCGCCACGGCCGGCGAGACCGAGCCTCGCGCGCTGAAGGCGGCGGTGCGGGCGCTCGGCGCGGCCGGCGTCGAGCGCCTCGACGTCCTGGCCACCGGCGGCCTGCGCGACGAGGCGGTGCTGCACGAGCTGACGACCGGCAACCTGGCCCACGACGGCGCGCGGCTCGACGCGGGCGCCTCGCGGGGCGAGATCCTCCGCCGGCTCACCCTTGCCTGCCGCTCCGGGATCGCCGTGGCGGTCGAGGGCGCGGCCTGGGTGTGGCCCGAGACCCTGGACGGCGTGCAGCCCGGCGACGCGGCGCTGGTCTACGCCGAGCTGCCGGCGGAGAGGGACCTGCGGCTCTCGCTCGGCGGCCGGGAGGTGGCCCTGGCGGGCGGGGTGGCCGACACCGCGGCGCCGCTGCTCGAGCGGGCCCTGGCCCAGGCCAGGATCGAGCGCCTGCTGCACCTGCGCGAGTCGGCGCTCGCCGGCGACGACGACCTGCGGCAGGCGCTCGGGATCGAGATCGTGAAGGTCAGCGTCGAGCACCGGGTGCTGAGCCCGTTCACCGCGATGCTGGTTCTCGAAACCGCCTACGACTACATGCGCTTCGGCCTCGACCGGCACGCCCTGGCCGACATCCTCACGGTCGGCGCCGGCGGGCTCGAGACGATCGCTCGCAGCCGGCGCTCGCTGCGGGAGGCCGACGCCGCGACCGCGACCATGGGGACCGTGCCGCGGAAGAACGTCGGGGGCAACGCCGACGCGGGCGACAGGGGCGGCTGGAAGGCTCGGGACGGGGTCGCACAGCCGCGGGCGGAAAAGCCCGTGATCCAGACGAACCGGCCCCCCGCTGCCGCCGCGGCCGGCGCTCCCGGCGAGGCGGCCGGGCGGTCGGGGGCTGGCGTGCCCGGAAGCAGCAGGCCCGGCGAGCCGCCTGCCGGCGCCGACGTCCTGGCGGCCGAAGACGTGACGGTCGTCAGCGAGTCGCCCGGCGACTCGGGCGACTTCGCCGGCCAGGTGCCCGGCGGTGTCGCCGGCGGCGTGCCCGGCAGTGTTGCCGGCGGCGTGGTCGGCGGCGTGGAAGGCGGTGTGCCTGGCGGGATACCGGGTGGTGAAGCGGTCAATGTCGGCGGCAACATGCCGGTGCAACCGATGCTCGCGCCGCCGCCGCCGAGGCCTGTGCAGCGGCCAGCCGCGGCCGCGGCCCCGGCGATCGAGCCTCGAGGGCGCGATGACGAACGGGCGCTCCGCGGGCAAGCCGTTTCCGAGAGGCGCGCGGGCGGGCGGGGCGCGACGGGAGAGGACCGGCAGCAGCCCGGCAGCGCCGCCAGCAGTGCGGGCGGCGGCGGCAGCGCCGGCGGCGACGAAGAGAGGTGGTCTCGCACGGCGCCCTGGTCGGGACGGTTCGCCGAAGTCATGGCGGACCTGGCTGGCGGCCGCGTGGCGGCGGCCCGCGCCCTCGCCGAGGACTGGTCCGCCGAAGCGCCCGGCGACGTGCTCGCCCTGGTGGCGCTGGGCGAGGCCTGGGAGGCCGCCGGGGAGAAGGCCGCGGCGGCGCGGGCATACGGCGCGCTGATCGATCTCTTCCCCAGCCGTGCCGACCTGCGGCGCCTGGCCGGAGAGCGGCTCGAGCGCCTGGGGGACGCGGGGCTCGAGCTGGCGATCGATTCGTACGAGAAGGCGGTACGGCAGCGGCCTGATCATCCTTCCGGCCACCGCCTCCTGGCCTGGGCCCGCTTGCGCGCCGGCCGTTACGCCGCGGCCTTCGCGGCGCTCGAGAAGGGCCTCGAGCAAGACTATCCGCCGGGCCGGTTCCCGGGCGTCGACCGGGTGCTCAGGGAAGACCTGGGGTTGCTCGCGGCCGCCTGGCTACGTGCCGAGCCTGGCCGGCGGGAGGAGGTGCTCGACCGTCTGCGGGACCACGGCGCACGGCTCGCGACCGAACCTTCTCTGCGCTTCGTCCTCTCCTGGGAAACCGACGCCAACGACGTCGACCTGCACGTCTACGACCGCCAGGACGGGCACGCCTACTACCGGCAGCGCTGGCTGCCGTCCGGCGGCGAGCTGTTCGCGGACGTCACCACCGGCTACGGCCCTGAATGCTTCGCGGTGTCCGAGCCCGCCGGCAGAGGGGCCGCGCCCTACCGGCTGCGCGTCCATTACTACAGCCGCGGACCGATGGGCTATGGGATGGGGACCGTGCAGGTCGTCGCCCACGACGGCGCGGGCGGCCTCACGGTCGAGCCGCGGCCGTTCGTGGTCATGGCAGACAACGCCATGGTGGACCTGGGGCTGGCCGGGCTGGCTGGGCTGGCTGGGGATGGCAAGGCGCACCGCCGCGCGGGCGGCTTTAAGTAGCTCGGCAACGCGCTATCATCGCGGCGTCGTCTCGAGGGCAAGCGCTGGGAACGGAACCGCAGCGCTGGCCGGACGCGGGCGAGGAGATAGCCACGGCCAAGAGGCAGCAGGCGTTGACGGGTTGGTTAGCGCTCGGCGCGGCGCTTGGGGTGGCGGCGGGGACGCTGCTGGGGATGGTGCAGACGGTGGCGGTGGCGGCGGACGCGCCGCGCACCCGGGAGCTCGAGATCATCTACAGCGCCCGCATCGGCGAGTTGCCGCAGGACGCCCGCCGCGTGGACGTCTGGCTGCCGTATCCGGTCAGCGACGACCGCCAGGAGGTGACGATCGTCGAGACGGCGGCGCCCTACCCTCACGAGGTCGTCAAGGAGCCGCGCTTCGGCAACTCGATCCTGCACCTGACTGCGACCGACCCGCGCGTGCCTGAGCTGCCGGTCGAGTTGAAGATCCGCGTCCGGCGCCGGGAATTCATCCGCCGCGGTTTCGCCGGCGCAGGCGGCAAGCCCGCGGCTCCGGCGCCGGCCACCTTGCCGGCGCCGGCTGAGCTCGCCGCCTGGCTGCAGCCGGACCGCCTGGTGCCGCTCGACGATCGGATCCGCCATCTGGCCGCGGAGGTCACCCGCGGCCGGCAAGGCGACGTCGAGAAGGCGCGCGCGATCTACGACTACGTGGTCGACACGATGTCGTACGACAAGTCCGGCACCGGCTGGGGCAACGGCGACATCTACTGGGCCTGCGACGCCAAGCGGGGCAACTGCACCGACTTCCACGCTCTGTTCATCGGCCTGAGCCGTGCGGTCGGCATCCCGGCGAAGTTCGAGATCGGGTTGCCGCTGCCGGCGACGCACGGCCAGGGCGAGATCGGTGGCTATCACTGCTGGGCAGAGTTCTTTCTGGCCGGCTACGGCTGGGTGCCGGTTGACGCCTCCGAGGCGCGGAAGAACCCCGACAAGCGGGGCTACTTCTTCGGCGCGCTGGACGAGAACCGCGTGCAGTTCACGGTCGGCCGCGACCTGGTGTTGAGCCCCCGTCAGGCGGGCCCGCCGCTCAACTACTTCATCTATCCGTACGTCGAGGTGGACGGCCAGCCGTTCGCCAGGGTGACCAAGAAGTTCATGTATCAAGACCGGGGTGAGGCGGTCTCGGCGCCGGGCGCCAAGAGAGGACATTGATTGGCGGACCGAGATTGCAAGTTGAACCCCGAGGAAATGGAGGTTGAGGATGACGCGAACGAAGACGCACCTGCGCAGGGTCTCGATGATCGTGGCGGCCGTCTCGCTTCTGGCTCTCGGAGCTGCGGTCTCGGCCACGGCCGGCGCGGCGGCCGGGAAGGCGGCGGGCCAGGGGGCGGCGGCCGGGCAAAGTTCGAAGGCGCAGGCCGCGATGGCGCAGACCGCGACCGCCAAGCTCGAGTCGGCGGACGACCCCAAGCTTTCGGGAAGCGTGACCTTCACCCAGCTGGCCGACGCCGTGCGGGTGGTCGTGGACGTTGCCGGAGCGGACAAGCCGGGACCGCACGGCATCCACCTGCACGAGAACGGCAAGTGCGAGCACGATCCGGCCGGCAAACACTTCACCTCGGCCGGCGGGCACTTCAATCCGACCAAGGCCGAGCACGCCTGCCGCGAGTCGACCACCCATCATGCCGGCGACTTCGGCAACATCGAGATCAAGCCCGACGGCACCGGGCACCTCGAGGTGGTCACGGCCATGCTGTCGCTGCGCGGCCCCGACTCGCCGGTCGGCAAGGCGGTCATCCTCCACACCGGCGCCGACGACTGCAAGACGCAGCCGACCGGCAACTCCGGCGCGCGCCTGGCCTGCGGCGTGGTCGAGGCGGCGGGCGGGATGGGGCACTGAGGGAGGGGCGCCGCCGCGATGCCGGTTTCAGCCTGCGATCACGGTCAGCTCGTGGGCCTCGTCGAGGTAGGGCCAGTCGAAGGCGCGGATCTGATCCTTGAGGACCTCGGCCGGGATCGGATGCGGGCGAGCGCGGTTGCGGGCCAGGAGATCCGGCTCCGGGACCTGGAAGGCGACGAGGGTCACCAGGGCCCGATAGTCGAATCCCAGCTGCAGCAGAGCCGCCCGGTGTTCACGGCGCAGGCAAGTGGCGTCCCAGAACACGTCATGGTGCCGGCGCAGTGCCTCCTTCAGCCGCTCCTTCGCGAGGTGAACGACCTGGCCGTTGCGCGACTGATCGCCGCGGCGGCCGTTGATCTCGGCGCGAATCTCGTCCAGCGCGATCACCACGGCCT
>DASZHY010000355.1:0-39358 GCA_035949675.1 Thermoanaerobaculia bacterium
TCGAGCCGGGAGCGCTGCGCCGGTGGCTCGGCAAGCGGCTGCCGCGCTACATGGTGCCGGCGTCGGTGGTGCCGCTCGCGTCGCTGCCGCGGCTGGCGAGCGGCAAGGTGGACCGCCGGGCACTGCTGCAGATGTCGAAGACGTCGCGGCCGGCGGCCGCCGTGGCCGCGGGCTGGCAGGGGCCGCGCGATCCGCTCGACGAGGCGGTGTGCGAGCTGTGGCGCGACGTGCTGGGCCGCGAGCAGGTGGGCATCCACGAGGACTTCTTCGCGCTCGGCGGCCATTCGCTGCTAGCGGCTCGCCTGACCGGTCAGCTGGCGCGGACGCTGGGCGTCGAGCTGCCGCTGCGGCAGCTGTTCGCGACCCCGACCGTCGCCGGGCTGGCGGCGGCAGCGCGGGCGGCCCGGCAACACGGGAGGACCGGCGCGATGGCCGCCGGGGGCCGCGCGCCGGCCATCGAGCGGCTGGCGCGGCCGGCCGGAGACGCCTACCCGCTGTCCTTCGCCCAGGAGCGCGAGTGGCTTCTCGACCAGCTCGAGCCCGGAACGCCCGCCTACAACATCCCCCAGGCGGTGCGCCTGCGCGGGCCGCTCGAGGTGCGGGCGCTGCGGCAGGCCTTCGGCGAGATCGCCGCCAGGCACGAAGCGCTGCGCACGACGTTCCCGGCCGCGGCAGGCCGGCCCGTCCAAGTCATCGCTTCCGCGCTCGAGCTGCGCCAGCCGGTCGTCGACCTGGCGTCGCTCCCACCCACCCGGTCCGCGGCCGAGACCATGCGCCTGGCGGCCGCGGACGCGCGCTTCTCCTTCGACCTGGCCCGCGGTCCGCTGATCAGGACGAGCCTGCTGCGGCTCGGGCCGGCCGAGCACGTCCTGCTCCTCAACACGCATCACATGGTCTCCGATCTGTGGTCCATCGGCGTGCTGCTGCGGGAGCTGGCGACGCTGTACGGCGACCTGGCGGCAGGGCGGCGGCCGCTCCTGCCGCCGCTGGCCGTCCAGTATTCCGACTACGCGGTCTGGCAGCGGCAGCGGCTGCAGGGCGAGGTCCTCGACGGGCTGCTCGGCTTCTGGCGGGAGCGGCTCGGCGGCGCTCCGCCGCCGCTGCAGCTGCCGGCCGACCGCCCGCGGCCCCTGGTGCAGAGCTTCCGCGGCGGCGACGTGGCCCTGCGCCTCGGCCCGGAGCTGTCGCGGGCCGCCGGCGCGCTGGCACGCGATGCCGGCGCCTCGCTGTTCATGACCTTGCTCGGCGTCTTCGCGGCGCTGCTAAACCGGCTGAGCGGCGAGACCGATCTGGCGGTCGGCACGTTCGTCGCCAACCGCTCGCAGCCCGAGATCGAGCCGCTCATCGGCTTCTTCGTCAATACCCTGGCGCTGCGTGCCGCGGTGCTCCCCGAGGCGCCGTTCGAGGACCTGCTCGCCGGCATGCGCGAGACGTCGCTGGACGCCCTGGCCCACCAGGAGCTGCCGTTCGAGAAGCTGCTGGCGGAGCTGCAACCGGAGCGCTCGCTGAGCCACACCCCGCTGTTCCAGGTGATGTTCGTGTTCCAGAACACCCCGGGCCTCGAGATGCGCCTACCCGGCCTCGACCTGGAGCTGCTGGAGGTCCCGGCCTGGCGCTCGAACTTCGACCTGACCCTCTGGATGTGGCAGGGCAGGGACGGGCTCCTTGGCTCGCTCCACTACAGCACCGACCTGTTCGACCGCACCACCGCGCGGCGCTGGGCCGGGCACTTCCAGACGCTGCTCGCCGCGGCCGCCGCGCAGCCCGGATCGGCGGTCGGCCGGCTGCCGCTGCTCGCCGCGTCCGAACGCGGGCAGTTGCTGCGCGAGTGGAGCCGCGCCGCGACCGACTACCGGCGCGACGTCCGCCTGCACGAGCTGTTCGGCGAGCAGGCGGCGCGCGCTCCCGAGTCTCCGGCCCTGGTCTGCGACGGCCGCGTCCTGACCTACGGCGAGCTCGCGGCGCGGAGCGGCCGGTTGGCGGCGTCGCTGCGCGCCGAGGGGGTGGGGCCGGAGGTGCGGGTGGGCCTGCTTGCCGAACGCGTCCCCGAGCTGGTGATCGGGATGCTGGCCATCCTCGAGGCGGGCGGCGCCTTCCTGCCGCTCGACCCCGGCACCCCGCCCGCCCGGCAGGCCTGGCTGCTTGCCGACGCCGGGGCCGGGGCGCTCCTTGCCCAGGAGCACCTGGCGGCGCACCTCGCGGCCGCGCTCCCGGCCGCGGTCCCGCGCCTGGTCCTGCTGGACGCTCCGCGCCCGCGGCAGGAGGCTGAGCCGGGCGCGCCGCCCGCCAAGCCCCGGCCGGCGCTCACGGCCCCAAACGCCGGGGCCGCGCCCGCCGTTTGCCGCGTTCCCGCGGGCGCCCTCGCCTGGCTCATCTACACCTCGGGCTCGACCGGCAGCCCCAAGGGCGTGGCGGTCTCCCACGCCAACGCCGTGCCCCTGCTGCTGTGGTCGATCGATTACTTCGGTCTCGGACCCGGGACGCGGGTGCTGCAAAGCCTTTCCCAGACGTTCGACTTCGGCGTGCTCGAGATCCTCTGCACGCTGCTCGCCGGCGGCGTCCTGCACCTGCCGGGAGACGCCTTCGGCGACCCTCGCCGGTGGGCGGAGCTCGCGCGCCGGCACGGCATCGACACGGTCCACGCCACGCCGTCGTTCTTCAGCGCCGTGGCCGCCCCGGGCGCGCGCCTGCCCGCGGTGCGCATCCTCCACCTCGGCGGCGAGGCCCTGTTCCACGAGCAGGCCGAGCGGATGCTCGCCGCGGCCGGCGAGAGCTGCGTCCTGCACAACGGCTACGGGCCGACCGAGGTGACCGTCAACTGTACGATCCACGCGTTCGGCCGCAATCGGAGCTGGCCGGCAGGCGAGGCGGTGCCGATCGGCAGGCCCACCGCCGACAACACCGCCTATGTCGTGGACCCGTACGGCGCACCGGTGCCGCCGGGAGTGCCGGGCGAGCTGTGGTTGGGCGGGCCGGGGGTGGCGCGCGGCTACCACGGACGTCCCGAGCTGACCGCAGCGCGGTTCGTGCCCGACCCCTTCGCCGGCGAGCCGGGGGCCCGCCTCTACCGCTCGGGCGACGTCGTGCGCTGGCTGCCGGAAGGCTCCCTGGAGTTCCTGGGGCGCAGCGACCACCAGCTCAAGATCCGAGGGTTCCGCATCGAGCCGGGCGAGATCGAGGCGGCCCTGACCCGCCATCCGGGGGTGAGCCAGGCCGTGGTCGTGGCGAGCGAGGCCGCGGCCGGAGAGCGGCGCCTGGTGGCCTACGTGGTGGGCGCTGCCGGCGCCCCGCCGCTGGCGCGCGTCCTGCGCGAGCTGCTGGCCGAGAGCCTGCCGGCGTACATGGTGCCGTCGGAGCTCGTCGCCCTGGACGCCCTGCCGCTGACGCCTGCGGGCAAGCTGGACCGCCGGGCGTTGACTGCCGGCGCGGCGCCGGCGGGCGGGCAAGCTCCCGCCGACAGGGCGGGTCTCTGGAGTCGGGGCACCCCCGCCGAGGAGCTGGCGGCGGGGATCTGGGAGGAGGTGCTGGGCGTCGAACGGGTGGGTGTCCACGACAACTTCTTCGCCCTGGGAGGGCACTCGCTGGTCGCGGCGCAAATCGCCGCGCGGCTGCAGGACGCCCTGGGGGTGGAGGTCAGCCTGCGGGCCTTCTTCGAGGCGCCGACGGTGGCGGAGCTGGCCCAGCGGCTGGAGGCGGCGGGCGCGAGCGAGGTGCCGCCCCTGCGCCCCGCACCGCGCGGCGGCGACCTGCCGCCGTCCTTCGCCCAGGAGCGCATCTGGTTCCTGGCGCAGCTCGATCCCGAGAGCGCCGCCTACCACGTCCCGCGCGCGGTCTGGATCACCGGCCGCCTCGACGTGCCGGCCTTGGCGCGGGCATACGCGGCGCTGCTCGAGCGTCACGAGATCCTGCGTACGGCCTTCCCGGAGGTCGACGGCCGGCCGGTGCAGCGCATCCAGGCGCCGGCGCCCGCGTCCTGGTCCCGGCTGCCGCTCCTGGATCTCCGGGCCCTGGCAGCGGAGCGCCGCCGGCGCGAGCTCGAGCGGGTGATCGTCGCCGACGGCCAGCGCCGCTTCGACCTGGCGCGCGGGCCGCTGCTGCGGGCGAGCCTCGCCCGCACGCGCGACGAGGAGCACGTGGTAATCCAGACCGAGCACCACCTGGTCCACGACGGCTGGGCCGAAGCGGTGCTGCTGGGCGACCTGCTCGAGCTCTATGCCGCGGACACGCAGCGCCGGCCGTCGCGGTTGCCCGCGCTGCCGATCCAGTACGCCGACTACGCCTGCTGGCAGCGCGAGTGGCTGCGGGGCGAGGTGCTCGAGCGGCAGCTCGCCTGGTGGCGCAGCCAGCTCGCCGGCGCGCCGCCGCTGCTCGCGCTGCCCACCGACCGGCCCCGGCCGCCGGTGCTCAGCGCCCGCGGCAGGGCGCACGAGGTGGCGCTCGACAGCGCCCTGGTGCAGCAGCTCACGGCACTCGGCCGGCGCCAGGGCGCCACCCTGTTCATGACCATGCTGGCCGGCTTCGCGGCCGTGCTGCACCGCTGGTCCGGCCAGCCGGACGTGATGGTCTCGACCAGCATCGCCAACCGCCGGCGGCGCGAGATGGAAGGCATGCTGGGCATGGTCATCAACACCCTGGCGCTGCGCGCCGATCTCACCGGCAACCCGCGCCTGCGGTCGCTGCTGGCGCGGGTCCGCGAGACCTGCCTGGGCGCCTACGCCCACCAGGACACTCCCTTCGACCGGGTGGTCGACTCCCTGGCGGCAGAGCGGACGCTGAGCCGGGCGCCCCTGGCGCAGGCGCACTTCGCCTTCCACGACGCCAGGTTCCCCGAGGTCGATCTGCCCGGCTTGTCGCTGGCGCCCGGCGAGCTGCACAACCGCTCCTCCAAGTTCGACCTGACGCTGGTCCTGCGCCCGGTGCGGGAGCGCACCGCGAGCGGCCCCGCGCAAGGCGGCATGGTCATCCACCACGAGTACAGCTCCGATCTCTTCGATCCGCCGACCATGCTGCGGCTGATCGGTCACTACCAGGTGCTGCTCGCGGGCCTCGCGGCGAGCGCGGGGGACGGGCCGCCGCTGTCCGAGCTGCCGCTGCTGAGCGCAGCGGAGCGCTTCGCGCTCCTCTGGGAGCGGCGCCCGGCGCCGCCCCAGTCGACTGAGATCGCGGCCGAGATCGCCGCGGCGCCGCCCTCCTGCCTGCACGAGCTGTTCGCCGAGCGCGTCCGCATCGCGCCCGAGGCGGTCGCCGTGGCCGGCGAGGGCGAGGCCCTGAGCTATGGCGAGCTCGAGCGCCGCGCCAACCGGCTGGCCCGCCATCTGCGCCGCCTCGGCGTGGGACCGGAGGTGCGGGTGGGGATCTGCGTGGGGCGCTCGCCCCTGCTGATCGTGGGGCTCCTCGGGATCCTCGAGGCCGGCGGCGCCTACGTGCCGCTCTCCCCCAGCGACCCCGCGGAGCGCCTGCAGCTCGTGCTCGAAGATGCGCTCGCCGGCGCGCCGGCGCCGTTGCTGCTGACCGTGAGGGACGACGCCCCGGCCCTGCGGCTGCCGGCGGCGGTGCGCGTCCTCTACCTCGACCAGCTGTTCGACGACGAGACGGCCGGCGGGGAGGACATCGCCGCCGAGGCCGGCGGCCCGCCCTCGTCCGGCGGCCCGCCCACGCCCGGCGCCCTGCCTTCCAACGCCGCCTACGTGATCTACACCTCGGGTTCCACCGGACGCCCGAAAGGGGTCGAGGTCACCCACGCCAACGTGGTCCGCCTGTTCGCGGCCACGGAGCCCTGGTTCGGCTTCGGCCCCGGCGACGTCTGGACCCTCTTCCACTCTCCGGCCTTCGACTTCTCGGTGTGGGAGATCTGGGGAGCATTGCTGTATGGCGGCCGCCTGGTCGTCGTCCCCTACGCGGTGAGCCGCGCGCCCCAGCTCTTCCGGCAGCTGCTCGTCCGCGAGGCCGTCACCGTCCTCAACCAGACGCCGTCGGCGTTCCGCGGCCTGTCGGAGGCCGACGGCCATGAGGCCGGCCCCCTCGCCCTGCGCCGGGTGATCTTTGGCGGCGAGGCGCTCGAGCTGTCCGCTCTCGCGCCGTGGTTCGCGCGTCACGGCGACGCCGCGCCGCGCCTGATCAACATGTACGGCATCACCGAGACGACGGTGCACGTCACTTGGCGGCCGGTCGCGAAGGCCGACCTGCGGCAGGCCCACCGCAGCCCGCTGGGCGTGCCCATCCCGGACCTGCGCATTCATCTGCTGGACTGCTTCGGCAACCTCGTGCCGCTCGGCGTGGCGGGGGAGATCCACGTCGGCGGCGCCGGCCTCGCCCGCGGCTACCTGGGGCGGCCGGAGCTGACGGCCGAGCGGTTCGTTCCCGACCCCTTCGCGGGGCTGGCGGCGGAGCCGGGCTCCCGCCGGCTTGATCTGAACGGCGCGCCGGGGGCGCGCCTGTATCGCAGCGGCGACCTGGCGCGGCGGCGGCCGGACGGCGACCTGGACTACCTCGGCCGCATCGACAGCCAGGTCAAGATCCGGGGCTTCCGCATCGAGCTCGGCGAGATCGAGGCGGCGCTGGCGCGGCATCCGGCGGTGCGCCGGACGGTGGTGGTGGCCCGCCGGCGGCAGGACGGGCTGCGGCAGCTCGTCGCCTACCTGGTCGGCGACGAGGGCGCGGGAGTCGAGACCCTGCGGGCCTTCCTCGGCCTCCAGCTGCCCGACTACATGGTGCCGGCGCTGTTCGTCTGGCTGCCCGAGCTGCCGCTGACTCCCCACGGCAAGGTGGATCTGCGGTCGCTGCCCGAGCCCGCGGCGGCGCGTCGCGAGCTGGACGAGCCGTTCGCGCCGCCCGAGGGCGCCGTGGAGGCGGCGCTGGCGGAGGTCTGGGCGGCGGTGCTGGGAGTCGGGCGGGTCGGCCGCGGCGACAACTTCTTCGCGCTCGGGGGCGACTCGATCCTGAGCCTGCGGGTGCTCGCCGCGGCGCGCGCGCGGGGCATCGAGCTGTCGCTGCCGCAGCTGTTCCTGCACCAGACCGTGCGCGAGCTGGCGCGGGCCGCCCATGCCGCGGGCAGCGCCGGCGCCGCCGCCGGCAGCGCCGGAGATCATCGCCCGCCGCCGTTCGCGCTCCTCGCCGAGGCGGACCGCGGCAGGCTGCCCGGGCTGCCGAGTGCCGTCGAGGCCGACGTCGAGGACGCCTATCCGCTCACCCGGCTGCAGGGCGGCCTGGTCTTCCACAGCGAGCTCCGCCCCGAGGCCGCGGTCTACCACGACGTCCTGAGCCTCCACCTCGAGGGGGCCTGCGACGTGCGGGCGCTGCGGCGGGCGATCGGCAGGCTGGCCGCGCGCCACGCGATCCTGCGGACCGCTTTCGACCTGACCTCCTACAGCGAGCCATTGCAGCTGGTGCACGGCAGCGCCGGCGTCTCCCTGCCGGTCATCGACCTGCGCCGCCTCGATGCGCCGGCCCAACAGCAGGCGGTCGAGGCGATGGTCGAGTCCGAAAAGGCTCGCCCGTTCGTCTGGAGCGAGGGGCCGCCCTGGCGCTGCCGCTGCCACCTGCGCGGCGCCGGAACCTTCCAGTTCACCTTGACCGCGCATCACGCCCTCCTGGACGGCTGGAGCGTCGCCGCGCTGCTCAACGAGCTGTTCCGGCTCTACCTCGAGCCCGCCGGGCAGGAGGCGGAGGCGCCGCCGGCGAGCCACTTCAGCCGCTTCGTGGCGCTCGAGCGCGAGGCGCTGGCGAGCGAGGAGAGCCGCCGTTACTGGGCAGGCGCCCTGGCCGGCCGGCCTGACATGCGGCTGCCGCGGTGGCCGCGTCCCGCCGGCGCCGGCGCTTGGACCACGGCGGGCGCGGCGCGCGGTCCCCGGGTGCACCTGGTGCACCTCTCAGCCCGGCAGGCGGCGGCGCTGCACGAGGTGGCCCGCGAGGCTTCCGTGCCGCTCAAGAGCGTGCTGCTGGCGGGCTGGTGCCGGGTGCTGGCGCTGGCCCACGGCCAGGACGAGATCATCACCGGCCTGGCCTTCAACGGCCGCCCCGAGGAGGCGGGGGGCGAGGAGGTCCTCGGCCTGTTCGTCAACGTCCTCCCCTTGACCGCCAGGCCCGTCGCCGGCAGCTGGATCGAGCTGGGGCGGCGGCTGTTCGCGGCCGAGCGGGAGCGGCTGCCGCACCGCCGCTATCCCCTGGCGCAGCTGCAGCTGGAGGCGGGCGGCGAGCCCCTGGTCGAGACGCTCTTCAACTTCGTGCATTTCCACGTCTTCCAGGGCTTGGGAGAGCTTGGTCCCCGGCGGCTGGGCGAGCTGTCGCATGCTGTCAATACGTTCACCCTTGGAGTCACCGTGGTGCTCGACCCCTGGGATGGCAGCTTGACGCTGCGCCTGGGGTATGACCCAGAAGCGCTCGCCGGGGCGCAGCTGCGGGCGATCGCCGCCTGGTACGAGCTGACGCTGCGGGCGATCGGCGTGGCGCCCTGGGAAGCGTGCGAGGCGTCGCCGCTCGGCGCGGCCGAACGGCACCAGCTGCTGGTCGAGTGGAACGGGTCGCCCGAGCATTGCGGGGCGGGCTGCCTGCACGACACCTTCGCGGCACAGGCCCGGCGGCGGCCCGACGCGGTGGCGCTCTCCTGGCGAGACGGGGTCATGAGCTACGGGGAGCTGGCGCGGCGCGCCGGCCGGCTGGCGTGGCGGCTGCGGCAGCTGGGAGTGGGGCCGGAGTCGGCGGTGGCGCTCTGTCTCGAGCGGGGGCCGGACCTGGTGGTGGCGGTGCTGGGGGTGCTCCTGGCCGGCGGCGCCTACGTGCCGATCGATCCCGCCTATCCGGCCGAGCGGCAGGAATTGCTGCTCGCCGACAGCGGCGCACGGGTGCTGCTGAGCGAGCGGCGCCTGGCCGGTGCGCTGGCGGGCTCGCCGGCGCTGCCGGTGTGGCTCGAGGAAGAGGACCTGTCGCGGGGCCGCCGGCTGATCGGCCCGAGCGGCGCGGGCGCGGACAACCTGGCCTACGTGATCTACACCTCGGGCTCGACGGGCCGTCCCAAGGGAGTGCAGGTGGCCCACGGCCACGCGGTGCGGCTGTTCGCGGCCACGGCCGGGTGCTTCGCCTTCGGCGCCGAGGACGTCTGGACGCTGTTCCACTCCTACGCCTTCGACTTCTCGGTGTGGGAGATCTGGGGGGCGCTGCTGCACGGCGGCCGCCTGGTGGTGGTGCCGTACTGGGTGAGCCGCTCGCCGGATGCCTTCCTTTCGCTGTTGCGGCGCGAAGGGGTGACGGTGCTCAACCAGACGCCGACGGCGTTCCATCAACTGGCGGCTGCCGACGCGGCCTCGCCCGAGACGGTGGGCTCGCTGCGCCTGTTGTTCGTCGCCGGCGAGGCGCTCGAGCCGGGCAGCTTGCGGCCCTGGTTCACGCGCCACGGCGAAGATCGGCCGCGGCTGATCAACATGTACGGCATCACCGAGACGACGGTAGTCAATACCTGGCGCCGGATGGGCTGGCGCGACCTCGAGTGGGGGGGCAGCCCGATCGGGGTGGTGTTCCGGGACCAGGCGCTGCGCATCCTGGACCAGCACCTTCAGCCGGTGCCGCTGGGGGTGCCCGGAGAGCTGTGCCTGGGAGGCGCGGGACTCGCCCGCGGCTACCTGGGACGGCCGGACCTGACTGCCGAGCGCTTCGTGCCCGACCCGTTCGCGGGCACGGCGGGCGCGCGCCGGCTTGATCTGAACGGCGCGCCGGGGGCGCGCCTGTACCGCAGCGGCGACCTGGCGCGGTACCGGCCGGACGGCGAGCTCGACTATCTCGGCCGGATCGACCGTCAGATCAAGATCCGCGGCTTCCGCATCGAGCTTGGCGAGATCGAGGCGGCGCTGGCGCGGCATCCGGCGGTGCGCCAGTCGGTGGTGGTGGCCCGCCGCCTGAAGGACGGGCTGGACCAGCTCGTCGCCTATCTCGTCGCCGGCGAGGCTGCCGCGAGCGAGGAAGTGCGGGATCTCCTGGTCAGGGAGCTGCCGGCCCACATGGTGCCGGACCTGTTCGTCCGCCTCCCGGCGCTGCCGCTGACGCCCAACGGCAAGGTGGACCGCAAGGCCCTGCCGCCGCCTGAGACGGCGACGGAGACCGCGACGGCGACGGCGACCGAGACGGCGACGGCGAGCGGGGGCGGCGGCGCCGCCCGCCAGGGCTACGTCCCGCCGCGGACGCCGATCGAAGAGATCCTCGCCGGGATCTGGGCCGAGATCTTCGGCCGCGAGCGGGTCGGGGCGGCCGACGACTTCTTCGAGCTCGGCGGCCACTCGCTGCTGGCCACCCGGATGACGTTGCGGGTCAAGGAGGTCTTCGGCGTCGAGCTGCCGCTGCGGACGCTCTTCGAGGAGCCGACGGTGGGCGCCCTGGCCGCCGCGGTCGAGGCGCTGCGGTCGGCAGGCGCCGCACCCGAGCGGCCGCCGCTGCGCCGCGCCGGCAACGGCGGGCCGCTGCCGCTCTCGCCGGCACAGCTGCGCTTCTGGTTCCTGCACCAGCTCAACCCGGGCTCGTCCGCGTTCAACATGCACCGCGCCGTCCGCCTCTCGGGCCGGCTGCGCGTCGCGGTCCTCGAGGCGAGCCTCGGCGAGATCGTGCGGCGTCATGGCGCGGTCCGCACCCGCTTCATGGTGGCGGCGGGCGTGCCGTGCCAGATCGTCGATCCGCCGGGGCCGTTCCGGCTGCCCCGGGTCGACCTCTCGGGCCTGGCCGTGCGCACGCGAGAGAACGAGCTGCGGCGCGTCGCGGCGAGCGCGGCGCAGCAGCCCTTCCGGCTCGAGGCCGAGGCGCCGTTGCGCATCCAGCTCCTGCGACTGGCGGACGACGAGCACGTGGTGCTGTTCTCGCTGCACCACGTCGCCGGCGACGGCTGGTCGCTCGAGATCATGACCCGCGAGCTCGGCGAGCTGTATGCGGCCGGCCTCGAGGGGCGGCGGTCGCCGCTGCCCGAGCTGCCGGTCCAGTACACGGACTGGGCCCTGGCGCAACAGGAATGGCTGCGCGGCCCCGGCGCGGCGGCGCAGCTCGCCTGGTGGCGCCGGCGCCTCGGCGGCCAGCTGCCGGTGCTCGCGCTCCCGATGCAGCGGCGGCCGCCCGCGGTCCGGCGCTTCCGCGGCGCCGCGTGCCGGCTGGCCCTGGGAACGGAGCTCTCGGCGGCCCTGGCCGATCTCGGCCGCAGCGCGGGAGCGACCCTGTTCATGTGCCTGCTGGCGGCGTTCAAGGCGCTGCTGCACGTGGTCACCGGCAGCGAGGACCTGCTCGTCGGCACCAACGTCGCCAACCGCGAGCAGCCCGGCAGCGAGGGACTCGTCGGCCTGTTCGTCAACGACCTGGCGCTGCGCACCGACCTGTCGGGCCGGCCGAGCTTCCGCGTGCTGCTGGCCCGGGTGCGGGAGACCGTCCTGGACGCCCATGCCCACCAGGACCTGCCGTTCGCGGCCATCGTGGCGGACCTGCGCCCGGAGCGCTCGGCGAGCCCCCTGTTCCAGATCATGTTCGTGCTGCAGAACTTCCTGCAATCGGCGCCGGAGCTGCCGGGGCTCACCCATGCCGCCCTCGAAGCCCCGCCCCGGACGGCCAACTTCGACCTCACCCTGACGCTCGCCCCGGGGCCGGACGGTCTCGCCGGCGCGTTCGTCTACGACCTGGACCTCTTCGACGCCGCGACGGTAGCCCGCCTGGCGGAGGCCTTCGTCGAGCTGCTGCGCGAGGTGGCGGCGGACCCCGACCTGCCCATCGACAGCCTGTCACTCGCGGCGCCGGCCGCCGCCGGTCCGCTGGTCAGCGCTTTACGCGAGGAGCTTTGACCGGTGCCGGCGTCGACCTCGTGCCATGGGCGCGTTTTCGACGCCAAGCGACACTGACTGATGGGGATGCTGGACAGCAATGCGGCGGTTGCTTTCAGAGCAGGACCTCGCTTGCCATGGCTGGCAGCCTGAGGTGCCACGGAGGCGCGAATGCCCGGAGAATTCTTCCAAGACGTACGGTTTTCCCTGAAGTCCTTCTTACGCCATCCGTCCGCGGCCGCCGCGGCGGCGGTTGCCGCGATGGCGCTCGGGATCGGCGCCGCCGTGGCGATCTTCAGCGTCGTCGACGTGGTGCTGCTGCAACCGCTGCCTTACCCTGGCGCGGACCGCATGGTGGCCGTCTGGAACCACTTCACCAAGCTCGATTTTCCCCGTGTCGGAATCTCGGAGCCCGAGCTCCCCGAATACGGCGAGAGGGCCACCTCGCTTTCGGCTATCGCCGCGGTCGTGACCAGCCAGGGCAACCTCACCGGGGGCGCCGAGCCGGAGCGGGTCACCTTCGCCGCGGTGTCGCCCTCGCTGTTTCCGATGCTGGGGATTCACCCCGCTCGCGGCCGCGTCTTCGCCCCGGGCGAGGACCAGCTCGAGGCGCCGCATCTGGCCGTGCTCAGCGATGCGTTCTGGCGCAGCCGCCAGGCGGATCCAAAGGTGGTCGGCCGCGACCTGGTCCTCAACGGCGAGCATTACACCATCATCGGCGTCATGCCCCCCGAGTTCCGCTATCCGGAGAAGATGGACTTCTGGGTGCCGCTGCGCCTGGATCCGAAGAGTCCGAATGCCGATCGTGGCAACCACTACCTGAGAGTCCTGGCCCAGCTGAAGCCCGGCGTCGACCTGCGCCAGGCGCAGGTCCAGATGTCGGCCGTCGCTCGCCAGATGCAACAGGAGAACCCGGCTCTCTACCAGAGCGACAGCGGCTGGGGGGTGAGCCTCATCCCGTTCCACGAGGAGCTGACCGGCGACGTCCGGCCAGCCCTGCTCATCATCCTCGCGGCGGTCGGGCTCGTCTTGCTGATGGCCTGCGCCAACGTCGCCAACCTGCAACTCGAGCGGGCGTTGGCCCGGAGCCGTGAGATCGCCGTCCGTACGGCCCTGGGTGAGCCGCGAGGACGCTTGATCCGCCGTTTCATCGCCGAGAGCCTCGCGGTCGCTTTCATCGGCGGGGGTCTCGGCGTCCTGGTCGCGGCCGTCGCCGTGCGCGAGCTGACCCGGATCGACCCGACGGCAATCCCGCGGGCCTACGCCATCGCGCTCGACGCCCGCGTCCTCCTCTTTGCAGTCGCGCTGGCCCTGGTCAGCGGCCTGGTGATCGGGCTGGTGCCGGCAGTGCAGACCTCGAAGCTGAGCCTGATCGAAGCGCTGAAGGAAGGGGGGGAGAAGTCGGTGGGCGGTCGCGGACCTCGGCGAGTCCGCCGCCTGCTGGTGGTCGTCGAGACGGCGATGGCGCTGATGCTGATCATCGGCGCCGGCCTGCTGGTCCACGCCTTCGCCAATCTCGTGCACGACGACACCGGTTACGATGCGGGGCATACCCTGACCTTGCAGATCTCCCTGCCGGCGAAGAAGTATGCGGACATCCCCCAGATAAGAGCCTTCTGGCAGCGGCTCCTCGAGCGCGTCAAGCCCCTGCCCGGGGTCCGTCATGCCGCCGTCATCGACTGCTTGCCGCTGGGCCGCTGTGACTTGTCCGGCTCCTATTTCAACGAGGAGACGATGCTCGCCACCGCGGCCGTGCCGCCGGAAGCCGATCTGCGCCTGGTCACCTCGGATTACTTCCGCGCCATGCGGATACCCTTGAAGGAGGGGAGCTTTTTCCCGCCCCTGGACGGCTCCGAAGTGCCGAGGGTCCTGATCGTCGACGAGGATCTCGCCCGCCGCAGCTGGCCCGGCCAGAGCGCGGTCGGCAAGAAGCTGAAGCTCACCAGGAACCAGCAGTTCCCGTGGCGGATCGTGGTCGGCGTCGTCGGGCACGTCAAGAACAACAGCCTCAGCCCCACGTCGCGAGAGCAGCTCTACCTCCCGATCGGGACGTTCCCCGAGAACAGCGCCTACCTGGTCGTGCGGTCCGAGGGCAATCCCCAGAGCCTCGCCGGCCCGATCCGTGACCTGGTGAAGAAGCTCGATGCGGACCTGCCGATCTATGACGTTCAGACCATGTCCAATCGGCTCGCGTCATCCCTTGCCGCGCGGCGGTTTTCGATGTCACTGCTGCTGAGTCTGGCGGTCCTCGCCATCTTCCTGGCCGCGGTCGGGATGTACAGCGTCATCACCAACTCGGTGAACCAGCGCAACCGCGAGATCGGCATGCGCATGGCCCTCGGCGCGAAGCGGCGGGACATCCTGCGCATGGTGGTGGGCGAAGGGATCGTCATGGCGACGGTGGGCATCGCGGCCGGCCTGGCCCTGGCCTACTGGGCGACGCGGCTTCTCGCCAGCCTGCTCTTCGGGATCAGCGCCACCGATCTCGTGACCTATTTGGCGACGTCCCTGCTGCTGATTGCCCTGGCGGCGGTGGTGAGCTATTTCCCTGCCCGAAAAGCCACCCGGGTGAGCCCGCTGACGGTTCTCGGCAGGGAATAGGTTTCATGGCGGCCGCCCGAGCGCAGTCGCGGACGAGGTCCCGGAGCCGATGACCGAAGCGATCCACCAGCTGTTCCAGCGGACCGCCTCGAGGTGCGCCGGCAGCGTCGCCATCGAGACGTCGGGGCGGCGGACCACCTACCGGGAGCTGGGGGAGCGGGCCAACGGCCTCGCCGCGGCCCTGCTGGCCGCCGGTGCGGAAAGCGGCGCGCTGGTCGGCCTCCTGGCCAGCAGCACGGAGGATACGGTCGCCGCCATGCTCGGCGTCCTGCAGGCGGGGTGCGCCTTCGTGCCTCTCGACCGCCGTTCTCCGGCCGTCCGCCTGGAGGCGATCGTCGCCGAGGTGAGGCCTCGCTTCTGGCTGGCGAGCCCGGACCTCCTGGGACTGGCCGGCGAGCTGCGGCGCGAGATGGGCGGCGCCGGGGAGGTGGTGATCCCCTTGGGCGACGGCGGACCGCGCGGCGAGCGTGCGCCCGCCGTGCCGGAGCCCGATCCGGAGTCTCTCTGCTATGTCTTTTTCACCTCGGGCTCGACCGGACGCCCCAAGGGGATCGCCGGCCGCCTCAAGGCGATCGCTCACTTCATCCAATGGGAGATCGAGGCCTTCGCGATCGGCGAGGGGTGCCGCGTCAGCCAGCTCACCTCGCCGGCCTTCGACGCCATCCTGCGCGACGTCTTCGTGCCGCTGACCGCCGGGGGGACGCTGTGCGCACCGGCGGACCGCGAGGTGGTCCTCGATGGAGCGCGGCTTCTGGACTGGATCGACGGCGAGCGGCTCACCCTGGTCCACTGCACGCCCTCGGTCTTCCGCTCGCTGCTGCGGCAGGACCTCACGGCGGACCGCTTCGGGGCGTTGCGGCACGTCCTGCTCGCCGGCGAGCCCCTGCTGCCGGCGGACGTGCGGCGGTGGAGCGCGGTCTTCGGCGGCCGCATCGAGCTGGTCAACCTCTACGGTCCCAGCGAGACGACCATGACCAAGCTCTTCTACCGGGTGCGGCCGGAGGACGGGGAGGCGCGGATGATCCCGGTGGGCCGGCCCATGCCGGGGGCGCGGGTGGCCGTCCTCGACGAACAGGGTTCGGTCCGTGCGCCCGGACAGGTGGGGGAGATCGTCCAGCGCACGCCCTACCGCTCACTCGGCTACCTGAACCAACCGGAGCTGACCGCGGCCGCCTTCGTCCGCAACCCGTGGAGCGAGCAGCCCGACGATCTGCTCTACCGCACCGGCGATCTGGGGCGGCTGCGCGAGGACGGCCTGCTCGAGATCCTCGGCCGGCGCGACCAGCAGGTCAAGGTGCGCGGCGTCCGCGTCGAGATCGCGCCGATCGAGGAGGCGCTGCGCTCCCATCCGGCGGTCCGGGACGCGGCGGTCATCGACCGCACGGATGCGGAGGGAGACAAGATCCTTTGCGCCTACCTGGTGCTCGCGGTGCTCCCGGGGATTGCCGGCGATCCGGCCGCCGCGGGCCCGGCGAGCGGCCTCGATGCCGGCGAGCTCCGCGAGCACCTGGCGGCGCGGCTGCCGGAGGCCATGATCCCGTCCGCCTTCGTGCGCCTCGAGACCCTGCCGCGCACCCTGACCGGGAAGCTGGACCGCCGCGCCCTGCCCGACCCCGGCACGATGGCGGGGCGGTCGATCGGCGAGCACGTGGCGCCGCGAACGCCGCTCGAAGCGCGGCTGGCGGCGCTCTTCGGGGCAGCGCTGGGCGTGCCGGAGGTGGGGGTCCGCGAGAGCTTCTTCGCGCTCGGCGGCCATTCGCTCCTGGTGGTCAGCCTGCTCGCCCGCATCCGCGTGGAGCTCGGCGTGGAGGTGCCGCTGGGACGGTTCTTTCAGGCGGCGACGGTCGAAGCCCTCGCCGCCGAGATCACCCTCCGCGAGGTCGGGCGCCGCGCCGAGGGCGAGATCGTCCCGCAGCCCCGGGCGGACTCGTATCCGCTGTCGTTCGCCCAGCAGCGACTCTGGCTGGTCGACCAGGTGGAGACGGCGAGCCCGTTCTACAACATCGCCGGCGCCGTGCGGTTGAGCGGTCCGCTGCGGGTCGAGCTGCTGCGCTGCGCCGCCGGCCAGATCGTGCGGCGCCACGAGAGCCTGCGGACGATCTTCACCAGCCTGGGCGGCGAGCCCCGGCAGGTCATCCAACCGCCGCGCGCCGCCGAGATGCCGCTGATCGACCTGACGAGGATCGCCAGGCGCGAGCGGCTCGCCGAGCGGCTGGCCCGGGAGGAGGCACACGGCTCCTTCGCTCTCTCCCGCGGCCCCCTGTGCCGCGGCAGGCTCCTGCGCCTGGGGGAGCGGGAGCACGTGCTCGTCCTGGTGGTGCACCACATCGTGGCGGACTGGTGGTCTCTCGAGTTGCTGATCCGCGAGCTCACCGTCGTCTACGCCGCGCTCAGCCGCGGCGCGGCGGCCGCCTTGCCGGACCTCCCGGTCCAGGTCCGGGACTTCGCGGTCTGGCAGCGGCAGCTGCTGGAAGGGGACGCCCTGGCCGCGGCGCGGGCCTACTGGCTCCGCCGGCTCGCCGGGGCGCCGCCGCTCCTGCGCCTCGCCGCGGACCGGACGCGCCCGGCACGGCAGAGCTTCCGCGGCGCCCATCTGGCGGTGAGCGTCCCCGGCGAGCTGGGAAGCCGGGTCCTGGCGCTGGCGGAGCGGGAGGAGTGCACGAGCTTCATGACTCTGCTGGCCGTCTTCGCCGTTCTCCTGCACCACGGCTCGGGCCGGGAGGACCTGCTCGTCGGCACTCCCTTCGGCGCCCGCCACCAGGCCGAGATCGAGGGGCTGATCGGGCTGTTCGTCAATGCTCTCCCGCTGCGCATCGATCTGTCCGGAGACCCGACGTTCCGTGAGCTGCTGGCGCGGGTCCGCCAGGAGGTGATCGCGGCGCTGCAGCATCAGCACATGCCGTTCGAGCAGCTGGTGGAGCAGCTGCAGCCGGAGCGCGACCCCGGCTACAACCCGCTGTTCCAGGTGACGTTCAACCTCGTCGAAGGCGACCTGGCGCGGCCGCTCGACCTGCCCGGCCTGCGGGTGGCCCCCTATCCCCTGACCGGCGAGTCGACCCAGTTCGATTTGAGCCTGACGATCCTCCGCCGGGGCAATGACCTGACGGTCACGTTCCAGTACAGCACCGACCTGTTCGACAGGCTCACCGTCGACTGGATGGGGGAGGACTTCCGGGACGCGCTCGAGGCGGTGACAGCCGAGCCGGACGTCCGGCTGAGCCGCCTCGCGGCGGTCCTCGGCGCAGCGGCGACGCAGCGCCGCTCCGCCCTGGCGGCGCAGCTGCAGCGCGCTCACCAGGAGAGCTTCGGACTGCGCCGGCGGCAGCCGGTGACGGTGCCGGAAGAGGCTGGCGATGAGTGAGGCGATCCAAGGGTTCCAGCTCTCGCACCAGCAGGAGCGTCTCTGGAAGCTGGCGCTCGCCGCGCCGGAGCCCTGCCGCGCCCGCCTGACGATCGCCATCGCGGGAGAGATCGATCCTCCTGCCCTGCGCGCCGCGTTGCGCCGGGTGATCGAGCGCCACGAGATCCTGCGCACCCGCTTCGCCCTGCTGCCGGGTATGACGGTGCCGCTGCAGGAGGTCGCGGCGGCGGAGACCTCTCTGCTCTGGCGGGAGGAGGAGGCGGAGGAGCCGCCCGCCGGCGGGCCCGCCGGCGCGGGGCCCGAGCCGGTGGTGGTCGCCCGCCTGGAGACGTGCTCGGCCACCCTGCACCGGCTGCAGATCGAGCTGCCCGCGCTGTGCGCCGACGCTCGGAGCCTGATCCTCCTTGCCCGCGAGCTCGGGCTCCACTACGCGAGCCGGCGGCAGGCGCGCGGCGAGGGAGAAGCGGGTGGAGAGCCGGTGCAATACGCCGACTATGCGGGCTGGCAGCGCGAGGCTGCCGATTCGCACGACGAGGCGGCGCGCAAGCTGTGGCAGTCCTCCGGGTTGGCGGAGGCGCTGCGCGCCCGCTTGCCCGGGAGCTCGGCCGCCGTGGACCCCGCGCGGTTCGTTCCCCGCACCTTGCGCTTCTCGCTGCCCACGGCCGCCGTGGAGCGCCTGGCCGCCGTGGAGCGCCTGGCTGCAGCCGGCGCCGCCGGCGCCGCCGCCGGCGAGCTGCCCGCCGCCCCGGCGTCCACCGTGCTGCTCGCCGCCTGGATCCTCCTGTTGCAGCGTCTCCTCGGGACGCCGCGGGTGACGGTGGGGGTGGCCGTCACCGGGCGAGGGTTCGCGGAGCTCGAGGAGGCCCTCGGCCCGTTCTCCCGCTACGTGCCGTGCGACGAGGGCGTCTCGGAGACGGCCCCGCTCGCCGCCGCCGCCGGGGGCCTCGCCGGGCGCCTGGCCGAGCTGGCCGGCCGCCAGGAATCGTTCTCCTGGAAGGGGCTCGACGTTGCCGAGGGCTCTCCCGGTTTCTTCCCCTTCGGCTTCGAGTGGCGGGAGCTCCCCCCGGCCTGGCAGGTGGGCGACGTCCGGTTCTCGATCGACGAGATCGGCGTGCTCGCCGACCGTTTCGTGGCGAAGCTCGCGTGCGTGCGCCGCGGCGATGGCGGGCCGGAGGCCGCCATGGAGATGGCGGTGGAGGCCGAGCTCCTCTACGACGCCGCCGCGCTGCCTCCCGAACAGGCCGAGACGCTGGCCGGCCGCTTCCGCGCACTGCTCCGCGACGCCGGGGAGCGCACCGCCGCGCCCGCCGGCGAGCTCGACGTCCTGAGCGACGGCGAGCGCCGCCAGGTCCTCGTCGAGCTCAATCGGACGGACGCCGATCTGGGCGGGGTGGTCACCCTCGGGGCGCTCTTCGAGGCGCGGGCGCGGATCTCTCCCGGCGCCACCGCCCTGGTCGCTGGTGACGAGACCCTCAGCTACGGCAATCTCGAGGCGCGGGCAAACCAGCTGGCCCGCCTCCTGCGCCGGCTGGGGGTCGGACCGGAGGTGCCGGTTGCCCTCCACGTCGAACGCTCGTTCGACCTGGTGATCGCCCTGCTCGCCGTCGCCAAGGCAGGGGGCGCGTACGTCCCCATCGATCCCGGATATCCACGCGAGCGCCAGGATTTCATGCTCGCCGACTGCGGCGCGTCGCTGCTGCTGGCGCGCGACGATTCCGGACCGCGCGGCGGCGGCCTGCGCGGCCTGAGGGTGGTGCACCTCGCGGCACGGCCGGAGGCGGCCGAGAGCCCCGAGCCGCTGCCGCCCGAGGCGCTGCCGGAGAACCTGGCCTACGTCATCTATACCTCCGGCTCCACCGGCCGGCCCAAGGGAGCGATGGTGTCGCACGCCGCCATCGCCAACCGGCTGCTGTGGATGCAGCGTGACTTCCCGCTCGCGGCGAGCGACCGGGTCCTGCAGAAGACCCCGTATGGCTTCGACGCCTCGATCTGGGAGATCTTCGTCCCCCTGCTCGCCGGCGCCCAGGTCATCCTCGCCGAGCCCGGCGGCCATCGGGACAGCCGCTATCTGCTCGACGCGGTGGCGCGCCACGGCGTCACGGTCCTGCAGCTCGTTCCCTCGCAGCTCGCCGCCTTCGTCGACCAGGAGGGGGTGGCGGAGGGGTGCCGGTCGCTGCGCCGGATGTTCTGCGGCGGCGAAGCGCTCCCGGGCGCGGTGGCAGAGCGTCTCCTGCGCGGCACCGGAGCGGCTCTCTGCAACCTTTACGGCCCGACCGAGGCGGCGATCGACGCCTCGTTTCATCCCTGTCCGCCGGCAGAGCCGCTCCCGGACGTCGTGCCGATCGGCCGGCCGCTGGCCAACGTCCGGATCTACCTGGTGGACCGCCTGCTGCGGGCGGTTCCCCGGCTGCTGCCGGGCGAGATCCTCATCGGC
Organism: Thermoanaerobaculia bacterium; assembly: GCA_035949675.1. Lineage (GTDB taxonomy): Bacteria > Acidobacteriota > Thermoanaerobaculia > Multivoradales > UBA5704 > JASLEW01. Next base: position 20,174 of record DASZHY010000355.1, read on the forward strand.
GGCGCCGGGCTGGCCCGCGGCTACCTCGGCCGTCCGGAGCTGACCGCCGAGCGCTTCGTCCCCGACCCCTGGGGCCCGCCCGGAAGCCGCCTGTACCGGACCGGCGACCTGGGGCGTCTCGCGCCCTCAGGGGCGATCGAGTTCCTGGGGAGGATCGACAGCCAGGTGAAGCTGCGCGGCGTCCGCATCGAGCTGGGGGAGATCGAGGCGCGCCTGCGCGAGCACCCGGCGGTGCGCGACGCCGTCGTCGTGGTGCGCGAGGAGCGCGCCGGCGGGCCGCGGCTGATCGCCTACGTGGTGCGTGGCGCCGCGGACCCGCGCCGCGAAGACCTCTGCCAGCTCCCCGGCGGCCTGCGTGTCGCCTGCGTCAACCGCAACGAGGCCGAGGTGGTCTACCGCGAGATCTTCACCGAGGGGAGCTATCTCCGTCACGGCGTGGAGCTCGCGGACGGCGCCTGCGTCGTCGACGTGGGAGCCAACATCGGCCTGTTCACCCTCTACGTCAAGCAGCGCTTCCCGGCCAGCCGCGTGCTCGCCTTCGAGCCCATCCCGGCGATCTTCGAGAAGCTGCGGGCCAACGTCCTCCTCCACGGGTTGGAGGAGGTGGAGCTCTTCGACTGCGCCTTGGCCGAGCGCGAGGGCAGCGCGCCGTTCACGTTCTATCCCGGCTGGTCCGCCATGTCCGGACGCTACGCCGACGCGCAGGAGGAGCAGAGCGTCACCCGCACCATCCTGGCCCACGACCGGCTCGGCGCCGGAGACGTCGAGGACCTGATGGCCGGGCGCTTCGCCGGCGAGATCGTCGAATGCCCGCTGAAGACCCTCTCCCAGGTCCTGCGGGAGAGCCAGGTCGAATGGATCGACCTGCTCAAGATCGACGCCGAAAAGAGCGAGCACGACGTGCTCGCCGGGATCGCCGACGAGGATTGGAGCCGCATCGGGCAGGTGGTGATCGAGGTCCACGACCTCGACGGGCGCCTGGCGGCGGTCCGGTCGCTGCTGGCAGGCAAGGGCTACGCGGTGGCGGTGGAGCAGGATGCCTTCCTCGCCGGCACGCCGATCTGGAACCTCTACTGCGTGCGCCCCGGGCGCCGGAGACCGGCGGCGGCGGGGACGGTCTCCCCGGCGGTTGCGGCCGGCGGCCCGAAGGCCGCCGACCTGCCGGCCGCCGACCTGACGGCCGCAGACCTGCGGGCCGCCGATCTGATGCCCGCAGACCTGCGGGCTTTCTTGGCGGCGCGGCTCCCCGAGGCCATGGTGCCGGCGGCGGTGCTCGAGGTCGACGAGCTGCCGCGCCTGCCCAACGGCAAGGTCGACCGCAAGGCATTGGCGGCGCTCGCGCCGGAACCGCCGGCACCGGCCCCGGAGCCGCCGCGCACGCCGGTCGAGGAGCTGCTGGCCGAGATCTGCGCCGACGTCCTGGGGTTGGAACGGGTGGGGGTGCACGCCAACTTCTTCGAGCTGGGCGGGCATTCGCTCCTGGCCACCCGGCTGATCTCGCGGGTGCGGGCCGCCTTCCACGCCGAGGTCTCGCTCCGCCGTTTCTTCGACGCCCCGACGATCGCCGGGCTGGCGGCGCTGCTCGGGCAGGCGCGCGAGACGGCGCGGCCCGCGGCGCCCCCGCTCGTCCCCGTTGGCCGCGACCGCGAGCTCCCCCCGTCCTTCGCCCAGCAGCGCCTCTGGTTCATCGATCAGCTGCAGCCCGGGACCGCCAACTACAACCTCGCCATGCCGCTGCGGGCCGAGGGGCGGCTCGACCTGGCGCTGCTCGGGCGCACCCTGAGCGAGGTGGTGCGCCGCCACGAGGCGCTCCGCACTCGCTTCGAGACGGTCGCCGGGCGCTGCGTGCAGGTGATCGACCCACCCCGGCCGGTGCGGTTGCCGCTGGTCGACCTGAGCGCTCTCCCGCTTCCGGCCGGACAGGGCGAGGCCCTGCGCCTGGCCGGCCGCGACGCGCAACGTCCTTTCGACCTCGGCCGCGACGAGCTGCTGCGTATCGCCGTGCTGCGCCTGGACGCCGCCGCGACCGAGCACGCCGTGCTCTTCACCCTGCACCACATCATCTCGGACGGCTGGTCGAACGGCGTCATGGTGCGGGAGGTCATGGCCCTCTACGAGGCGTTCGCCGCGGGCCGGCCGTCGCCTTTGCCGGAGCTTCCCATCCAGTACGCCGACTTCGCGATCTGGCAGCGCGAGTGGCTGCGCGGCGGGGAGCTTCAGGCCCAGCTCGGCTACTGGCGAGACCAGCTCGCCGGCGCGCCGCAGGTGCTGGCCCTGCCCCAGGACCGTCCGCGGCCGGTGCTGCAGACCTCCCTGGGCGCGTCGCGGCCGATCGCTCTGCCCGAGCGGCTGTCCGCGGTGGTGCATGGGCTCTGCCGGCAGGAGGGCGCGACGCCGTTCATGGTCCTCCTGGCGGCCTGGGCGGTCCTGCTCGGCCGCATCGCCGGCCAGCAAGACCTGCTGCTGGGCATCCCGATCGCCGGCCGCAACCGCGGCGAGATCGAGGACCTGATCGGCCTCTTCGTCAACTCGCTGGTGATGCGGACCGACCTGTCAGGGGCGCCCGGCTTCGCCGAGCTGGTGGGGCGGGTCCGCCGCGTGGCCCTCGACGCGTACGCGCACCAGGACCTGCCCTTCGAACGCCTGGTGGAGGAGCTGGCCGCCGAGCGCGATCTGGCCCACTCGCCGCTCTTCCAGGTCATGTTCTCGCTGCAGAACGCGCCCGTGCACCGCCTCGCGATCCCGGGGCTCACGCTGTCGCCGCTCGAGGTGAGCAGCGAGGCTTTCAAGCTCGACCTCATCCTGAACCTGGCGGAAGGAGAGCGGGGCTTCGGGGGGCATCTCCTCCACAACACGGACCTGTTCGACGGCAGCACGATCGAGCGTCTGGCCGGCCAGTTCGAACGGCTGCTCGCCGCGGCCGTGGCCGATCCGCTGCGCGCCGTGCCGGAGCTGCCTCTGCTCACCAAAGGCGAGCGCCAGCAGCTGCTGGCCGAGTGGAACGACACGCGGGCCCCTTTCCCGGAGACGGTCCTGCTGCACCAGTTCTTCGAGGCCGCCATGGAGCGCGCTCCGCAAGCGGTGGCGGCGGTCTGTGACGGCCGCCGGCTGACCTATGCCGAGCTGGAGGCGCGGAGCAACCGGCTGGCCCGTCTGCTGCGCCATCCGTCGCAGGTGCTGGAGGGGTTGGCGGGGGGCAGAGGGGGTGTGCGCCGCGGCGCGCCGGTCGGGGTCTGGGTGGAGCGCTCCCTGGACATGCTCGTCGCCGTCCTCGGCGTGCTCAAGGCGGGCGGTCACTACGTGGCCCTGGACGCGGCCTGGCCGGCCGAGCGGGTGGAGACGATCCTCGCCGCGACCGGCGCCCCGGCGCTGGTCGCCGGCAGCGGCCTGATGGGCCTGGTGGAGGAGATGCGCTTCAGGCTGCCGGCGCTCGCCGACGTGGTCTGCCTGGGGTTCGCCGATCCGGAGCCGCCGGCCGAGGCGATCGCGGCGGAGAGCGTGCGCGAGCTGTGGGACCTGGTCGCGGAGCGGGCGGTGGACAGGGTGACGGCGGGCGGTTTCGTCAGCGCCTTCACCGGCGAAGCGATGAGCGAGGCCGAGGTCGACGAGTACCGGGACCGCGTCCTGTCGCTGGCCCATCCCTGGTTGCGGCCGGAGGCCCGGGTGCTGGAGGTCGGCAACGGCTCGGGCCTGCTGCTCTGGGAGATGGCCTCCCGCGTGGCCCAGGTGACCGGCGTCGACCCTTCCCCGTTGACCCAGGAGCGAAACCGCGAGCAAGCCGGCAGGGAGGGGGTGGGGAACGTCAGGTTGCTGACCGGCTTCGCCCACGAGCTGCAGGAGCTGATCGGCGCGGACGAGCGCTTCGACCTCGTCCTCTTGGCCAGCACGGTCCAGTTCTTCCCCGGGCCGGTTTATCTCGAGCGGGTGTTGCGATGGGCGCTCGGACGGCTCGCTCCGGGCGGCGCCCTGCTCGTCGCCGACGTGCTCGACGCGCGGCGGCGCGGGGAGCTGCGGCGCGCCATCGAGGAGCAGCGCGGAGGCGGAGGCGCGGCCGGCATGGCCGGCACGGCCGGCGCCGCCGGCATGGCTGGCGCCGCCGGCATGGCTGGAACGGCGGCCGCGGACCAGCGCCGGGAGCTCCACTTGGACGAGGGCTTCTTCCAGGCCCTTGGCGCCGCCGTTCACCACCGGACCGAAGGCTTCAACAACGAGCTCGGCTTCCGCTATGACGTGGTCCTCGCCCGCGAGGACCTGGTCGAGGCTGCGGCGTGCCCCAAGCGGCTGTGGACCGGCTGGCACGTCGACCGCTGCCCGGCCGGCCGGCTGCCCGCGGTGGCCGGGCCGGATGACGCCGCCTACGTCATCCACACCTCCGGCTCGACGGGCGAGCCCAAGGGCATCGTCGTCCAGCACCGGCCGGTGGCCAACCTGATCGACTGGATCAACCGGACCTTCGACGTCGGACCGGAGGACCGCGGCCTGTTCGTCGCCTCCCTGTGCTTCGACCTGTCGGTCTACGACGTCTTCGGCCTGCTCGCCGCGGGCGGTACGGTGCACGTGGCCACCAGCGAGGACCTCGCCAACCCCGACCGCCTGGTCGGGCTCTTGCGGACCGGCGGCATCACTCTCTGGGACTCGGCGCCCGCGGCCCTGGTCCAGCTCGCGCCGCTGTTCCCGGCGGCGCCGGAGGCGTCCAGCCGCCTGCGGCGGGTGCTCCTGTCGGGCGACTGGATCCCGGTGACCCTGCCGGACCGGGTGCGCCGGGCCTTCCCCGGAGCGCGGGTGCTGGCGCTGGGCGGGGCCACCGAGGCGACCGTCTGGTCCAACTGGTTCCCAGTGGGCGTGGTGGATCCCGGCTGGCCGAGCATCCCCTACGGCCGGCCGATCGCCAACGCCCGCTATCACGTGCTGGACGCCGCCTTCGCCCCCTGTCCGATCGGCGTGCCCGGGGACCTCTACATCGGCGGCGACTGCCTGGCTGCCGGTTATGCGCGGCCGGAGCTGACGGCCGGGGCCTTCCTGCCCGATCCCTTCTCGGGGATCCCGGGAGCCCGCCTGTACCGCACCGGCGACCGGGCGCGGTACCAGGCCGCCGGCGACCTGGAGTTCTTGGGGCGCATCGACCAGCAGGTGAAGGTGCACGGCTTCCGCATCGAGCTGGGGGAGATCGAAGCCGTCCTGGGGAGCCACCCGGGGGTCCGCGACTGTGTCGTCCTAGCGCGGGAGGACGTGCCGGGCGACCGCCGCCTGGTGGCCTACGCCGTGGTGCGTCCGTCGCTTTCCTCGGCGCGGCCGCCGCGTGTCGAGGAGCTGCAGCGCCATCTCCAGGCTCGGCTGCCGGAGTTCATGATCCCGGGGGCGTTCGTGTTCCTCGAGGCGCTGCCGCTGACGCCCAACGGCAAGCTGGACCGCCAGGCGCTGCCCGCACCGGACAGGACGGGGGCGGCAGGCTACGTCGCCCCCGCCGATCCGGTCGAGGAGCTGCTGGCGGGGATCTGGGCCGACGTGCTGGGCCGGGAGCGCCTGGGGGTCCATGACAACTTCTTCGATCTCGGGGGCCATTCGCTGCTGGTCACGCAGGTCGCGTCGCGGATCCGCGGCGCGCTGCGGGTGGAGCTGCCGCTGCGCCAGCTCTTCGAGACGCCCACCATCGCCGGGCTGGCCCGCGCGGTGCGCGCTCATCACGAGGGGGACGAGGGGACGGCCGGGCGGCAGGCCCCGCCGCTCGTGCCGCTCCCCAGGGACGTCGTGGGATGGGAGCTCCCGCTGTCGTTCGCGCAACAGCGGCTGTGGTTCCTGGACCGCCTCGAGCCGGGCAGCGCGGCCTACAACCTCCCTTCGGCCCTGCGTCTCCGCGGCGAGCTCTCGGTCCCGGAGCTGGCGTGGATCTTCGCCGCGGCGGTCGAGCGGCACGAGGTGCTGCGGACCACCTTCGGCTCCCGCGCGGGGCGGGCGGTGCAGGTCATCGCTCCCTGGTCGCTCCCGGCGCTGCCGATCGTCGATCTCGCGGGCCTCGGGGAGGCGCGGCGGGAGGACCGGGCGCGGGCGCTCGCCCAGGAGGAGTCCCGGCGCCCCTTCGACCTCGAGCGCGGGCCCTTGCTGCGCCTGTGCCTGATGCGGCTGGACGAGCGGGACCACCTGCTGCTGATGACGCTTCACCACATCGTTTCGGATGGGTGGTCGACCGGCGTGCTGCTGCGCGAGATCGCGGCCTGGCACCGGGGATTCGTGGAGGAGCGGCCCGCCACCCTGCCCGATCTGCCCGTGCAGTACGCCGACTTTGCCCACTGGCAGCGGGTGTGGCTGCAAGGCGAGGTCCTCGAGGCGCAGATCTCCTACTGGCGCCAGCAGCTCGCCTCCGTCCCGCGGGTGCTCAACCTGCCGCTGGACCGCCCGCGGCCCGCCCGGCAGACCTTCCGGGGCGCCGAGCGGAGCCTGACCCTGCCGCCGGAGCTGGCGGCGGCGGTGCACCGGCTCTGCCGGCGGGAGGATGCGACGCCGTTCATGGTCCTGCTGGCGGCCTGGGGCCTGCTGCTCGGGCGCCACGCGGGCCAGCAGGACGTGCTGGTGGGGACGCCGATCGCCGGCCGCAACCGCCGGGAGATCGAGGACCTGATCGGCTGCTTCGTCAATACCCTCGCCCTGCGCGTCGATGGGCGCGGGTCGCCCGATGCCGGCGCGCTGATGGGCCGGGTGCGCGCGGCGGCCCTCGACGGTTACGCCCACCAGGACGTGCCCTTCGAGCGCCTCGTCGACGAGCTCGTCACCGACCGCGGCCTTCAGGTCTCGCCGCTGTTCCAGGCCGTGCTCGCGCTGCAGAACGCCGGCGGACCCGGCGGCGGGCCGGAGCAGCTGTCGGTGCCGGGCCTGACCCTGACGCAGGTCGCCGTGGACCCGGGGGTGGCCAAATTCGATCTCACCTTGACGCTCGAGGAGCACGAGGGCTGGGGCTTCGTGGGAGCCCTCCTGTACAACACCGACCTGTTCGACCCGGCGACGGCCGACCGCTTGCTGGGGCACTTCACGACGCTGCTGGCGGCGTTCGTGGTCGCGCCGCGGGCGCACGTCTGGGAGCTGCCGCTGCTCGGCGCGGCGGAGCGCCAGGAGCTCCTGGCCTGGGGCGGAGCCGGGGAGCTCCAACCGCTGGCCGGCTCGCTGCACGCGCGGTTCGAGGCGCAGGCCGCGGCGAGGCCGGACGGGGTGGCGGTCGAGCTCGCGGGCGCATCCCAGACCTATGGCGAGCTCGATCGCCGGGCCAACCGCCTGGCGCACCGCCTGCTGGCGGCGGGGGTCGCGCCCGGCTCGCGGGTATGCCTGGCGGCGGCACCCGGGCCCGGGCTGGTCGCCGGGGCCCTGGGCATCTTGAAGGCGGGCTGCGCCTACGTGCCGCTCGATCCGTCCTACCCGCGGGAGCGGTTGGCCTGGATGCTCGAGGACGCCGGGCCGGCGGCCCTGGTCGGCGAGGCGGAGATGGTGGAGCGTCTGCCGGGCGGGCCGGGCCGGGTGCTGCTGCTGGAGGAGCTCGAGGAGCTCGCGGAGGACACCGGCCTGGAGGTGAGCCCGCGGGTGACGGCCGCCGCGGAGTGGCCGGCCTATGTGATCTACACCTCGGGCTCGACCGGGCGCCCGAAGGGCGTGGTGGTGAGCCACGGCAACGTGCTGCGGCTGCTCGCCTCGACCGAGGAGCGGTTCGCATTCGGCGCGGCGGACGTGTGGACGCTGTTCCACTCGTTCGCCTTCGACTTCTCGGTCTGGGAGCTGTGGGGGGCGCTCCTCTACGGTGGCCGGTTGGTGGTGGTGCCGCACCTGGTGAGCCGCTCGCCGGAGGCGATGCTGGACCTGGTCGAACGCGAGCAGGTGACCGTTCTCAACCAGACCCCCTCCGCGTTCCAGACGTTCCAGGAGGCCGAGGCGCGGCGGGAGGCCGTTGCGGCGCGGAGCCTGCGCTGGGTGATCTTCGGCGGCGAGGCGCTCGCGCCGCGCAGCCTGGAAGGTTGGTGGCGCCGGCGCGAGCGGCAGGGGCTTGCCACTCCCGGCCTGGTCAACATGTACGGCATCACCGAGACGACGGTCCACGTGACCTGGCGCCGGCTGGGCGATGCCGAGATCCTGGGCGGCGGCGGCAGCGTCATCGGCGTGCCGCTGCGCGATTGGCGAGTTTACGTGCTGGACCCCTGGGGCGAGCCGGTGCCGGCGGGCGTGGCCGGGGAGCTGCACGTCGGCGGGGAGGGGGTCGCGCAGGGTTATCTCGGCCGGCCGGAGCTGACGGCGGAACGCTTCGTGCCGGACAGTTTCGGCGCGGCGCCGGGAGCCCGGCTCTACCGGTCGGGGGACCTCGGCCGGTGGCGCGGCGGCGGCGAGCTGGAATACCTGGGGCGGATCGACACCCAGGTCAAGGTGCGCGGTTTCCGCATCGAGCTGGGAGAGATCGAGGCGGTCCTCCGCGGGCAACCCGGGGTCCGGGACTGCGTCGTCCTGGCGCGGGAGGACGTGCCGGGCGACCGGCGCCTGGTGGCCTACGTCGTGGGGCCGGCGCCCGGCGTCGCGGTTGAGGAGGTGCGGGGCCGTCTGCGGCAGAGCCTGCCGGAGCACATGGTGCCGTCGGCGTTTGTCGCCCTGGCGAGCCTGCCGCTGACGCCGAACGGCAAGGTGGACCGGCGGGCGCTGCCGGCGCCCGGGGCGGAGCGGCCGGAGCTGGCGGCGGAGTATGCGGCGCCCCGCACCGCGGCGGAAGAGGTGCTGGCGGCGATCTGGGCGCAGGTGCTGGGGATCGAGCGCGCCGGCATCCACGACAACTTCTTCGAGCTCGGAGGCGACTCGATCCTGAGCCTGCGGGTGGCGGCGCTGGCCCGCGAGCGGGGGCTCGCGGTGGAGCTGGCGGACCTGTTCCAGCGCCAGACGGTCGCCGAGCTGGGAGCGTCGGTCCGGCTCGCCGAGGCAGGCCTGGCGCAGGAGCGGAGCGAGCCGCTGAGCCTGGTCTCGGCGGCCGACCGGGCGAAGCTGCCGGCAGGGATCGAGGACGCCTATCCGCTGACCCTGCTGCAGGCCGGCATGCTGTTCCACATGGACCTCGCGCCCGACGACCCTCCCTATCACAACGTCGACAGCTGGCACCTGCGCGCGCGCTTCGCACGGTCCCCGTTCGAGCGGGCGCTCGCGAGGGTGCTCGCGCGTCACCCGGTGCTGCGCACCTCGTTCCACCTGACCGGCTTTTCCGAGCCGCTGCAGCTCGTCCACCGGCGGGCGCGGTTGCCGGTGCCGGTCATCGACCTGACCGGGCTCGAGCCGCGGCGGCACGAGCAGGCGCTCGGCGAGTTCATCGCCGGCCAGAAGACGCGGCTGCTCGAGCGCACCCGTCCGCCGCAGCTCCGCTTCCACGTGCACCTCCGCACGGCGGATTCGTTCCAGCTGACGCTGACGGAGAACCACGCCATCCTCGACGGCTGGAGCCTGCACTCCACCCTGTCGGAGATCCTCTCCGGGTACTTCGCCTTGCTCGCCGGCGACAAGCTGCCGGAGGAGGCGCCGCCTCAGGCCAGCTTCCGCGACTTCGTCCGCCTGGAGCGGCTGGCCTTGGATTCCGCCGAGCACGCCCGCTTCTGGGACGAGCGGCTGCGCGACGCCCCCGTGACCTCCTTGCCTCCGAGCGACGGGCCGGTCCAGGCCGGTTCGCGGCAGCGGTCGCTCGACCTGGTCATTCCGCTGCCGGTGACGGCAGGACTGCGCCGCCTGGCGTCGGCGGCGATGGTGCCGCTCAAGAGCGTCCTCCTTGCCGCTCATCTCAAGGTGATGGCGCTGGTGAGCGGGCAGCGCGAGGTGGTGACCGGCCTGACCTCGCACAGCCGCCCGGAATCGATCGACGGCGAGGCCGTGCGTGGGCTCTTCCTCAACACGCTGCCGTTCCGCTTCGCCTTGGGCGAGGGCACCTGGGAGGGCCTGGTGCGCGACGCCTTCCAGGCGGAGCTCCTGGTCTTGCCGTTCCGGCGCTATCCGCAGGCAGCGCTGCACGCCCGGCGCGGTGGCGGCCCGCTGTTCGAGACCGCCTTCAACTACATCCATTTCCACGTCGTCGAGGACCTGCTGCGCTCGGGCAACGTCGAGGTCCTGGACTTCAAGAAGGCGGAGGGGACCAACCTCGCCCTGGTGGCCAACTTCATCGAGAATCCGCTCACCTCCGAGTTGGTGCTGAGCCTGGAGTACGACCTGGCGCGCTTGACCGGCGGGCGGGCGCGGTGGTGGCTCGGGGAGCTGTATCAGCGGGTGCTTCAGGCGATGGCGACGATGGCGGCGATGCCGGCGGGAGCCGCCGCGAGCCACGACCTGGCGTCCCTGCTCGCCGCGAGCGAGCGTCACCAGGTGTTGTGGGAGTGGAACGACACGGGACCCGCGGCGGCGCCGGGGAGGTTGCTGCACGAGCTGTTCGCCGAGCAGGCGGCGCGCACGCCGCGCGCGGTGGCGGTGTCCGAGGGACGGCTGGCGGCTGGCGGCGCGCGTCTGAGCTACGCGGAGCTCGACCGGCGGTCGTCGCGTCTCGCGCGCCGCTTGCGCGCCATGGGGGTGGGTCCCGAGGTCCTGGTGGGCCTGTGCGCGGAGCGCACGGTGGGGATGGTCGTGGGGATCCTGGGCATCCTCGAGGCGGGCGGCGCCTACGTGCCGCTCGATCCGGCCTATCCGGAGGAACGTCTGGCTTGGATGATCGCCGACGCCCGGCCCGCGGTGCTTCTGACGACCGAGCGCCGGCGTTCGCGGCTCCCCGTGGCAGGGCCCGTGGTGATCCTTCTCGACGAGCTCGACGAGCTCGCGGAGATCCCCGAGATCGATCAGGCGTCCGGGCTCGACGAGCCAAGGGAGCCGCTCTCAGGCGCAGCGCCGCTGGCGCCGGTCGTGCTTGAGCCTGACAACCTCGCCTACGTGATCTATACCTCCGGCTCGACCGGCTGGCCGAAGGGGGCGATGATCACCCACCGCGGTCTCGCCAATTACCTGTGCTGGGCGGTGGCCGCCTACCGCACGGCAGGCGCGGCCATCCGCTCGGCGCTGCACTCGTCGATCTCCTTCGATCTCACCGTCACCAGCCTGTTCGTGCCGCTGCTGTCGGGCGGCTGCGTGAGGCTGGTCGCCGAGGCGGACGGGGTGACCGGCCTCGCCGCGGCGCTGCGCGACGGCGGCGAGCGCGGCCAGGGCGGCGAGGACCTGGTCAAGCTGACCCCGGCGCACCTGCTCGCCCTGGCGGAGGGGTTGGAGCCGCGGGACGTGGCCGGCCGAACGGGCGCCCTGGTGATCGGCGGCGAGGCACTGCAGGCCGAGAGCCTGTCCTTCTGGCGTACGCACGCGCCGGGGATGCGCCTGATCAACGAGTACGGTCCGACCGAGACAGTGGTCGGCTGCGTCGTGCACGAGGTGGAGCGGCGAGCGGATGCCGCCGGCGCGCCGGCACCGGTGCCGATCGGCCGGCCGATCGCCAGCACCCGCATCCGGCTGCTCGACGCGATGGCCGGCCCGGTGCCCATCGGCGCCGCCGGCGAGCTCCAGGTCGGCGGTGCGCAGGTGTGCCGCGGCTATCTCGGCCGTCCGGAGCTGACGGCGGAGAGGTTCGTGCCCGATCCGTTCGCGGCCGAGCCCGGGGCCCGCCTCTACCGCACCGGTGACCGCGGGCGCCACCGGCCGGACGGCACCCTGGAGTTCCTGGGGCGCGCCGACACGCAGGTCAAGATCCGCGGCTTCCGCATCGAGCTGGGAGAGGTGGAGGCGGCGTTGGCGGCGCATCCCGAGGTGCGCGAGGCGGCGGCCCTGGTGCGCGAGGACCGGCCGGGCGACCGCCGCCTGGTGGCCTACGTGGTGCCGCGCCACGAGGCGGCGGCGCTGGATGCGGCGTCCGTGCTGCGAGCCCTGCGGCAACGCCTGCCCGAGCCGATGGTGCCGGCGGCGCTGGTGAACCTGGCGGCGCTGCCGCTGACCAAGAACGGCAAGGTGGACCGGCAGGCCCTGGGGCGGATGGCGCCGGAGACGGAGCGGCCTGCCGGCGAGCTGGCCTGGCCGCGGACGCCGGTGGAAGAGCTGCTGGCCGGGATCTGGGCGCAGGTGCTGGGGCTCGAGCGGGTCGGAGTGGACGAGAGCTTCATCGAGCTCGGCGGGCACTCGCTGCTGGCCATGCGAGTCACGTCGCGGGTCGAGGAAGTCTTCGCCGTCACGCTGCCGCTGCGGGCTCTCTTCGACACGCCCACCGTGGCCGGCCTGGCCGTGCAGATCGAGGCTCTGCGGTCGGCGGGACGGTCGGAGAGTATGGGGCCGGACCGCCCGCCGCTCGGGCGCGCCGCCGGCAGGGAGCGGAGCGAGCCGCTGCCGGCCTCCTTCGCCCAGCAACGGCTCTGGTTCCTCGACCAGCTCGAGGGCGGGAGCAGCGACGAGCAACGAGTGCCGCGACTGGCGACAGGCGGAGCCGCGGCCGACAAGCAACGAGTGCCGCGACTGGCGACAGGCGGAGCCGCGGCCGACGAACAACGAGGCGGGGCCGCCTACAACGTCCCGCTGGTGCTGCAGCTCACCGGCAAGCTCGAGCCGGCGGCGCTCGCCGCCGCCTGGTGCGAGGTGGTGCGCCGCCACGAGGTGCTGCGCACCGGCTTCTCGGCCGCCCATCCCCGGATCTCCCCGGTGGTGCAGGAGGTGACCGCGACGCCCGCGACCGGCCTGCCGATGGTGGATCTGCGGCCGCTCGCCGCCCTGGCCGACGGTGGCCGGCAGGAGGCGCGCCGGCTGGCACTGGCGGCGGCCCGACGTCCCTTCGACCTGCGGCGCCCGCCGCGGCGCGCCCTGCTGCTGCGGCTCCCCACTCCGGCTCCGGCAGGCGAGCCGCTGCACGTGCTGGTCGTCTGCCTGCACCACATCGTCTGCGACGGCTGGTCGCTCGGCATCCTGCAGCGCGAGCTGGCGGCGCTCTACGGCGCCGCCCTGGCCGGCCGGCCGGCGCAGCTCCCGCCGCTCGCGGTGCAGTACGGCGACTACGCCGCCTGGCAACGCAGCTGGCTGGCCGGCGAGGCGCTGGCGGCAGAGATCGGCTACTGGCGGCAGCGGCTCGCCGGCGCTCCGGCGCTGCTGACCCTGCCGACCGACCGGCCGCGGCCGGCGGTGCAGAGCTTCCGCGGCGCCCAGCGCAGCCTGGCGCTGCCCGCCCCGCTCGCCGGCCGCCTGCGCGAGCTGGGGCGGCGGCAGGGGACCACCTTGTTCATGACCCTGCTCGCCGCCTGGGGCGTGCAGCTGGCTCGCTCGAGCGGCACCGAGGACGTGCCGGTCGGCTCGCCGATCGCCAACCGCAACCGGGTCGAGATCGAGCCGCTGATCGGCGTCTTCGCCAACACGCTGGTGCTGCGGCTCGACCTGGCGGGCGAGCCGACCGGCGAGGAGCTGCTCGGGCGGGTGCGCGAGCTGACGCTCGCGGTCTTCGCCCACCAGGAGCTGCCGTTCGAGAAGCTGGTCGAGGAGCTGCGGCCGGAGCGCAGCCTGTCGCACTCGCCGCTGTTCCAGGTGCTGTTCTTGATGCAGCAGCAAGAGGAGGCCGCGCTCGAGCTGCCGGGCGTCCGCGTCGACGAGCTGCGGCTCTCCGGGGACACCGCCAAGTTCGACCTGATGCTCGGCGCCACCGCGCGGGAGGCCGGGCTCACCTTGAGCCTCGAATTCAATCATGACCTCTTCGACGCCGCGACCGCGGCACGCATGCTGGCGGGGCTCCAGGCGCTGCTCGAGCAGCTCGCCGGAGCGGCCGAAAGCAGTATCGCGGAGCTGCCGCTGCTCGGCGCCGGCGAGCGTCACCAGCTCTTGCGGGAGTGGAACGGCACGCGACTCGCGAAGGCGGGCGGCGCCGGAGGACGTTTGCTGCACGAGCTGTTCTCCGAGCAGGCGGCGCGCACGCCGGAGTCGGAGGCGGTGTCCGAGGGAGAGGCGGTGGGCGGGGAGCGGCTGAGCTATGCGGAGCTCGACCGGCGGTCGTCGGGCTTGGCGCGCCGGCTGCGCGCCCTGGGGGTCGGTCCCGAGGTCCTGGTGGGCCTGTGCGTCGAGCGCACGGCCGGGATGGTGGTCGGGATCCTGGGCATCCTCAAGGCGGGAGGCGCTTACGTGCCGCTCGACCCAGCCTATCCGGAGGAGCGCTTGCGCTACCTGCTGGCGGATACCGGAGCGCCGGTGGTGGTGACCCAGGAAGCGTTGCGGGGCCGGCTGCCGGTGGGGGAGCACCGGGTGGTGTCGCTCGATGATCGCGATGGGGAGGAAGCCGCGGCGGCCGATTGGAGCGGGGGGAGCGAGGCCGGCGGGCCCTGGCCGGCGGTCCTGCCGGAGAACGCGGCGTACGTGATCTATACGTCGGGCTCGACGGGGAGGCCGAAGGGAGTGGTGGTGAGCCACCGCAACGTGACCTGGCTTTTCGCGGCCACCGAGGCGCGGCTCGGCTTCGGTCCCGCGGACGTGTGGTCCCTGTTCCACTCTCTCGCCTTCGACTTTTCGGTGTGGGAGATGTGGGGTGCGCTGCTGTACGGCGGCCGGGTGGTGGTGGTGCCGTACTGGGTGAGCCGGTCTCCGGAGGCGTTCCGCGAGCTGCTGGCGCGCGAGGGCGTGACGGTATTGAGCCAGACGCCTTCGGCCTTCCGCCAGCTGCTGCGGGCGGCAGGGCAAGGGGAGCTGGCGGTGCGGTCGGTGGTGTTCGGCGGCGAGGCGCTGGACCCTGGCAGCCTGTTGCCGTGGTTGGAGCGGGAGGGGGAGACAGCGCGGCTGGTGAATGGGTACGGGATCACCGAGACGACGGTGTTCGTGTCGCACCGGGAGCTCTCGGCGGCGGAGGTGAAAGGCCTGCAGAGCAGCGTGATCGGGCGGCCGCTCGGCGGCCTGACCTCGTACGTGCTGGACCGCCGGGGCGAGCCGTCGCCGCCGGGGGTGGCGGGCGAGCTCTACATTGGGGGAGAGGGACTGTCGCGGGGCTACCTGCGTCGTCCCGAGCTGACGGCGGAACGCTTCGTGCCGCATCCGTTCGAGTCGCTTCCGGGCGCCAGGCTGTACCGTTCGGGCGACCTGGTGCGGTACCTGCCGGACGGTGAGCTGGAGTATCTGGGCAGGATCGACCACCAGGTCAAGATCCGGGGCTTTCGCATCGAGCTGGGAGAGGTGGAGGCGGTGCTGGCGGCGCATCCCGAGGTGCGCGAAGCGGCGGCCCTGGTGCGCGAGGATCGGCCGGGCGACCGCCGCCTGGTGGCCTATGTCGTGCCGCGCGCCGGGGCGATCAACGTGGCGTCGCTGCGGCGATACATGCAGCAACGGCTGCCCGAGCCGATGCTGCCCGCCGCGTTCGTGAGCCTCCAGGCCTTGCCGCTGACCGGCAACGGCAAGGTGGACCGGCAGGCCCTGGGACGGCTCGCGCCGGAGACCATGCGAGCGGCCGGAGAGCAGGTCGGGCCGCGCACGGCGACCGAAGATCTCCTGGCCGGGATCTGGGCGCAGGCGCTGGGGCTCGAGCGGGTCGGGGTGGAGGAGAGCTTCTTCGAGCTCGGCGGGCACTCGCTGCTCGCGACGCGAGTGACGTCGCGGATCAAGGAAGTCTTCGGCGTCACGCTGCCGCTGCGGGCGCTTTTCGACACGCCCACCGTGGCCGGCCTGGCCTCACAGATCGAGGTTCTGCGGTCGGCGGGACGGTCGGAGAGCATGGCGCCGGACCGCACGCCGCTCGGGCGCGCCGACAGGAGCGGGTGGAGTGGGTCGCTGCCGGTCTCCTTCGCCCAGCAGCGCCTCTGGTTCCTGGATCAACTGGATCCGGGAAGCCCGGTCTACAACGTCCCGACGGCCATGGCGCTGACCGGACGGATCGGCGTCGCGGCGCTTCAGGCGGCACTCGGCGAGGTGGTGCTGCGGCACGAGGTGCTGCGGACGACGTTCGGGGCGGCCGGGGGCGAACCGGTGCAGATCATCTCTCCCGGCGCCGCGGTCGCCCTGCCGCTGATCGATCTCCGGTGCCTCCCCGCGGCGCCGCGGACGAGAGAGGCGGAACGGCTTGCCGGGGCCGAAGCGCAGCGGCCTTTCGACCTCGCCCGCGGCCCGCTGCTGCGCTCGGCACTCTTGCGCCTGGCGGCCGAGCAGCACGTGGTCCTGCTGACGATGCACCACATCGTGTGCGACGGCTGGTCGAAGCGAGTGCTGGTGGAGGAGGTCGCCGCGCTGTATGCAGCCTTCCTGGCGGGCAGGCCGAGCCCGCTGCCGGCTCTGCCGCTGCAGTACGCGGACTTCTCCGTGTGGCAGCGGGAATGGCTGCAGGGAGAGAGGCTCGAGCAGCAGCTCGCGTACTGGACGCGGCACCTGGACGGCGCGCCCCCCCTGCTCGCTCTGCCCTTCGACCGGCCGCGCCCCGCCCGGCCGAGCCACCGTGGCGCCGCGCACCGGTTCCGCATCTCCCCGGAGGTGACCGCACCCTTGAAGGCCCTGGGCCGCGGCGAGGGCACGACCCTGTTCATGAGCTTGCTGGCCGCCTGGAGCATCCTGCTGCATCGGCACAGCGGCCAGTCGGATCTCGTGGTCGGAACCAACATCGCCAACCGGCAGCTGCTCAGCCTGGAGGGCCTCATCGGGCTGTTCGCCAACACCGTGGCGCTGCGGATCGCCTGGACCGAGGAGCCCACCGTGCGGGAGCTGCTGGCCCGCGTGCGGGAGGTGGTGCTGGAGGCCCAGGCGCACCAGGACTTCCCCTTCGAGAAGCTGGTCGAGGCGCTGCGCCCCGAGCGGGACGAGGCCTATCACCCGATCTTCCAGGTGATGCTGGTGATGCAGGAGGCCCTGTCGAAGTCGGCCGCCGCGCCGGTGCCCGCTGCCGGTGCGCTCGGGATCGAAGTCCGTTCGGCCAAGTTCGACCTCACCCTCTTCGTGGTCGAGGACGCGGACGAGATCGCGGCGGAGCTCGAGTACGACGCCGACCTGTTCGAGGCGGGCACCATCGCGGATCTCGCCGGCCAGCTTCAGGCCGTGCTGCAGGCTCTCCCGGCCGCGGTCGAACGGCCGATCTCAACGCTGCCGCTGGTCTCCGCACCGGAGGAGGCCTTGCTGGTCGGGGCGTTCGCCGAAGATCTGGAGCTTTGAGCGAAAGATGTGCGGCATCGTCGGCTGGTTCGATCTCTCGGGGCGTCCGGTGGACCCGGCGGTCCTGGCCCGCATGACCGCCACCCTCACGCACCGCGGACCGGACGCGTGCGGCTCGTTCTCCGAGGGCGGGGCGGCGCTGGGCTTCCGCCGCCTGAGCATCATCGACCTGGCCACCGGCGACCAGCCGCTCTACAACGAGGACCGCAGCCTGGTGCTGGTCTGCAACGGCGAGATCTACAACTACCGCGAGCTGACCCGGGAGCTCACCTCCCGCGGCCACGTCTTCCGCACCAAGAGCGACGTCGAGGTGCTGCTGCACCTCTACGAGGAGGAGGGCTGCGAGCTCCTGCACCGCTTGAACGGGCAGTGGAGCTTCGCGCTCTACGACCGGCGCCGGCGCACCCTGTTCGCGGCGCGCGACCCTTACGGGATCAACCCGCTGTTCTACACGCGGATCGGCGACCTCTTCCTGCTCGCCTCGGAGATCAAGGCGCTGCTCGAGCATCCGCTGGTCCCGCGCGAGGTCGACCTCACCGGGCTCGACCAGATCCTGACCTTCCCCGGCCTGGTGCCGCCGCGGACCGTCTTCCAGGGCGTCTCGTGCCTCGAGAGCGGGCACTTCCTGAAGCTCACGCCGGCCGGCCTCGAGAAACGGGAGTACTGGGACCTGGTGTATCCGGAGCAGCGGGACGCGGGGCCGGAGGAGGCGGAGAGCCTCTGGGTCGACGGTCTGCGCGAACGGCTGGAGAGCGCGGTCGGCTACCGTCTCCAGGCGGACGTGCCCGTCGGCTTCTACCTGAGCGGCGGCCTCGACTCTTCGCTGGTGGGAGCCCTCATCGGCAAGCTGTCGCCGGAACCGCGCCACTCCTTCTCGATCACCTTCCCGGACCGCGAGATCTCGGAGCAGCGCCACCAGCGGCTGATGGCCGGCATCCTCGGGTCCCACCATCACGAGATCCCCTTCGGCTGGGAGCAGATCCACGATCGCCTGGGAGCCATGGTCTATCACTGCGAGTGCCCGGTGAAGGAGAGCTACGACGCCTGCGCTCTCGCGCTCTCGGAGGCGGCCCGCGCCGCCGGGGTGCCGGTGGTGCTGGCCGGCCAGGGAGCGGACGAGCTGTTTGCCGGCTACCCGGGCTACCGCTTCGATCAGGCCAGGCGGCGGGAGACCGCCTCGAGCGATGCGGATGCGCTGCTCGAGCAAGCGGTCCGCGAGACCGTCTGGGGCGATCCCGACCTGTTCTACGAGACCGACTTCCTGCCGCTGCGAGAGGTCAAGTCGGCCCTCTACGCGAGCGATCTCGCGGCGGCGCTCGACGAGTTCGAGTGCGTGCGCCAGCCGGTGGTCCGCGCCGACCGCCTGCGCGGCCGGCACCCGGTGCACCAGCGCTCCTACCTCGACTTCAAGCTGCGCCTGTCCGAGCACCTGCTCTCCGAGCACGGCGACCGCATGGTGCTGGCCAATTCCGTGGAAGGCCGCTATCCGTTCCTCGACCCCGGCGTCGTGGAGCTCGCCGTGCGGATGCCGCCGCGCCTCAAGCTGAACCAGCTGGTGGAGAAGTACGTCGTCAAGAAAGCGGCGGAGGGGCTCGTCCCGGCCGCGGTGATCCAGCGGGAGAAGTTCGGATTTCGCGCCCCCAGCACTCCCTACCTCCTGAGCCAGCGCGTGGAGTGGATCGAGGACCTCCTGTCTTACGAGCGCATCCAGGCGCAGGGCTACTTCAATCCGGACACGGTCGAGCGGCTCAAGGAGCGTTACCGGCGGCCGGGCTTCCAGCTCAACGCCCACCTCGAGACCGACTTGCTGATGATCGTCCTGACCTTCGGGATCCTCCTCGAGCGGTACCGGCTGCCGGCCCTGTGCAGCGCGGGAGCCATGGCATGTTGAAGACGAGCGGCCCGCGCCCGCCGGCCGCGGCCGGGACCTACGACGTCCGGCGCATGTTCGGCGAGGCGGCGCAGCGCTACCCGGCGAGCCCGGCGCTGCGCCGCGGGCGTCTCGAGCTGACCTACGGCGAGCTCGATCTGGCCTCGGATCGCGTCGGCGCCGCCCTGCGGGAGCAGGGCGCCGGCCAGGGT
>DASZHY010000356.1:0-13604 GCA_035949675.1 Thermoanaerobaculia bacterium
CCGCCGCCATGTCGAGCACCCGGTAGCCGTCCATCACCGCCTCGAGCGCCCGCACCGGATTGACCTCGACGACGATGACGTTGGCGCCCATCCCGTCCGCGCGCGAGGCGACGCCGCGCCCGCACCAGCCGTACCCCACGACCACCAGGTTCTTGCCGGCGAGCAGGATGTTGGTCGAGCGCATGATGCCGTCGAGGGTGCTCTGGCCGGTACCGTAGCGGTTGTCGAAGAGGTGCTTGGTGTCCGATTCGTTGACGGCGACGATCGGCAGCTTGAGGGCGCCGTCGCGCGCCATGGCGCGCAGCCGGATGACGCCGGTGGTCGTCTCCTCGGTGCCGCCGCGGACGTGGGTCAAGAGGTCGGTGCGGTCCTTGTGCAGCATCGAGACCAGGTCAGCGCCGTCGTCCATGGTGATGTGCGGGCGGGTGTCCAGGACCGCGGCGAGGTGGCCGTAGTAGGTGGCGTTGTCTTCTCCCTTGCGCGCATAGACCGAGATGCCGTAGTCCTCGCACATGCTGGCGGCGACCTCGTCCTGGGTGGACAGCGGGTTGCTGGCGCAGACGGCGACGTCGGCGCCACCGTCCTGCAGGGTGCGCATCAGGTTGGCGGTCTCGCTGGTCACGTGCAAGCAGGCCCCGATCCGCATCCCGGCGAGCGGTTTCTCCTCACTGAAGCGCTTGCGGATCATGGCCAGGACCGGCATCTCCTGGTCGGCCCACTCGATGCGCAGCTTGCCGGCGCCCGCAAGGCGCGGATCGGCAACATCCGAAGGCACGGTCGTATTCATGGCGGCTCCTATCGATTCCTGAAGGCGCGCCGCGCGCGGCGCGCTCGATCAGACGGAATGGGCAAACGACGGCACGCGCTCGAGCTCGAGGCCGGCGGCCTCGCGCAGCACCGATGCGCGGCTCGTGTCTTCCCAGGTGAAGTCGTGTTCGTCGCGGCCGAAATGGCCATAGGCCGCGGTCTGGCGATAGATCGGCCGGCGCAGGTCCAGGTAGCGGATGATGCCGGCCGGGCTCATCGGGAAATGCTCGCGGATCAGCGCCTCGATGCGGCGGTCGGAGACCGCGCCGGTGCCGAAGCTGTCGGCATGGATCGAAACCGGCTCGGCCACCCCGATGGCATAGGCCAGCTGCACCTCGATGCGCTCGGCGATGCCGGCGGCGACCAGGTTCTTGGCGACGTGCCGGGCCATGTAGCAGGCGGAGCGGTCCACCTTGGTGGGGTCCTTGCCGGAGAAGGCGCCGCCGCCGTGGCGTCCGACGCCGCCGTAGCTGTCGACGATGATCTTGCGTCCGGTCAGGCCGCAGTCGCCCTGCGGGCCGCCGATCACGAAGCGGCCGGTGGGGTTGATGTGGAAGACGGTACGGTCGTCCAGCAGGCTGGCGGGGACGGCGGCACGGATCACGTGCTCGATCACCATGCGGCGGATCTCGTCGTTCCCGACCTCGGGATCGTGCTGCGTGGACACCACGACGGTGTGCACCCGCACCGGGCGGGTGCCCTCGTATTCGACGGTCACCTGGCTCTTGCCGTCGGGGCGCAGCCACTTGATCTCGCCGCAGCGCCGCGAGGCGGCGAGCTGGCGGGTGAGGCGATGGGCGAGAGTGATCGGCAGCGGCATGAGGGTCGAGGTGTCGCGGCAGGCAAAGCCGAACATCAGCCCCTGATCGCCGGCGCCGCCGGTGTCGACGCCCTGGGCGATGTCCGGCGACTGGGGATCGATCGCCGACAGCACGGCGCAGCTCGCGCCGTCGAAGCCGTAGTCGGTATGGGTATAGCCGATCTCCCGGATGACGCGGCGAGCCACCTGGGCGAAATCGACGTAGGCCGTGGTCGTGATCTCGCCGGCGAGCAGCACCATGCCGGTGGTGACGAGGGTCTCACAGGCCACGCGGCCTGTAGGGTCCAGCCGCATCACCTCGTCGAGGATGGCGTCGGAGATCTGGTCGGCCACCTTGTCGGGATGGCCCTCGGTAACCGACTCCGAGGTGAACAGGTGCGCTTCGAATTCGCTCATCATCACACCTCTGACCTTGCGCCCACGGCGTCGATGCCGAGCATGAAGGGCGCGCCGTTGATCGAAACCTGCCGGGCTCGCCGCGTGCAGGGATGGAGTGGGAGGAAGGGCTGCTCAGGAACTCCCGTACAGGCGACCACCAATCCTACCAAAACCGGTCCCTACTGGGTAGGTGTCACCCCGAGAGGAAACGACTACCGGAGGGGGAAGGAGGAGGGCCGGGGTCGACGGGACTCCCGGGGCGGCGACTCTAGAAGGCGAGGCAAGAAGGTCGATCTCGGCAGTAACCCCACCGAGCCTGGAAGGTCGCCGTCCTGGGAGTCCCGTCGACCCCGGCCCGGCCGGAAGGGCCCCCGCGACTCAGCTCAGCGCAGCGGGCGGCCGTCGATGAGGCCGTAGAAGAGCGTTGAAATCGCGTGCAGCGTCGAAGCGCTGATCGCCTGGCGACGGGTTTCGAGGTGGCCGGTCAGCGAGCTGATCATGCCGCCGCGCTTGCGCGTTCCGGGAACCGCAAACGGGATCTGCTCGCTGTCGAGACCGTGGACCAGCTTCTGGGGCAGCTGGATCGAGCCGCTCGAGCCCCACGACTCGCCGATCAGGCTCCGCACCACGGTCCAGTAACGCACGAAGTAGCGCAGCTTGCCCTCGACCTCGATCGAGTGCAGCCCGGCTTCGCTCGCGACGTAGAAGTGATACGTGTCGGCGAGCGCCTGCTCGAGGTCCAGCGCCCGCTTGCGAGTCAGGCGGATGACCTCTTCGTCCGAGATCAGCAGGCCGAGCGGCGGCTCCTCGATGCTCTGCGGGACGACCGCCACCGACACCGAGCGATCGAGGCCGTCATGGAAGTAGCGCAGGAACCCGTCGCGCACTCCGAGGAGCTTGTCCGGCAGGGCACCGGCGGCGACGGCGACCTCGACCCCGGTTTGGAGCCGCTGCCAGAAATTCTTAAGATCTCCGATCATGATGATAGCGAGCCGCCAGAATAGGACGCTCAAGGATATGCGGCGTCTGAGGCGAAGTAAAGGCGCGCGGGCGCTGCTCGAAGGCCCTCACCTGCTGGCCGCGGCGCAGGCGGCAGGCCTGCCGATCGAGATGGTGCTCGCAACGCCCGAGTTCCTCGCCTCCCCCGCCGGCAGCGCCCTCGCCGGCGGCCTGCCCTGCCCTCCCCTGACCGTCGAGCCGCGGCTGCTCGACGAGCTCGCCGACGCCGATTCACCGCGTGGCCTGCTGGCCGTGGCGCAGCTGCCGCGCGGCGGCGTCGAGGCCCTGCCGGCCCGCGCCGGCGGCGTCTACCTTTACGTCGAGGGCCTGCAGGACCCCGGCAACCTCGGCGCCCTGGCGCGCGTCGCCGAGGCCGCCGGCGCCGCCGGCATGGCGCTCGCGCCCGGCACCGTCCACCCCAACCATCCGCGCGCCCTGCGCGCCTCCGCGGGCAGCCTGCTGCGCCTGCCGGTCGCCCTGGGCGTGACGCCGGACCTGCTCGACCGGCATCTGGCGGAGGGGCCGCAGGCGTCGGAGGAGTCGGAGCGGCCGCCGCCGGCGCAGGAGTCGCCATCGTCACAGGGGCCGCCGCCGGGCAGGGCTCCCTGCTGGGTGGCGCTGGTGCCGCGCGGCGGCGACGACCTCTACGCGCCGCGCCAGGCCGCCGGCCTCGACGCCAAGGGTGCCCTGCACGACACTCTGATCTTGGCTCTCGGGGCCGAGGGACCGGGCGTCTCGCCGGCCCTCCTCGCGCGCGCCGCGCTGCGCCTCACCATCCCGGTGGCGCCGCCGGTCGAATCGCTCAATGCCACGGTGGCGGCGGCCCTCACCCTGTTCGAGCTCCGCCGCCGGAGGATGGGCGCCGACCCGCGATAGAATCCGCCTCGCTCCCGCCGCCGCCCGCCGGGCGCCGCGGCAGGGGACGGAGGGGACGGAGAGGAGAGCGCATGAAGATCGCCATCGGCTCGGACCACGCCGGCTTCCAGTACAAGGAAGCGATCAGGGAGTACCTGGGGCGTGGCGGCCACGAGGTGCAGGACCATGGCACCTACGCCGCGCAGCCGCCGGTCGATTACCCGCTCTACATCCGCCCGGTCGCCGAGGCGGTGGCGAGCGGCGCCGCCGAGCGCGGCATCGTCCTCGGCGGCTCGGGCAACGGCGAGGCGATCGTCGCCAACCGCGTGCGCGGCGTGCGCTGCGCGCTGTGCTGGAACGCCGAGTCGGCGCGGCTGGGCCGCCAGCACAACGACGCCAACGTGATCTCGCTGGGCGAGCGCATGATGCCGCTCGATCTGGCCCTCGAGATCGTGCGCATCTGGCTCGAGACGCCGTTCGAAGGGGGGCGCCACAGCCACCGCCTGGCGCTGATCGACCCCTGATCTCACCCCAGACCAGCTACCTCTCGGCGCTGGCGGCGCTGGCCGGCGAGCTGGGAGCGCTGCGGGCGCGGCGCGACGTGCCCCTCGCTCCCTACACCACCTTCCGCATCGGCGGCCCTGCCGACCTCCTGGTCGAGGTCGCGTCCGCCGGCGAGCTGGCGGCCGCGGTGACCGCGGCGCGCCGCCACCGGGTGCCGTACTTCCGGCTCGGACTCGGCGCCAACATCCTGGTCGGCGACCGCGGGTTTCGCGGCCTGGTGATCCGCAACCGGGCGTGCGGGGTCGGGCTGGAACCCACCGCCGGCCCGGAGCAGCGCGCCTCGCCTCGCCGTCTGCGGGCCGAAAGCGGCGTCGTCGTCTATCCCGACCTCATCGAGCTGGCGATCGCCCATGGGCTCTCCGGGCTCGAGCACTACGCCGGCATCCCCTCGACGGTCGGCGGCGCCGTCTGGCAGAACCTCCACTTCCTGTCCCCGGCGCCGGCGCGCGAGCGCACCATGTTCATTGCCGAGGTGACGGTCGAGGCCGAGCTGCTGGACGCGGCGGGCGAGCGCCGTACGGCCGGGGTCGAAGAGCTCGCCTTCGGCTACGACACCTCCATCCTCCATCACCGGCCCGACACCGTGCTGAGCGTCACCTTCGAGCTGGCACCGGCCGATCCCGAGCGCCTGCGTCAGGTGGTGCGCGAGAACCTCGCCTGGCGCGCCTTGCGCCATCCGCCCCTCGACACGGAGCCGAGCGTCGGATCGATCTTCAAGAAGATCGCCGGCGTCGGCGCCGGCCGCCTGATCGAGGAGGCAGGGCTCAAGGGCGCCGCCCGCGGCGGCGCCGTCGTCACCCATCGCCACGCCAACATCATCGTCAACCGCGGCGGCGCCACGGCGGCGGAGGTCCGCGCCCTCATCGAGCACGTGCAAGTGGTCGTCGAGCGGCGCACCGGCCAGCGCCTCGAGACCGAGATCCTGATGGTCGGCGAGTTCTAGCCCTACTACTCGCCCGGATGCAGGCGGAAGCTGAAGGGCAGCTCCGTCCACATCTTGCCGGGGAGGCCGTCGCGGCTTGCCGGGTTGAAGGTGGTGCGGAAGGCGGCCCGCCGCGCCGCCTCGTTGAAGCCCAATCTGGCAACGTCGTCGGTCCGCTTCACGATCGCCCGGACGACGCGTCCGTTCTCGTCGACCAGCACCAGCAGCAGGACGTCCGATTCCACCTGGCGCCGGCGCGCCCGGTCCGGGTACTGGGGCTCTGGGCGGCTGAGCAGGCGAGGTGGCGTGGAGCGCGGCGCGCCTGGCGGGATGACGTCGCCCCGCACCATCGGCCGGGCGGCGCCGCCTGCCTCGCCGGCGCTCTCGGCGGCGCCCGCACCGGCGCCGGAGCTTGCCGGGCTTTGCCCGCGTCTCGAATCCTCGGCCGGCCCGCCGGCAACCGCGGGCTCTCCGGCAGTCTCGTCCCCCTCGGCGGTGGCGGCTGCCGCACCCGGCTGGCGCTCGCCGCGGGCGCCGACATCCTGCCCGCGCTCCGTCGCCTGGGCGTCGCCTCGGGGCGCTGCCTCGGCACCCGTGCCGGACGCTGCACCGGCAACGGCGCCACCACCAGGACGCGACGCCGGCGGCGTGGCGCGGCGGGAGCCGGGCGGCGCTGGCAGCGGCGGCACTGCCAGCGGCACGTCCTGGTGGGGGCGGCGGTCCTGCCGCGCAGGGGCGGAGGGTGCGGACGCCTGACCGCGCGCTGCGCCGGGTGGGACCTGCCCGAGCGGTGCGCCAGCTGGGGACACCTGCCCGCGCGATGGGCCCGGCGCGGCTGCCGGGGTTGTCGCGGTCCCCGCCGCTTGCGGCGGCTCCATCCGGCCTGCCGCCGTCCCCGGCGCCGCCGCGATCCTCGACCCGGGCGAACCTCCCGGCGGCCCCGGCGCCTGCCGCCGCAGCACGGCCCGCCCCGCCGCGCCGAGGCTCACCGCCAACGCCACGGCGGCTGCCCCGAGCCAGGCGCGACGGGCCAAGCGCCGCCGGCGCCATTCATGATCGGCGGCGGCGCCCGTGCCTGCCGCGTCCGCGGCACCCGCGCCCACCACGCCGGCGGCGGCGTCCGAGCCGGCTGTCGCGGCCATCACCGGCAGCGGACCCGAGCGCAGCGCCGCAATCTCCGGCTCCAGCACGGCGATAACCTCGGCGAAGGTGTCGTACCGGTTCGCCGGGTCCTTGGCCAGGCAACGGCTGGCCAGCTCGGCGATCGTCCGGCCGTGGACGGGGGCGAGATCGCTCAGCGCCGCGGGTTCCTCGTTGAGCAGCCGATAGGAGACCTCCGAGAAGGTGCTGCCCGGAAACGGGCGCTGGTAGGTCAACAGCTCGTAGACCAGGACCCCGAAGGAGAAGATGTCGGTGCGCCGGTCCACCTCTTCGCCGCGCAGCTGCTCGGGCGCGAGGTACCCGACGGTGCCCAGGGTCACTCCCTGCGTCGTGACGTCGGAGACCTCGTGCAGCAGCTTGGCGATGCCGAAGTCCATGATCTTGACCGTGCCCGACGGCAGGATCCGGATGTTGGCGGGCTTGATGTCGCGGTGCAGCACGCCCTGCAGATGGGCATACTCGAGGCCCCGCGCCACCTGCACCAGGATCTCGAGCCGGCGCAGCGCGGTGAGCCCTTCCTGGCGCGCGATCTTGTGGTTGAGGTCCTCGCCGGCCAGGAATTCCTGGACCAGGTATGGGATGCCGCGCTCGACCCCAAGATCGTGGACCGTGGTGACGTTGGGGTGCTGCAGGCCGGCGGCGATCTGGCCCTCGCGGAAGAAGCGGCGTCGCAGCTTCTCGTCGCTCGAGGAGCAGGTCTTGACCGCGACGTAGCGCTGCAGCACGGCGTCGCGCCCCTTGTAGACGATGCCGAAGCCGCCTTCGCCGATGCGCCCAAGGATCTCGTACTTGCCGATCTTGCCCAGCGCCTCGAGCGGATCGGGCTCGGCGGCGAGCAGCAGGTCCGAGCCGCGGCGGATGGCGTGCTCGATGAAGCTGCCGGCCTCGGCGTCGGAGCGCAGCAGCGCATCGACCTCCTGCCGCAGGCCGCCGTCGCCGCCGCACGCCGCCGCGAGGTAGGCAGCTTGTTCGCCCGGCCGCAGATCGGCGGCGGCTTCGAACAGCTCCTGCACCCGCCGCCAGCGCTCGAGCTCGTGGCTCTCCATCAGGGCTGCGGCGGGCTCGCGGCGATCTGGCTGTGCAGCCAGGCCCGCGCCAGGCGCGTCTCCTTGACCACGGTGGGGACCGAGACTCCCAGGACAGCAGCCGTCTCCTCGAGCGTCAGACCGCCGAAGAAGCGCAGCTCGACGATCCTGCTCTTGCGCGGGTCCAGCGCCTCGAGGCTCTTGAGGGCGTCGTCCAGGGCCACCACGTCGGGGCCGCTCTCGACCGCCGGGTCGCGCGCCTCGTCGAGCGAGACCTTGACGACGCTGCCGCCGCGCTTGGCGGCGTCGCGGCCGCGGGCATGGTCGACCAGCACGCGGCGCATCATCTGGGCGGCGACCGCATAGAAGTGGACGCGGTCGTTCCAGTGCAGCTCCGCCCCGCCGCTCAGCCGCAGGTAGACCTCGTGCACCAGGGCGGTTGCCTCGAGCGTGTGGCCATGGCGCTCGCCGCGCAGGTGCCGGCGGGCGATCTTGCGCAGCTCGCCGTAGATCAGCGGCAGCAGCTCCTCGGTGGCTTCCTGGTCCCCCTGCTGCCAGCGGCGCAGCAGTTGCGTGACGTCCTTGCCCGCGGCCCGTTTCATCGCACCAGCAAATATACCTCCGCGTCCAGGAAGAAACGACCGCCGGAGTGGGAAGGAGGAGGGCCCGGGAGATGCGGCGGTGCTGCTTGGCGACTCTAAAAGGCGAGGCGAGAACTTCGACCTCGGCAACAATCCTCAGCGAGCCTGGAAGGTCGCCAAGCAGTACCGCCGCATCTCATGAGGCCCGGCCGCATGGGGAACCCACGTAGGCCCCCGCGGAGGTGCGCTAGAAATGAACTCCCACGGTCACCCGGTAGCTGCGGGGGGCTTGCAGGTCCAGGATCGAGCGGGGCTTGCCGAACTGGCCGGTGTCGACCAACGACTCGGCCCCCAGGATCTGCTTCTGGTCGGTGACGTTGAAGACCTCCGCTCTGAGCTCGACGGTGAGCCCCGGCCGCAACAGCTGGTACTCGGAGGTCAGCGACAGGTCCAGCTGGAACTGGTCCGGGAGCCGCAGCGAGCCCCGCGGAGTCAGGAAGCGCACGCCCAGCGGGTCCAGTTTCTCCATCTGGTAGGGCACTCCACTCGCGTAGAGCAAGGCGCTCCCGAAAGAAAAGCTGGCCTGCCGCCAGGGCCAGCGATAGCTGCTGAAGAGCTTGATCTGGTCGCGCCGGTCGTAGGGAGCCAGGCCATAGCGGTTGACCAGGTTGACGAAGGAGACCTTGCTGAAGTCGCCATAATCCTCGGCGTCGGCGCCGCTGTCCTCGAAGAGATTGCCCTCGGTGCGGCTGCGGGTGTAGGAGCCCAGCAGCTGCCAGTGCTCCGAGTAGCGCTTTTGCACCAGCAGCTGCAGGGACTGCTGCTGCCGGCGCGCCCTGGGCAGGTTGACCACCTGCGAGGTGGCGCCGACGAGATTGCCGTGGGCGTCGAACACCCCCTGGAGCACGTTGTCCCAAAGATCGTGCCAGCGGCGATGGATGAAATAGAGGCTGACGCCGACCGTTGCGGTCACCTGGCGCTCGAAGCCGATGGTCGCCTCGTCGATCCACGAGCGGCGCAGGTCCTCGTTGGGAGTGGAAGAGAGGCTGTTGAAAGGCGCCACCGGGGTCCCCGCCACCCAGCAGGGCGAGCGCAGGTCTTTCGGGTCCTGGCCGGAGCAGGCGGGGTCGCTCGCCTTCCAGGTATAAGGCGTGTAGCCCGAGAGCGCGTCGAGGTTGTTGTAGGTGTCGAGATAGCTGTGCAGGAACGGCTCGTAGTAGAACCCGTAGGTGCCGGCCAGCAGCACCTTGCGGTCGCCGCTGGCGTCGAAGGTGACGGCCAGCCGCGGCGCCACGCTGCTCGAGTCGATCAGCGCCCCCCGGTCGCGGTCGGTGGCGCGCACCGACTCGAAGCGGCCGCCCAGGCTGATCAGCCAGCGCTCGACCGCGATGGCGTCGCTCAGGTAGACGGCGAAGGTCTGCTCCACCGTCTTGGTGGTGTCGCGGTCGTAGAACTGGAAGAGCTGGTAGGGCTGGAAGGCGCCGGTCGCCGGGTCGAAGGGCGGACAGCCCGGCGCGGCGCACCCGCCGTTGCCGGCGAGATCGGTGAACAGCTGTCCCTCCACGGCCATGCCGGTCAAGGGATCGATGCCCCGCTGTCCGGAGAAGTTGAAATGCCGCTCCGAGACGGTGCGCTCGAAATCGACGCCCGTCTTCAACTCGTGGTCGGTGGGCCCGAGCTGCACGAAGCCGTTGATGACCAGGTTGCCCTGGCGCCGCGGCCGGCGCTCGAGGCCGTTGTCGGTGATGCCATTGTAGAGGATGAGATCGCGGAGCTCCGGCGCCGGTTGCCCGTCCGGCGGCTGGCCGGCGGCCGCCAGGTGCGGCGCGCCGGCGGTCAGCCCGCGCGAGTTGAGCGGCCGGCGGGTCAGGTCCCTGATCTGGTTCGCCAGCGTCAGCTCGAGCGACATGTCCTGGCGGATGGCGCTGTTGAGCTGCAGCTTCTCGAAGTTGCCGTCCTGCGACTCGCGCTCCAGCGCGAAGATGTCGCCCGGGATGCGATCCACCAGCGAGCTCTGCAGCGCGCCGAAGCCGCGCGCGACGCGATTCTCGGCGTAGCCGCGGTTGAACGGGTCGAAGGCGGCGAACGCGGTCGAGTCGTTGGTGAACTGGCCGACCACGGTGTTCTCGTCGTTGACCTGCCAGGTGACCTTGGCCGCCGAGCTCTCGATCTCGGAGCCCCGGTTCCAGAGCGTGCCCTCGTGGGTGGGCCCCTGGAAGGTGCTCTGGCTGTCGTCATAGGCGCCGAACAGCCAGACGTGGTCGCGCCACAGCGGGCCGCCAAGCGACAGCGCCAGCGTCGGATCGATGCGGTTGGGGCCGGCGTTGGCGGCGGCGATCTCCGGCGCGAGCTGCGCCACCTCGCGGTCCGGGAAACGGTAGGGCCGGTTCCAGCCATTGTTGGTAGCCAGCAGGCGGGTGACCCCCTGGTACTGGTTGGTGCCCGAGCGGGTCACGACGTTGATCACGCCGCCGGAGGTGCGCCCGTACTCGGCGGGCGCGGCGGCGGTGGTGACGCTGACTTCCTGGATGGCCTGGTAGGCGAGGTTGAGGCCGAACAGGCCGGTGGCCGGATCGGTGGTGTCCACGCCGTCGATCAGGAACTGGTTGTCGCTGCGCAGCGCGCCGTTGACGTTGGGGTTGCCGTCGATGCCGCCGCTCACCCCCGGCAGCAGCAGGGCGACGCTCTGGTAGAAGCGCGGCAGCGGCAACCGGTCGATGAAGTCGAAGCCGATGTTGGCGCCGATGCGGGTGTCGAAGCGGTCGATCACCGACGCCTCGGCAATGACCTGGATCGATTCCTGCGCCGCCAGGTCCGGTGGCTCTGACCCGGGCTCCCCGGCGGCCGGCGCTTCCTGCCGGGCACCCGGGCCTACGAGTCGCAGCCGCACGACCGTGGTGCGGCCGATCGAGACGCGGACTCCTCGCTGCTCGGCGGCCAGGCCCAACAGCTCGGCGTGCAGATCGTAGGTGCCGACGCCGAGAGCGGGAAACCGGAACCGTCCCTGGTCGTCGGCCTCTTCAGTGCGCCGGATCTGCGGGCCCACGGCGGTGACCTGCACCGCCGCGACCCCGGCGCCGGAGGCATCGACCACCTGGCCGGTGATGAGGCCGGTCTGCGTGCCGTCGGCCCAGGCCGCCCTCCCCGCGAGCGAGGCAAGCAATGCGAACAACGCCGGCAGCCGACGCAACGCGGGCAACGCGAGCCTGTTCATGAGTGCCGACTCTATGCCGAACCGAACGCCCCTCCCCTTCGCCCGGCGCCCCCACCCCCTCGATTGCACTTTTGCTGGACGTCTTACTGGACGTCCAGACGCCCGCCGCCGGCACCCACGTTCTCGCCGGCGCCGGGCCGGCTGCCGGGCTTTTCGGGACTGCTGCCCGCCTGGCACTGCGGGCACTCGGAGGGGGAGTAGGAAGGCAGGTCCAAGGTGATCAGGGCCCGGAAAGGCACGTCGAAGGGTGGACGTCCGCCGGTGCCGCCGCTGCCGCCCGCGCCGCCGGTGCGGTCGATGATGGCGCCGATCGCCACGACGCGAGCGCCGCGGCCGGTCGCCAGGGCCGCCGTCTCGAGGGTCGAGCGGCCGGTGGTCACCACGTCCTCGACGATGACCACCCGCTCTCCCTGACGCAGCGAGAAACCCCGCCGCAGCCCGAGCTCCTCGCCCTTGCGCTCGGCGAAGCGGAACGGCACCCCGAGCGCCGCCGCCACCTCGTGGCCGATGATGATGCCTCCCAGGGCCGGCGACAGCACCGAATCGGGATGAAAGGAGCGCAGCGCCTCGGCGATCTCGGCGCCCACGCGGCGCGCCCGGACCGGGTCCTCGAGCAGCAACGCGCATTGCACGTAGGCCGGCGAATGGCGCCCGGAAGAGAGGAGGAAATGGCCGCGGCAAAGCGCCCCGCTCTCCTCGAGCAGGCGCATCAGCAGGCCGTCGCGCCGGTCCATCAGAGATGGGAGCGATGGCGGAGATGGCGGCGACGGGTCAGAGCTCACGCGGTGGCTCCTCGCGGCGGATGTCGTACTGCTCGAGCTTCTTGTAGAGGTTGCTGCGGGGAGTGTCGATGGACTGGGCGGTCTGGGTCACGTTCCAGTTGTTCTCCTCGAGCTTGTGGATGAGGAACATGCGCTCGGAGACGTCACGGAACTCACGCAACGTCTTCACCGTCAGCACGCCGCTCGACAGCTCCGGACGCGCGCCGCCGGTGGCGCCGATCACGTCCTCGCGGGTCACCGCCTCGCCGGGCGAGAGGATCAGCAGGCGCTCGACGAGGTTCTTGAGCTCGCGCACGTTGCCCTTCCAGGGCAGCGCGCGCAGGTGGACCAGCGCTTCTGGAGTGAGCTCCTTCGGCCGGCAGTTGTTCGCTTCCGAGTAGCGGCGCGTGAAGTAGTCGACCAAGAGAGGCACGTCCTCGAGGCGCTCGCGCAGCGCCGGAGTGTGGATGGGGATGACGTTGAGCCGGTAGTAGAGGTCCTCGCGGAAGCGCCCGGCGGCGATCTCGTCCTCGAGATTGCGGTTGGTGGCGGCGATCACCCGCACGTCGACCTGGATGGTGCGCTCGGCGCCCACCGGCTCGACCTCGCCGTTTTGCAGCACCCGCAGCACCTTGGCCTGGGTGCGCGCCGACATGTCGCCGATCTCGTCGAGGAAGATGGTGCCCGAGTCGGCGGTGACGAACTTCCCCATCTGCTTGCGCACCGCGCCGGTGAAGCTCCCCTTCTCGTGGCCGAAGAGCTCCGACTCGATCAGCTCTTCGGGGATGGCGGCGCAGTTGACCTGCACCAGCTGGCGCTCGCGCCGGGCGGAGGCGCGGTGGATGGCGCGCGCCACCAGCTCCTTGCCGGTGCCGCTCTCGCCGGTGACCAGCACGGTGGCGTTGGTCGGCGCCGCCTTGTCGATGGTCTCCCGCAGCTTGCGCATCGCGGCCGCGGCGCCGATCAGGGTCTCGGGTTCGACGCCGAGCGAGCGGTTTTCGGCACGCAGGCGCGCGCTCTCGACCGCGTTGCGCAGCGACACCAGCACGCGCTCGCGCTGCAGCGGCTTCTCGAAGAAGTCGTAGGCCCCCAGCCGGGTGGCCTCGACGGCAGTGGCGACGTCCGCGTGCCCGCTCACCACCAGCACCGGCACGTCGTAGCCGCGCTCCCGCATCGCCCGCAGCACCTCGATGCCGTCCATCTCCGACATCTTGACGTCGAGCAGCACGGCATCCGGCAGGCGGTCGGCGATGCGCGCCAGCGCCGACGGGCCCGAGCCGGCCTCCTCGACGCGGTAGCCCTCGTATTCGAGGATCATCCTGAGGCTGTCGCGGATCGCGGACTCGTCGTCCACGATCAGGACGGAAGCGCGGTAGCTGTCGGTGTTCTTTGCCATCGCGAGGAGCTTATCTCAGGGGCACGCCTCAGGGGCGCCCCTTCCGCCCGGGCCTCGGGCTGCGGCAAACGGTGGTGCCTGGCGACCTTCAGGCTCGCTGGGGGGAAGAGGCAAGATCGAG
>DASZHY010000357.1:0-9906 GCA_035949675.1 Thermoanaerobaculia bacterium
TCGTCCGCGACCACGACCAGCGCGGTGTACCTGTCCAGGACGTCGGCCAGTGGGCGGATGAGCAGCTCGAAGAGCGCAGGGCTTTCGCGCGGCACCGCCCCCTCTCCGCGGACGATCTCGCCTTGCAGCTCGGCCACACGCCGGCGCAGGTCCGCGGCTCCGATCGGCAGCTCGCGGACGACCAGACCGTCGCGGCCCACCAGCCACGCCACCGTACGGTCCTCGAGCACTCCGAGCTCGAGCAGCGCCGTCGATGCAGGCAGCGCCTCGGCGATCGCAGCCGCCGAGGTGACGCCGCCGGCGATACTCTCCTTGCCCTCGGGGGCGTTGGCCGCCAGCGTCTCGAGCAGGTTGCGCGTCCGCCCTCGCTCGGCGAACGCCAGCGCCCGTTCCGGCCTGCCCAGCCGGAGCTGCAGCCGGACCATTTCCTGGAACACCCCTTGCCGCTGATCGAGAAACGCGCCGGGTAGCTGCTCTGCCAGCAGGCGTTCGCGCTGCCGCTCGCACTCTTCGATCCCGGCAAGGAGGTCGCCAGCCGCTTCCTCGACGCGACCCTCCATTAGCTGGCTCCTCGCCCGCAGCTCGTACAGTGCCGGCAGCCGGAACTCGTCCCGCCGCTCCCGCGCCAGCCCGATGGCCGCCGTCAGCGTGGCGAGCGCCTCCGGAGTCCCGACCGCCATCTCGGCCCGCGCCAGCCGGAGCGCTGTGTCGAGGCGAAGGCGGCGCTCGCCGCGCTGCACGCTCTGGAGCCAGGCCGCCGCTGCCGCCAGGTCACGACGTGCGCTCGCCGCGTCGCCCAGGCGGTGGCGGGTCCGCGCGCGATCGATCAGCGTCTCGGTGAGCAGGAGAGGATTGCCTCTGCCGCCGGCGAAGCGAGCCATCTCGTTCTCGAAGACCAGCGCCAACCGGTGCTCGCCAGCCAGCCGGAGCGCTTCCGCCGCGTCGTAAAGGCTGTTGTAGTAATAGATCGAGTCGCCGAGCCCATGGGCAAGAGCGAGGGCCGCCAGGCGTTGCTCCCAGGCCTGCTCGAGATCGCCCTCCGTCTGCAGCGCCTCGGCCAGCATGAAGTGCGCCGCCGCCACGTGCTCGGTCTCGCCGATGCCAGCGAACGCGGTGAGAGCTTGGCGGTAGAAGCGAGCGCATTGCCCGAAACGCGCCAGCCGGAAGCTCGCCATGCCGGCGAGCAGCGAAGCTCGACCCTTGAGCGCTGGATAGTGTTCGGTCGCGGCATCCCGCAGCATTCCCTGCGCCGCGGCCAGCACGCCGGCATTTTCACCGTCGTAGTAGTGGCACAGCTGCGCGCGGAATTGCGCCCAGCCGACGAACGGGCTGCGCCCCTTGTTCAGCAGCTCCACCGCTTGGTCGAAGCGCTGCAGTGCCTTGCGGTCTGCCGACGCCTTGTAGAGCTCCATGCCCTCGGCATAGGCCAGGTGCCCGCCGGCCAGCGAGCTCACCCTCTCCGCGTCACCGCTCGCCTCCGCCGCCCGGATGGAGCCGACCGCGTCCGCGATCAACGGGTCAGATCCCGCCGCCACCAGCGCCTTGCCAAAGGCTCCCGCCAGCCGCAGATGGCGCTCTGCGGCCTCCGCATCGCCCCTCTGCCGCGCCCGGCCCCAGTCGGCCAGCGTCGTCTCTTCGATCCCCAGTCGCGCCTCCTGCCGGGATCGCCTCACCGCAGCCGCCACGTCTTCCGGCCGGCCACCAGCTGCCGCCAGCCGCGCGAACTCGTCGCGCCACTGCTGCCGCTCGGCACCGCTCGGCAGTGCGACGACCATCCGGCCGGCTTCGTAAGCCCAGGACGACGCCGCATCCACGGCCAGGTACCGGCTCCAGGCCGCTCTCGCCAGGGCGACCAGGTGAAGGCGCTGCAGAGTCAGGGCGCGGTTGAAGAGCGCCTCCTCGAGATCCGGCTTGATCGCAAGCGCGCGCTCGCCCGCCGCCAGCGCGCCCACCAGGGGCAGCGCGCTGCCCGCCCTCTCCGCCGCCGCCAGCCTCGCTACCGCGAGGTCGCTCCACAGCACTGCGTCCCCGGGTGCCCGGTCGACCGCCCGCTCGAGGATCTCGACGGCTGAGGCGTTCTGGTGGTTCATCATCTTGACCAGCGCGATGTTTGCGAGGCAGCGAGGCGTGCATCCGCGCCCCGCATCCCTGATCATGTGACGGACCAGCGCTCGGATTTCGCTCGAGGCGCCGACCTCGTCCAGCTCCTTCGCTCCCCATGCCACGTGCCACAGGCGGCCGCCCGCCACCCGGGCGCCGCCGGCGAGCCTGGACCAGGCCATCCGGTCAGCTTCCGGAGAGCTGGCACCCCGCTTCGAGCACGAGACGCTCCATGACGCCGCTGCCAAGATGGCAACTGCGATGGCGAGAGCGATTCCCGGCAGACGTAACCCCGCTCTCGCATCCGTCCGGCGTGCCTGACGTCGCTCCCTGGAAGCCACGGGCTCGGTCCGTCTCCTCTTTGAGGATTGACCGCTTGAGAGTGTAACCCTGAAAGAGCAGCACCTCGCCGCCGCGAGGCCTGGGGCCGGCCGTCGGTTGCGCAGAAAGATATTCGCGTCCGTCTATACTTCAAGCGGCAGGCGTCCCGAGCGGCGCGTGCGCCGCGTCGGAAACCGGATGGCCCCTTCCAAGACCTGTACCCTCCGAGGATCCTGCCCCGCAGACGAGGAGCTCGCCGCCTTTCTCGACGCCACCCTGTCCGCCACCGAGGGCAAGCGGATCACTGCGCACCTCGCTCGCTGCGAGAGGTGCTACGAGGTCCTGGCCAACGTCGCTGACGCCCGGTCCCAACTCGACCAGGCGGCGCTCGACCACGCCGCCGGTCAGGTCGTCCCCTTCGGGCCGACAAGTTCGCACCGCTCCTGGCACCGCCGTCCCTGGTGGCCTGCCGCGGCGACCGCGGCGACTCTGGCCGTGGTGGCTGGCATCGCGACCCACGACTGGCTCTCGACCCCGCCGTCCATGGTCGCCGCTGATCTCGTCGCTCCCCTGTCGCACACGCCGCGCATCGAGGAGCACTTCTACGCTACGCCCCGGATGCGCAGCGGCCACGGTGAAACGGTACCTTTCTCGCCTCTCCCGTCCTTCCTCGTGGGAGTCTTCGAGGTCGACCTCCACCTCGGCATCGCCGCCGGCGACGTCGACCGCTCTTCCCGCATCCTCTCCCGCATCGGCGACCTGCTACGCGATATGCCCTTGATGAAGGATCAAGCTGAGGCCTATGAGGCCGAGTCGGCCAGGCTGAGCTCCGCTGCGGCCCTGCGCCACCTCGCCGCCGAAGCGTCAGCGCGCGAGGCGGCCCTCGAAGGCGAGAATTCCACGCTGCTCCCCCGCTGGGTGGATTTCGGCAAGTGGACCGAGGCCGCTCGCCTTGCCGCTGCCTCGCAGACCTCTGCCTTCTTCAAGACTCCCGCGAACCGCCGCTATCTCGCCTTCCTGCTGCGCGGACGCCTCCCCCGGCTCGATCCCGAGCTCAAGGTCACCTTGCGCCGGATCGAGAGCCTCTGGGACCTCGGACGCTTCGCACCGGCCGACCTCGCCGCCTTCGAGGCGGAGCTGACCAGGGTCATCGCCCGCGGGCGGTGAGGTTCTCCTGGCGAGGCCGCAGGCTCCTAGTCATTTGACCTTCCTGCGCCTCCCTCACCAGCGCCCGGGAGTCTTCTCCTCGGGAGGCGGTTCACATCGTCGCTCACCGACCAGCCCAGGTCCGGGTCTGGTCGGAGGTCGCGCGGAGCAAGCCTAAGCCTCCACGCCCAGCCTTCCGGCTTGCTCGCCTGCCGGGGCCGGCGGCGCGCCCGCGGCACCAGGCTGGACCGCACCGGCGCCCCCACCTCCTGCCGGCGCAGCCGGTGGCGCGGGTGGAGCTGGAGGAGCCGGTGCTGGCGCGGCACCCGCAGCCGCACCTCCCGGTGCGGCTCCGGCACCGCCACCGCCAGCGCCGGCCGGCGTCGCCGCCGGCGGCTTGGGCCCACTCGCGGCCTTCTTGACCAGGTACGCTCCTTGCCCCAGGCCGAAGGCGGCAAGCAGGGTGCTGTCGGCGTCCGGCAACGCAACCTTTGCACTCAGCTTGAGCACCCCGAGAAACATGAAGATCTGCACCAAATAGGTCAACGCCGCGACGATCGAGACCAGCAGCATCTGGAAGTCGCCGAAGTCGGCATTCCCGGCGTCGTCCTGCACCAGGTCGGACAGCCGGGCGGGCCGGTCCGCCGGCGCCTTCATTGCTCCCGTCATCCCCGCCGCCGCGAGGGCGTTCTGCTTGCCCTGGGTGATGGCCTTCGCGCCCGCGAACGAGAGCGCGCTCAGCCCGGACAGCGCAAGCAGGTTCGGGGGGATGTCGACAGCGCCCATCAGCCAGTTGCCGCTGAGGCAGAACCGCAGCCAGAGCGTCGACAGATAAGCCACCATCAGCACGCCAAACCACACCGCCATCTGGACCTTCGAGTTGCTGGTCCGCCCGTCCAGCCCTACGACCAGACGCTTGAGGTCGCTGCCCAACGTCACCTTGGCGAAGAAGAACACCAGCAGCGCGGCGCCAGCCAGGGTCAGCCACCTCTGCCATGCCGGCACGTCCTGCTTCCGGATCTCCAGCTTCGCCAGCGCCCCGTCCTTTCCCTGCACCTCGGTCACCTCTACCAGGTCCCGGGATTGAATGCCCGACTTGAGCCGCGCCCGGAGCGCCTTTCCCGCCTCGTCCTTGCCGTCCACGGTGAGATCGCGCTCAGGCCGTCCCGGTACTCCCGTCCGCTCGACCCTTAACATCCCTTGGTCGGCGCCGATCTCCACGACCTGCGCTTCATAGGCGCTCGTCGGCGCCGCCGCGGTCGCCGCGCTCTGCAATGGCACGGTACCCAGCCACACCAGCAACAGCACAGCCAGCAGCCACACCGCCCAACCGTAAGAGCTCGTGTTCATCGTCCACCTCTCAGAGAGCGCCGGTTCGCCGGCGAATGGCTCGGCGCCGAGCACAGGAAGGCCGTCGGTCGGACCGTCAGCCAGGCAAGGTCCTCACCGGCCTCGGGTGAGGCGCTCAGCGATTCACCGCATGATCGTTTGGACGGACCTCGAGCGGGATCTCCCAGTCCACCAGGATCTATTCGAAAGGCCCGCCCTCGTCGGCCTCGGGGTTTGGATCGTCGACCGAGCCAAAGACCACCATGGCAAGTGGAAACGGGACGTTGGTCCAGTCAGGGACGTCACGCGGATTGTGTTGCTTGTCGGTGACCGTCTTCCAGATGGCGAAGTAATCGATGGTAGTGAGGCCGTAGAAGAAGGCTCCGTGATGCGGCTCTGCGGTGCCGGCAGTTTTCCACTGTTCGAGGAGCGTATCCTCCGGCGTGCCCGGCAGGGTGTAGATCTTGAGCGTCTTGTCACCGTTCTGCCCGGCGGGCCTGACACGCGCGATCGCGGAGTGGCCGGACGGCGGGCCACTCCCGTTGATGCTCCGAATCCACTCGGTGAAGATCGACATCTCGTAGGAAAAGAAGTTGCCGCAGGTCGAGGGCCGGTCGACCTGCAGCTCATACCGCCGCTGGCCGACGTTGCGGCGCACCCGGACCGCCATCTCGAAGCAGGAGGCTGCCGATGCAGGCTTGATCTCGGCCATTCCAGGGTAGTGACGCAGAAAGCCGCTGGTATCGAGGGAAACGGCACCACATGTGATCTGCGTGGCAGGGTGGAGCTCGAAGCCATGATGAGGATTCGAGGGCATCTCGTCGCCATGGAGATGCTCATCGAGGATGCGGGGGAAGCCAGTGATCGTGCACGCTTCGCCCGCGGCGAGAAGGTTGGCGTCGGCGAAGGCCTCCCAGGACTTGCTCCCGTCAGGAGGCTTGTTCTTGCACAG
Source organism: Thermoanaerobaculia bacterium (assembly GCA_035949675.1). GTDB lineage: Bacteria > Acidobacteriota > Thermoanaerobaculia > Multivoradales > UBA5704 > JASLEW01. Next base: position 5,849 of record DASZHY010000357.1, read on the forward strand.
GTTGGGCGGTTCGACCACGAAGGACTTCGGCGCCGTCAGGCCGGCCTTCTGAGGCACCGCCGCGAGGTGCATCTCGCAGTCACTGGCCAGCCGATGAACGTTCGAGCGGTCTTGCAGGGTCATCTCCATCGAATAGAGCAAGGACTTGCTGTCAACGATGCCCTTGAGGAGCTCTTCCGAGATCCAGAGGTCAAAGTCGTCTTGAGCTCGGGCGGCGGTCGCGAGCGAGAGGCCGAGGATAAGGATCGTTGCGGAACGAGACAGGCGCACTGCAGTCTCCTTTCTGTTGCACGAAGATGGTCCGACCTGGAGTGGCGCCGACACCACCCCAGAGACAGGGCCGGCAGTCTGCATAGACGGACACCAGGGAGAAGTTCGCAGCCTGGCTCGCGATGTGCTGCTGACGGGTTCTGCGACGGTCATACCCGGCCGCGCGGGCGGTGCGGAGCAACGGGCAGCGCCGCCGTGCCTCGGCCTGCGGCCCGCCGCGCAGAGGATCTCCTCAGTGGGAACTGAGCGGCGATCCCGTCACCTGATCGAGGACTGCGATCTCGTGTGCCGTCAGTGTGGAATCGTGTCCAGGCCAAGAGCAGATCCGCTCTCGCGAGCGCTCGCCGTACCGGCGAGCGCCAGATCAACAGAGGAGAACTTGCCTATCCCCCGTACCAGCGAAACTCCAGGCACCCTGCCAGCGGCTCTTCGCGCTTGTTTTACGACCTAGCGACAGCGGCACGCATCCTCTCTCATGGCCGACCGCAAGGTGATCACGGTGCTGCTCGCCGCCGACAGCCAAGGCTTCGCCTTACAACCGTCCGCCTAGCGCTCGGCTCGACCCCACTCGCACCGACGGGTCGCGCCGCCGCCGGGCGACGGACCGGTCGGGCGCCGCCCGCGCACCCGGGCGGTTCCGCGGCCGTCATCGACCTTCTCCCCGCCGCCAAGCGCGGCACTGCACCGGGTACCTGCTCACTCACCCGCCACACGGAGGGAACATGCCAACTTACCTCGTGACCTGGAGAATCGACATCGAGGCCGACACCCCCGAGGAAGCCGCGCTCGCAGCCCTGGCGATCCAGCGCAAGCCGGACTCGACGGCGGTGGTGTTCGAGGTCACCGACAAGACCAGCCGCGTCGCGGCCACCGTCGACCTGCAGCCCGACGAGGACTGAGGCCGCAAGCTCCGGCGCAGGGTCAGCTTCCGAGTCCACTTCGCCATCGATGAGCTCGGCCACGCGCCCAGCCTTGCGAACGGATGATCCGTCCGGGAAAGCTCCGCACTCGTCCGTCCATGTAAGCGGGCCTGACAGCTCCGTACCTTCTCGATCAGGCCACCGCGGAGAGCGACCCATGCCGACAAACGCCTCGAAGAAAGAATGGTCCTTACACCTGCTAACCTGCCTGTGGCGCTGCGGCTCGGTCGCACGCCATCAGCAGACCGCCGCTCCAGGCGCCGCCACCCCTTCGCCGAGCCACAGGCGTCACTGGCAGGGCCAGCTCCTCCCTGCTCTCCCCTGCTGGATTCTCCTGGCACTTGCCGCGACCAGGTCCATGATCGGCATCCCGGCACAGGCCCAGACCGTCGACTTGGACATCCTGCGCGACGGCCAGCAGGCTCGCCTCGAAGCCACAGAGCTTGCCCTCCGGTCGCCGGTCGCGCTGCGCGAGCTCAAGATTGACGACCTGCGCAGGGCGGCTGGCGAGGAGGCGAAGCCCACCCCCGACTTCAAATTCAAGCTGACGGCACCCGTCTTCTACAACTCGAACCCTGACCATGCAAGCTCCGGCGGCTCCCGGACGTTCGAGGGCAACCCGGACCTGCTGCTCAAGTGGACGAAGATGTTCGGCGAGGCCTGGCAGTTCACAGGCGCCTACGATGCCAGCATCGATCGCTTTGGGCGCTCGGTCTCGGCGGATGGGGACTCCACCCTCGTCAAGACACGCCTTCAGTGGCTTGCCCATGGGCATGATCAGGACCTTCAGCCGTCTCTTACCTTTTCCGAAACCAGCAACTTCGCGCCCACGTTCGCCCACAGCATCTCGAGCTTTCACGACCTCGCGCTGGGGTTCGACAAGATGGTCAACTATGACTGGAAGCGTCACCGCCTGGCACCCACTGCACTGAAAACCTCGAGCAGCACGGTCTGGTCGCTCGGTCTCACCGGCTCGGTGGTCCGCCGTATCCCCGATCAGGGCGCTCCCTCCAGGTTCATCCTCAACGCCGTTCCCTCGCTGACCTACAACCTCAGCATTGACAAGGAGAGCCCCGACGGCACGGCTGCGCAATGGAGCCTCAGCCTCTCCTCGCTGGTCTCCCGCCGCCTGTATGACAGCCAGGGTGGCAATTCGCGCCGCGACTGGTACTTCCAGCCGAACCTCACCCTGACCTATGTGCCGCCGCTTGACTGTTTCCATGGATCGGACCCGCTGACGCAGAACGACGTTGCCACAGCCTACGGCTTGCCCAACGTTCAATTTCAGGTTGTCTACTCGAAACTCCGTTCGACCGTCCCTGCGAAGGAGTTCCAGCAGTGGCAGGTCGGCCCGATGCTGTTGCTGCAGTGGAGCTTCTAGCAGGTGCGGCGATGAACTACACCGGACATGCGTGGCGATCGCCATTGACCAGGAGAGCACCCAGAGTCCTTACCCACCCGCAAGGAGGTTCGAATCATGAGCAACCTGAGAGTACTCGCTCCGACGCCGAAGCTCAACCGCGGAGGTAACGACTATCTCGAGATCGGAAGCAAGCCGAATTTCACGGACTTTGCCCAAGCCAAGCTTGGGCAGACCGGGATCGACATCGCCAACGACCTGCTCGCGCGGTGTGAGAGCGCATACTCGACGCTCCAGAAGTGGTTCAGCGGCCTGACGCCACCGGGCCTTCCCTTCCGCGTCTACGTCACGGGCGAGGTCTCCGGAGCCATGCACTTCGGTTGCGCCAACGTGGACCTCTACGTGGGAACCAACCCGAGCTTCAAGCTCAAGGCCAACGGCTATGCGCTGCTCCTCGCGGCCGAGGTCGTCGAGGTCTTCGGAGCCGCCATCAGGCCGTCCTGGAACTGCGGCCACAACAACGGCGAGGGGCTGTCGCGCGTGCTGGCCAACGCCCTCTATCCCAACGACGAGATCTCACAGCTCGTGACCTCGAACATCTGGTTGGACCGCAAGCCCCGGGGCGGCCCGCGCCGCGAGAACTGGGTCGATCAATACGACCCTGAAGACAAGAATGCCTTCTCGGTCGGCTGTTCAGTGCTGTTCCTCAACTGGCTTCGGTTTGTGCGCGGCAAGGACTGGCCGGCCATCATCGCGGCGGGTGACGACACCCTCGCCGGGACCTTTCAGCGGCTGACGGGGCAGCGCGACGCATGGCAGCAATTCAGCGCCGACATGGAGGCCAGGTTTCCCTCGAACCGCCCCTCGAACCTGACCACCGACAATCCGTTCGGCAAGGGATGATCCGGAGTTGGGCGGCAGCACGCCCCGCTTCGTGATAGTCGTTGAGGGCGGGGCGCAGGGAGTGCACGGCGTTCTCAGCCGCCTGACGGGTAGAATGAGAGCGACTCGAGCGCTCGACGACGAGCCAACATGTCCAGACCCCGCGCCTATGTCGCAACCACCATCCCGAGCTTCTACCACACCACCCGCACGGGAACCGCGGGCCTCGCGTGCCGGCAGTGGATGCGGCGGTGGTGGAATCTCGCCGTCCGGCGTTATGAGTTGGCCACCAGCGCAGCCGTTCTCGACGAGCTCCGCGAGGGCGACTATCCCAGCCGCGAGCCCGCGCTTCCTGGTCGCCGATCTGCCGCTTCTCGACATCACGGACGCCGTGGCCGAGATCGTCGCCGCCTACGTGCGCCATCGGCTCGTGCCGGCCGACCCCGCCGGCGATGCCCTCCATCTCGCGCTCGCCTCGTACCACAAGTGCGATTTCCTGGTGACCTGGAATTGTCAGCACCTTGCAAACGCCAATAAATTCGGGCATCTTCGCCGGGTGAACGGCCTGCTCGGGCTCTACGTTCCCGTGCTCGCGACGCCCTTGGAGCTGCTGGGAGAGATCGATG
>DASZHY010000358.1:0-21022 GCA_035949675.1 Thermoanaerobaculia bacterium
CGAGATCGGCAAGCTCTTCAACGACAAGCACCACTCCACGGTCATGTACTCGGTGGACAAGGTCACCCAGACCCGGGCCTCGGACCCAGACTTCGACCGGACCGTGCACGCGCTGGAACAGCAACTCTCCTGACCCTGGACCCCAGACACGACAGTGGCAGGTTCGTGCCCGACGGCCTCGATCTACGCATGCGAGGCTTCGTGGGGGTCCTTCGGGAGGCGCCCCTTCCGACCGGTCATGGGCTGGAACCTTCCGATCCGCGACGCAAGGGGCTCCCGAGGGGATCGTGCCCGAGGCCGTACGGAATTACCTCGCCCCTTTGAGTCGCGGATCGGAAGGTTCCAGCCCATGACCTCCCTCCTGCCCCCTTTGGCCATTGGTGTCCTCTGGCGACCCATCGTTTCAAGACCCCATCCAGGAGTTCTGCGCTTACGGTGGGAACCTCTCCAACGATTGCCGAAGCGACCACCCAGCTGTAGGGGCAGGAAGGAGGGCGGTAGGCGAGATGCCTTGGACTGCGACTCAAAGGGGCGAGGCAAGACCCCTCGACCTCGGGCACGATCCCCTCGGGAGCCCCTTGCGTCGCAGTCGAAGGCATCTCGCCTGCCGCCCGGGCTGGAGGGAAGACCCCGGAGGCACCCTCACGAACCCTGATGGTGTCCAGAAGGTCCAGGAGGTGCTCCAACGAAGTGAGGAGAACCTGCCCGAAAAGCCTGTGGAGCCGCTGCGGTAATCTTTGCCAGGGGCCGGTCTTGCCCAGGCCGTCAACATGCTCTCCGCAGCTTACGCACAACGGGACCCTACTGGTGCTCGGCTTACAAACCTCTAGGGGACAATCAGTTGCGCCGCTTTTCCGGTTTTCCTCAGGAGCCTTCTACGACTACGGCTATGCTATATTCAGGTCTCTGGTTTGAAGGAGAAGAGCGGGAGAGCGCATGGAAATCCGCCTCAAGCGAAACGACTTCCTGGGCGAGCTGGTCCCCATGCAGGGGATCGTCGAACGCAAGACGACCATCCCGGTTTTGTCGCACCTGCTGCTGAACGCGCGCGACCCGAAGGAGTCCAACGACGGCAAGCTCCATCTGGCGGCTACCGACCTCGACGTCTCGCTGACCTCACGCTGCGAGGCCGAGATCAGGGAGGGAGGCGCCATCGCCGTCCAGGCCAAGAAGCTGATCGAGATCATCCGCTCGCTGTCCGCTCCGGACGTGCTGCTGGTGCAGGAAGAGCCGCGGGTGCTCGCCATCCGTGCCGGCAGCTCCCGCTTCAAGATCCATGGCCTTGCCGCCGACGACTTCCCGACCCTGCCGACCGTGCCGGCTGCCGATGGCTCGCGGATCGAGATCCCCTTCGCGGACTTCCGCCGGATGGTGGCCAAGATCCTGTTCGCGGTGTCCGCCGAGGAGTCCCGCTTCCAGCTCAACGGCGCCCTGTTCAAGGTCAAGGACGGTGCGCTCGAGATCGTGGCCACCGACGGGCACCGCCTGGCGCTGGTCGAGAAGCGTGAGGAAAGCCTGCGCAAGGCCTCCTCACCCACCTCAACCGATGACTCGGTGCTGGTGCCGCGCAAGGCGCTGCAGGAGCTCCAGCGGCTCGAAGGCGAGGGGGCTCTCGAGTTCCGCCGCGGCGAGCACCACCTGTCCTTCCGGCTGGGCCAGCGCGAGCTGATCTGCCGCATCCTCGAGGGCACCTTCCCGGACTATGAGCGGGTGATCGCCAAGGACAATGACAAGAAAGTGCTGTTCGACCGCAAGGCGCTCGCCGAGGCGGTCCAGCGCGCCGCGCTGATGACCAGCGACCGGGCGCGCGCCGTGCGCTTGCAGTTCTCCCCTCACCAGCTAGTGATCTCTGCCGTCAACGCCGACCTTGGCGAGGCGGTGGAAGAGGTGGCTTGCGAGTACGACGGGCCTGAGTTCCGCCTCGGCATCAACCCCGACTACCTGTCGCAGTTCCTGACCGCCGTGGACACCGACCGCGTCCGGCTCGAGCTCAAGGACGAGAACACCCAGTGCGTCGGCTACCCGCAGGATCCGCGGACGACAGAAGCCGCCGACTCGGCTGACTCCAACAACAGCGCCGAAACGCTCCCCGCATCCGATGCCGCGCCGGGCTCGGCGAACGGTCGTTATCTCTGCGTCATCATGCCCATGCGGATCTGATCCGGGGCCGGCCGGCGGCCGGGCCAGGAGACCTACCGGCCCACCCGATTCCAAGCGCCCTTCTTCTCCGTGCTGGCGCACTTCACAGCGCGCGGTTTCCGTAACCTCGAACCCCTCGATCTCGAGCCGGCTGCCGGTTCGCACCTGCTCCTGGGCGGCAACGGCGCCGGCAAGACCAGCTTGCTCGAGGCGATCTACGTCCTTGGCACCACGCGCAGCTTCCGCGCCGCACAGCTCGTCGACTGCGTGGCCCATGGCGCCACCGAGATGGCCCTCTGGGGAGAGGTGACTACCGACCGCCGTGCCGCCCTGGCGGTCAGCGTCCAGGAGGGAGTCCGGCAGCGCAGCGTCAACGGCAAGCCGACCCCGCTGATGGACCACCTGGCCGTGCTGCCGGTGGTGGCGTGGGCCGCCGTGGAGCTCGGCGTGCTGGTCGGTGCGCCGGGAGCACGGCGCCGCTTCATGGACCGCGGCGTCGTGGCCACCCGGCCGGCGGCGCTCGAAACCCTGGGACGCTACCGCGAGGCGCTGCGGCAGAAGCGCGAGCTGCTGGCGCGCGGTGGCACGGGCATCGAGATCTGGAACGAGCTGCTCGCCGCCACCGCCGCCGAGGTCATCCGCCTGCGCGCCGCCTACGTCGACGCCCTGCGCGCGGAGCTGACCGCCGTGCTGGCGGAGGTGGGCGAGATTCGCGAGATCAGCGCCGGCCCCGCGGCGGCGACGGCACCGGCGCCGCCGCCCACCAGTGCGGCCGCGGACGCCGTGCTGTTCGGCGGCGGCTCCCTCGGGACCGCCAGCGCGGCCGGCGACTCCTCCCTGCGCCTGCCCGAGATCGAGCTCCGCTACCACCCCTCGCCGCCTCAGGGCCTTCAAGGGCCGGCAGCCATCGCCGCGGTGCTCGACAAGGCGGTCGAGCGCGAGCGCCGCCGCCAGCAGCCGCTGCTCGGCCCGCAGCGCGACGAGCTCGAGATCCTCTGGGGTGGTCACGAGCTGCGGCGGGTGGCCTCGGCCGGGGAACGCAAGGCGCTGTCGCTGCTGCTGCTCGCCGCCCACGGCCGGGTGGTCGAGGCGGCCGGCCGCCAGCCGGTCTACCTCCTGGACGACGCCGACGCGGAGCTGGCACCCTCCTCGGTGGCGGCCGTCTGGTCGGTGTTCGCACGGCGCGTGGCAGCCACCGGCGGGCAGCTCTTCGCCAGCTCCAACCGCCCCCAAGTCTGGCTGACCCTGGACGTGGACACCCTCTGGGAAATGGCGAGAGGCCGCCTTTCGCGGCTGTGACCTCCGGCTCCCCGTCCCGGCCCCGCTCCGGAGGGCCGGACGAGCACCGTGTCGCGAGAGGTAAACTCCTGTGTCTCAAAGATTAAGCCCCGGACAAAGAGGCAGTTTTCGTGCTATAATTGGCGCATCTAAGGGCCCCGGCCGCGGGACTCCCCCGCGGGGTATCCAGGAGCGGGCCTGAAATCAGCCAAGCCAAGCGTCTTGTAGGCGAGGGAACGGTTTGCGAGACCCAGAAGACCGGCAGGGCGAGAGGGCGGAGCACGAGGAGCCAGCAGTGACGACCAGCGACATCACGCCTGCGGCGGTGAATGCGGCGAGCCCCGCGACGCCGGGCGCCGACGCAACCTATACGGCAGAGAACATCAAGGTCCTGAAAGGCCTCGAGGCGGTGCGCACGCGCCCGGGCATGTACATCGGCGACACCGACGATGCCTCGGGCCTGCACCACATGGTCTTCGAGGTGGTCGACAACTCGGTGGACGAGGCGCTCGCCGGCTATGCCTCGAAAATCGACGTCGTGGTCCACACCGACAACTCGGTGACCGTCGAAGACGACGGCCGCGGCATCCCGGTCGACCTGCACCGGGAAGAGGGACGCTCGGCGGCCGAGGTCATCATGACCGAGCTGCATTCGGGCGGCAAGTTCGACAAGAACTCCTACAAGGTGTCGGGTGGCCTGCACGGCGTCGGCGTGTCCGTGGTCAACGCGCTGTCGGAGACCCTGGAGCTCGAGATCAAGCGCGACGGCAAGGTGTGGTGGCAGACCTACCACCGCGGCGAGCCCGAAGAACCTATCAAAGCCATCGGCACCAGCGACAAGACCGGCACCAAGGTGCGCTTCTGGCCCGACCCCGAGATCTTCGCGGTGCTCGAATTCTCCTATGACACGCTGGCGCAACGCCTGCGGGAGCAGTCGTTCTTGAACCGCGGGATCCTCGTCCGGCTGCGCGACGAGCGCAACGACCGCTCCGCCGAGTTCTGCTACGCCGGCGGCATCGCCTCGTTCGTCGAGCACCTCAACCGCAACAAGACGCCGCTCCACCCCGTTCCCATCTACCTGGCCGACAGCCGCGACGACGGCAGCGGACCGGAGCTGATCGAGGTTGCCTTGCAGTGGAACGAGGGCTACCAGGAGCTGATATATAGCTTCGCCAACACCATCAACAACCGCGACGGCGGCACCCATCTAGTGGGCTTCAAGTCGGCGCTGACGCGCACCATCAACGCCTATGCCGCCGCCAGCGGCCTGTCGAAGAACCTCAAGGAGAACCTGACCGGCGAGGACGTGCGGGAAGGGCTCACGGCGGTCGTCTCGGTCAAGATCAAGGACCCCAAGTTCTCCTCGCAGACCAAGGACAAGCTGGTCTCCTCGGAGATCAAGGGCTGGGTCGAGCAGGTGGTGGCGGACCGCCTCGGCAGCTATCTCGAAGAGAACCCGCGGGAGGCCCGGCGCATCGTCGAGAAATGCGTCGAGGCGGCGCACGCCCGCGAGGCGGCGCGCAAGGCGCGCGACCTGACGCGCCGCAAGGGAGCGCTCGACGCCTCCAACCTGCCGGGCAAGCTGGCCGATTGCAGCGAGCGCGATCCCAAGCTCGCCGAGATCTTCCTCGTCGAGGGCGACTCGGCAGGAGGCTCGGCCAAGCAGGGGCGCGACCGGCGCTTCCAGGCCATCCTGCCGCTCAAGGGCAAGATCCTGAACGTCGAGAAAGCGCGCTTCGACAAGATGCTGTCTTCCGACGAGATCAAGACCCTCATCATCGCGCTCGGCACCGGCATCGGCCCTGACGACTTCGCGGTCGACAAGCTCCGGTACCACAAGCTGATCATCATGTGCGACGCCGACGTGGACGGCAGCCACATCCGCACCTTGATCTTGACCTTTTTCTATCGTCAGATGCAGGAGATCATCCGCCGCGGCCATCTCTACATCGCCCAACCGCCGCTTTTCAAAGTCAGCCACGGCAAGAGCGAGACCTACCTCAAGGACGACCGCGAGTACCAGGCCTACCTGGTGAGCCGCATCCAGGACGGGTGGGAGGTCGAGCTCGAGGCGCCGGCAAACCCCGCCGCCCCTGCCGGCCCCGCCGCGGGTGGCGGCAACGGCCACGGCGCGCGCAGCCGCCTCGCCGGCGCCCGCCTGGCGCATTTCCTGGAGAAGGTGGCGAGCTTCCGGGCCACCACGGAGCGCCTGGCGTCGCGGGGCTTCCCGAGCGCGGCGCTGAAGATCGCCTTGCTGGGCGGCATCCGCGACAAGGCGTCGCTGAGCGACCCGGAGAAGGTGCGGGCGGTGGCCCAGCGGCTCGAGGCAGCCGGCTTCCAGGGCGTCGAGGTCAGCCTCGACGAGGAGCACGGCACCAGCCGCATCCGCTTCTTCTTCCGCCGCGACGGCGTGGAGCGCGAGGTGCGCATCGACTGGGGCCTGGTCACCAGCGCCGAGTACCGGGCGCTGGCCCAAAACGCACAGGGTCTCGAAGCGCTGTCCGCTGTCCGCTTCATCCTCAACCGCACCGCCGGCGCCGGTACCGGCACCAAGACGGCGTCGCGGCCCGAAGAGGCCGCAGCGGGCGTGGCTCCGCCCGCTCATGGCACCGTGCCCGCTCCGACCGCGCCCGTGCCCGTGCCCTCTGCCCTCGTCACCAAGGACAACCTCGACGCCGCGCTCGAGACGCTGTACGAGAGCGCCAAGAAGGGGCTCTCGATCCAGCGCTACAAGGGCCTCGGCGAGATGAACCCGGACCAGCTCTGGGAGACCACGATGGATCCGACGCGGCGGCGGCTGCTGCAAGTCCGCATCGAGGACGACTACGAGGCCGACCAGATCTTCACCGTACTGATGGGCGACGCGGTCGACCCGCGGCGCGAGTTCATCCAGACCAACGCGCTCGACGTGCGCAACCTGGACGTTTAGCGTCCGCAAGTGTCCTCGGGACACCGAGACCAGCCTACCGATATGAGCGAAGACGACAAGACACCGCCCTTCGTGCCGCCGGGGGAGCAGCCCATTCCGGTCGACATCGAAGACGAGATGAAGCGCAGCTATCTCGATTACGCGATGAGCGTGATCATCGGCCGCGCCCTGCCGGACGTGCGCGACGGCCTCAAGCCGGTGCACCGGCGGGTGCTCTACGGCATGTGGGAGAGCGGCAACCGCGCCGACCGCGCCTACAAGAAATCCGCCCGCATCGTCGGCGACGTGATGGGCAAGTATCACCCGCACGGCGACACGGCGATCTATGACACGGTGGTGCGCATGGCACAGGACTTCGCCATGCGCTACCCGCTGGTGGACGGCCAGGGCAACTTCGGTTCGATCGACGGCGACAACCCGGCGGCGATGCGCTACACCGAGGTGCGGCTGACGCGGCTGGCCGAGGAGATGCTCCGCGAGGACATCGACAAGGAGACCGTCGAGTGGGTGCCCAACTACGACGGCTCCGAGCGCGAGCCGGCGGTGTTGCCGGCGCGGGTCCCCAATCTGCTGGTCAACGGCGCCTCGGGGATCGCGGTCGGCATGGCCACCAACATCCCGCCGCACAACCTCGGCGAGGTGGTGGATGCGCTCAACCTGATGATCGACGACCCGGCGGTGACCTTGCGCGAGCTGATGGCCGTGATCCCCGGGCCCGATTTCCCGACCGCCGGCTTCATTCACGGGTTGCACGGGATCCATTCGGCCTACCTCAATGGCCGCGGCCTCATCCAGGTGCGGGCGCGGGCGGAGATCGAGACGCAGGCGCGCGGCGAGCGGCAGGCGATCGTGGTGACCGAGATCCCCTACCAGGTCAACAAGAAGCGGCTGCTCGAGAACATCGCCGAGCTGGTCCGCGAGAAGCGGCTCGAGGGCATCGCCGACCTGCGTGACGAGTCCGACCGCGACGGCATCCGCATCGTGCTCGAGGTCAAGCGCGGCGAGGTGCCGGAGGTGATCCTCAACTCGCTTTACAAGATGACTCAGATGCAGACCACCTTCGGCATCAACCTGCTGGCGATCGTCGACAACCAGCCGAAGGTGATGAACCTCGCGGAGCTGCTGCGCCACTTCCTCGACCATCGCAAGACGGTGATCATCCGCCGCACCCGCTACGACCTGCGCAAGGCCGAGGAGCGGGCGCACGTCCTCGAGGGAATCCTCAAGGCGCTGGACCATCTCGACGAGGTGATTGCCACCATCCGCGCCAGCCGGACCCCGGCCGCGGCGCGCGAGCGCCTCGAAACGCAGTTCTCGCTGTCCGAGGTCCAGGCGCAGGCCATCCTCGAGATGCGCCTGCAGCGCTTGACCGGGCTCGAGCGCGAGAAGGTGGTCGAGGAGTACCGCGAGCTGATGGCGCTGATCGAGCGGCTGCGCTCCATCCTCGGCTCGGACACGTTGGTGCTTCAGGAAATCAAGCGCGAGCTCGCCGAGCTGAAGGCGGCGTTCGGGGATCGCCGGCGCACCGAGATCATCCCCGAGACCCACGACATCTCGATCGAGGACATGATCGCCGACGAGGACATGGTGATCACGGTCACCCGCTCGGGCTACGTCAAGCGCTCGCCGCTCGCCCTCTACCGCGCACAGAACCGCGGCGGCAAGGGGCGCACCGGCATGGTGACCAAGGAGGACGACTTCGTCGAGCACCTCTACGTCGCCTCGGCGCATAGCTACGTGCTGGTCTTCACCGAGAGCGGCCGCGTGCACTGGCTGAAGGTGCACGAGATCCCGGAGACCGGCGCGGCGGCCAAGGGCAAGGCGATCGTCAACCTGCTCAACCTCGAGCCCAACGAGCGGCTGGCCACCACCGTCGCGGTGCGCGAGTTCCGCAACGACCGCTACTTGCTGTTCGTCACCGCCAACGGCACGGTCAAGAAGACCGAGCTGTCGGCCTACGCCAACCCGCGGCTGGGCGGCATCCACGGCATCAACCTCGATCCCGGCGACCGTCTGCTGGCGGTGCGCGAGACCGACGGCAGCCAGGACGTGCTGCTCGCCACCGCCCGCGGCTTCGCCATCCGCTTCCCGGAGAGCGAGGCGCGGCCGATGGGGCGGGCCACCCACGGCGTGCGCGGCATCAAGCTGCGGCCGCACGACCGGGTGGTCGGCGCGGCCATTCTCGAGGCCGCCGGCGAGGTGCTGTCGGTGACCGCGCGCGGCTTCGGCAAGCGCACGCCGATCGCGGACTACCGCAGGCAGAGCCGCGGCGGGTTGGGCATCATCAACCTCAAGGTCAGCGACAAGACCGGCGAGGTGATCGCGGCCAAGCACGCCACCGCCGGCGAGGGGTTGATGCTCATCACCCAGGCGGGGATGATCATCCGCCTCAACGTCGCCGACGTCCGCCTGGTCGGCCGCTCCACTCAAGGCGTCAAGCTCATGGACCTCGATCCCGAAGACCGCATCGTGGCGGTGGCCAAGCTGGCCGAAGCGACGCCGGTCGACTCGGGGCCCGAAGGCCCGGATGCCTTCCCGCCAAGCCTCGGCCCGGCCGTCGAGGACGAAGTCGACGACGGGATCGGCGAGATCGGCGAGATCTTGGCCGGCGGTCCCGAGGTGGGAATCGGCGACGAGGGTGACGAGGGTGCGGAGGGCACCGAAGACCGGGTAGAGCGGGAAGACGACGACGAAACCATAAACTGAGGCCTGCCGCCTCCGTAAGACAGAAGGGCCGGAAAGGGAAGTCGTGAGCAGGAGATCCCTTGCCCACGGGCGTCACGTTTTCCAGGTAGGGAGGAACCGGAGAGGCGACGGCCCCCAGGGTCCCACCCCAGGCAACACGGTCGCCGAAGGGAAACGGTTGCCGGAGTGGGGGAGGTCCGAGGGGCGCGGGAGGTTTGGTAGACTGGCGAGGCAGCATCGTTTTAGAGTGACCAGGAGATCTGAACCATGCCGAACGACTCGCGGGACGTGCTGGCCCGGGTGGAGGCCGAGAAGGGGAGCTATCTCGAGGAGCTCCAGGACTATCTGCGCATCCCCTCGATCTCGACCGACCCGGACTATGCGAACGACGTCTGGCGGGCGAGCGAGTTCCTCCTCGACAAGCTGCGGACCGCGGGCCTCACCGCCGAGCGCATCGAGACCGCCGGTCATCCGCTGATCTATGCCGAGTGGCTGGGCGCCCCCGGCAAGCCGACCCTGCTGTTCTACGGCCACTACGACGTGCAGCCCGTCGACCCGGTGGAGCTGTGGCGCCATCCGCCGTTCGAGCCCACGATCGAGGGCGACAAGCTGGTTGCACGCGGCGCGACCGACGACAAGGGCCAGTCCTTCGCCCACGTCAAGGGCGTGGCGGCGACGCTTGCCGAGCGCGGCAAGCTGCCGATCAACGTCAAGTTCCTGATCGAGGGCGAGGAGGAGGCCGGCGGCCACGCCATCGACCAGTACGTGCGCCAGGACGCCGGCAAGCGCCTGGCCTGCGACTGCGTGATGATCTCCGACAGCTCGATGTTCGCGCCCGGCCAGCCGGCCCTGATCTACGGCCTCAAGGGGCTGGCCTACATGGAGATCAAGGTCACCGGCCCGAACCGCGACCTGCACTCCGGCACCTTCGGCGGCGCGGTCGCCAATCCGCTCAACGCGCTCTGCGAGATCGTCGCGCGGCTGCGCGATGCGCACACCGGCAAGGTGCTGATCCCCGGCTTCTACGACGACGTCAGGCCGCTCGCCGACTGGGAGCGGCAGGAGTTTGCGCGGCTGCCCTTCGACGCCGCGGCCTACAAGGCCGAGCTGGGCGTGCCGGAGCTGGTGGGCGAGGAGGGATACACCACCCGCGAGCGCGCCTGGGCCCGGCCCACGCTCGACGTCAACGGCATCTTCGGCGGCTACCAGGGGCGCGGCGCCAAGACCGTGCTGCCGTCGTGGGGCGGGGCCAAGGTGTCGATGCGGCTGGTCCCCGACCAGCGGCCCGAGACCGTGGCGCGCCTGTTCACCGATTACGTCCACCAGGTGGCGCCGCCGGGCGTGGTGGTCGAGGTCAGCAACCTGCACGGCGCCGAGCCGGTGCTGGTCGAAGCCGAGGGCCCGCTGGTGGAAGCCGCGATGGCCGCGATGGCCGACGCCTGGGGAGCGCGGCCGGTGCGCATCCGCGAGGGCGGCTCGATCCCGATCGTGTCGGCGTTCTCGCAGGTGCTGGGCAAGCCCGTGCTGCTGCTGGGTTTCGGCCTGACCGACGACGCCCTCCACTCGCCCAACGAGAAGTTCAACATCAGCCACTTCCACAACGGCATCCATTCGGTGGTGCGGCTGCTCGACCGCATGGCTGACGTGAGCCCATGAGAAGCAAAGGCAACCTCGAGCGCGAGATCAAGTTCCCCTCCGACGATCTGGCGAAGCTGCGCGAGCGGATGGGAGAGCTGGAGGCGGAGCGGGTGGGCCCGGCAGCCTTCGAGGACAACTGGATCCTGGACCGCGGCAACGAGCTGCTTTCGAAGGGCAGGATCCTGCGCCTGCGCACCGACGGCACCCGCTCGCATCTGACCTTCAAGGGCCCGATGCACATGGAGGGCAAGCTCAAGGTGCGGCCGGAGCTCGAGATCGGCATCGAGAGCGCCGACGAGGCGCGCGCGCTGTTCGAGCAGCTCGGCTACACGGTGGTGCGGCGCTATCAGAAGGTCCGCGAGGAGTGGCAGCTCGGCGGCGTCACCATCTCGCTGGACCACACGCCGATCGGCGACTTCGCCGAGTTCGAGGGCGACGGCGCCGAGACGGTCGCCCGGCGCTGCGGCTTCGATCCGGGCAAGGGAGAGGCGCGCTCCTACCTGCGCCTCTACGAGGACTATCTCAAGGAGCACCCGGACGCCCCTCCCGAGATGGTCTTCCGCCAATGAAAGACGCCTGACCTTGCGGGTCAGGGCGCTGGTCCTTGCCGCCGGGCTCGGCATGCGGCTACGGCCGCTCACCGACGACACGCCGAAGCCGCTGCTGCCCATCCTCGGCCAGCCGATCCTCGGCCACACCCTGCGGCGTCTCGCGGCGGCGGGCTGCGAGGCCGCCGCGATCAACCTGCACCACCGCGGCGACCAGATCCGGCAAGCCCTGGGCAGCGCCTTCGAGGGCATGCCGCTGGCCTGGTCGGAAGAGCCGCGGATCCTCGGCACCCTGGGGGCGCTGCAGCCGCTGGCCGGCTTCTTCGCCGCCGCGGACCTGGGGCTGATCGTCAACGGCGACAGCCTTTGCCGCTGGCCGCTCGCCGAGCTCGTGCGGCGCCACCTCGCGAGCCGGGCGCCGGCGACGCTGCTGCTCACCGCCCGCGCCGACCCCGGAGAGTTCGGCGGCGGCGTGGCGATCGACCGCGGCGGCGCATTGCTCGCGCTGCGGCCCGGCGCGCCGGGCCCGGCGCCGGCCCGGGGCACCCGGCGGCGGGTCTTCGCCGGCGCCCATGTCCTCTCGCGGGAGCTGCTGGCGCGGATCGCGGCCCATCCGGCGCCGGTGCCGGCCGACATCGTCCGCGATCTGTACGAACCGCTGCTGGCCGAGCAGCCCGGCTGCCTGGCCACCTTGACCACGCGGCGCCACTGGCACGACCTCGGGACGCCGCGCCGCTATCTGACCGCGGCCCTCGACTGGGCGCGCGCGGCGGGCGGACGCTGGATCTCGCCGGCGGCCGAGGTCTCGCCGCGGGCGGCGGTCGGGCGCGCCAGCGTCGAGGCCGGCTGCCGGGTGGCGGCCGGGGCGATTGTCGAGGATTCGGTCTTGCTGCCCGGGTCGAAGGTCGGCGCCGGGTGCGAGGTGAGGGGCTCGCTCCTGGGCCCCGGCGCCGAGCTCAGCGCCGGCAGCCACGTCGCCGATCGGCTCGTGGTTGCCGGCGGTGCGAGCTCGGTCCTGAGCTGAAAGCTACGCTCCCGGAGGCCTCAGGGCGCTCAGGGCGGCGTGCCCGCCGCGCTGGGCAGCGACGGGATCGCACGCAGGTACTCGTAGATCGCCGCGAGGTCGTGGTCGCTCATGGTCCTGAAGTAGGGCCAGGGCATGACCTGCAGCAGCGGCGAGATCTGCGGGTGGACGTTGTCCGGGTCGATGCCGGTCCGCAGCAGGCTGACGAACTGCGCGAACGTCAAGCCGGCGGGAAGGCCGTGCGCGTCCGGGGTGATGTTGCGCGAGACGATGAGCCCGCCGGCGAAGGGCCTGCCGCCTGCCAGGTAGATGGCGGCGTTGACCTTCGCCGGAAACTGGCCCTTGAAGGGATTGTGCCCGTCTTCCCATTGCGGAAACGTGTGGCAGTGGTTGCAGGTGGCCCGGGTGTTGACCAGGTAGCTGCCGAGGCCCACCAGGTTGGGGTCCTTGCCGTGCAGCGACAGCGGCACCGGCGCGACCTGGAAACCGATGCGGATGCGGGCGGCCTCTTCGTCACTGAGGGCGCTCGGGTCGGCGGTCTGGGCGCTCGAGCGGCCGTTCCAGACCACCAGGCAAGCGCAGGCGGCGAGAGTGAGCAGAAGTGCAAGTCGGAGTCTCATCGGATCACCTCTGTCCTGTTCCTTAGTGGGTGCCAGCGGCGCCGGATGGGGTTTGCAGCGAAGGGATCGCGCGCAGGTACTCGTAGATCGCCGCCAGGTCATGGTTGGTCTGCAGCCGGTGGTAGGGCCAGGGCATGACCTGCATGAACGGCGACACCTCGGGATGGCCGTTGCCCGGATCCAGGCCGCTCCTGAAGGCGTGGACGAAGTCCTTGAAGCCCAGGCCGGCAGGGAGACCATGGGCGTCGGGAGTGATGTTGGACGAGGTCACCACGCCGAAGTTGGTGCCGCCTGCCAGATACTGCGCGGCGTTCATCTTCTGCGGCTCCTGGCCCGAGGTTGGATCGTGGCCGTCCGCCCAGGGGTTGGGGGTGTGGCAGTCATTGCACCAGCCCTGGGTATTGACGATGTAGCTGCCCAGGCCGACCAGGTTGGGGTCCTTGCCGTGCAGCGACAGCGGTACCGGCGCGACCTTGAAGCCGATGCGGATGCGGGTGGCGTCGTCGTCGCCGGGACCGGAGCCCTGGGCGCTCTGGGCGCTCGAGCGGTCGTTCAAGACCACGAGCAAGGCGCAGGCGGCGAGTCCGAGCAGGAGCAGCGGTTTGAATCTCATCGGATCACCTCTCTTTTTCATGGCCGGCGCCCGGCCGCGGAGCGGACGCCGGGCTGGTGCGCGGAGTGGGATCTGCGTTCGAGCCCGCATTCATAAGGTGTCCCACGGCGCTGATTGGGGGACAGCCCCGAGAGGTATCTAGTGGCCTGTATCAGCCGTATCGGCGGCGCCTGGCTTGCCCTCGACGGCGGGGGCGGTTGCGGTAACATGGCGGAAGTATGGGGAGTCAGCGGCCCGGTCCAACCGGCGGCTACACGGCGCGCGAGCTGCTGGGACCGCTGAACGAGGTCGAGCGGAAGCACGCGCCGGAGCGGCTGTTCGCGGCCGGCGAGACCGGTCTCGTCCGGAGGGGTACGCGGGTCGCCGTCATTGGCGCCCGCCAGCCCTCGCCTGAAGGGTTGCGCCGGGCGCGCAAGCTGGCGGCGGAGCTGGCGAAGGCGGGCGTGATCGTCGTCAGCGGGCTTGCCGAAGGCATCGACACCGCGGCGCACCAGGGTGCGCTCGGGGCCGGCGGCAGGACGATCGCCGTGCTCGGCACCCCCCTCGACGTCACCTACCCGCGGCGCAACCAGGAGCTCCAGCGTCAGATCATGGCCGAGCACCTGGCCCTCTCGCCGTTCGCTCCGGGCACGCCGGTGGTCAAGGCGAACTTTCCCTACCGCAATCGGGTCATGGCGCTGATCTCGGATGCAACCGTGATCGTCGAGGCCGGCGACGCGAGTGGTGCGCTGGCGCAGGGCTGGGAAGCGCTGCGGCTCGGCCGCCTGACGTTCATCCTCAAGTCGGTCACGGCCGTTCCCGAGCTGACCTGGCCCAAGAAGATGCTGCAGTACGGGGCGCAGGTCCTGACCGACACCCGCTCCTTGCTCCGCCTGCTG
The DNA here is from genome assembly GCA_035949675.1 of Thermoanaerobaculia bacterium. Classification (GTDB taxonomy): domain Bacteria; phylum Acidobacteriota; class Thermoanaerobaculia; order Multivoradales; family UBA5704; genus JASLEW01. Next base: position 14,353 of record DASZHY010000358.1, read on the forward strand.
CCCGTGGAAGCCGCCGCCGGACCGGTGGCCGTTGCTTTCTAGCCTGCCTTTCGGCTCGTTCCTCGCGTACTCGCCCCGCGGGACGTCCGCGGCGGAGCTGGCGGCGCAAACCATTTGCCGCGAGATCAAACGCGACGGCTACGTGCGCCGGGAGAGCGTCGAGGAGCGGATCATCCCCTATGCGGTCAGACGGCTGCGGGAATGCCTGACGCCAGGGCTCGCCGACTTCCTCGCCGCGGACGTGGTGCTGGTGCCGGCGCCGGGCAGCGCCCCGCTGCCGCCCAGGCAGCCGAACGCCCTGTGGGTGGCGCGGCGCATCTGCGAGGAGCTGCGGGCCGCGGGCTTCGGCAGCGGCATGGAAGTGCTGCTGCTGCGCCGCCTGGCGGTCGCGAAATCCGCTTTCGCCCGGCGCGGTGCGAGACCGGGCGTCTCGGAGCACTTCGACTCGTTCGTGGTGGCGCCGCGAGCGGCCGGGCCGCCGGCGCGCATCACCCTGGTCGACGACGTGATCACCAAGGGGGCGACGCTGCTGGCGGGCGCCTCCCGCCTCGCCGAGGCCTTCCCCGACGCGACGGTGCGGGCGTTCGCCCTGGTCAGGACCCAATATGCCGCCGATCGCGAGCGCGGCCGGCAACGCTTCCGCGCCGTCGTCGATCCGGTCACCGCCAGAGTGACCCGCGGCAGGTATGGTGCCTGGCGGAGAGATCCTTAGCGGTGCGATGATGGCCCCGCGATGAGTCTGGACCTCGAGCTCCTGGTCTTCGACTGGGACGGCACGCTGATCGACTCGGTAGGGTCGATCGTGGCCTGCACGCGGGCGGTGATCGACGAGCTGCGGCTGGGCGAGGCCGGCGAGGCGGAGATCCGCGACACCATCGGTCTGGGGTTGCGGGAGACCGTCGCCCTGCTGGTGCCGGGCTGCGACGACGAGCGCTACGACGTCATCCTCGCCTGCTACCGCCGGCACTGGGTGGCAACCTACCGCGACCGGCTGCCGCTGTTCCCGGGAGTTCCCGGCATGCTCGGCGAGCTGGCGCGCTCCGGTTACCTGCTGGCAGTGGCGACGGGCAACAGCCGGCGCGGGCTCGAGCATGCACTCGATCAGACCGGCCTGCGCGGCATCTTCCACGCCACCCGCACCGCCGACGATGCGATCTCCAAGCCGCACCCGCAGATGCTGCTCGACATCCTCGAGCAGCTGGGGGTCAGGGCGGACGCGGCGATGATGGTGGGCGACTCCATACACGACCTGCAGATGGCGGCCAGCGCGGGCGCGCACGCCGTTGGCGTGCTTTCGGGCGCCCACGGGCGCGACGAGCTGATGGCCCAGGGGCCGCGCGCCGTGCTCGAACACGTCGCCGAGCTGCCGGCGTGGCTCACCAGGGAAAGGCGCCGGGCGGGCGGCCGGCCGCTGGCGCCGGCCGCCGTCTAGGTCCGGGGGCTACCCCTTGTGCTTCCACTCGGCGACCTGCGCCTCGAGATCGGCCACCTGCGCCGGCGGCGGCGCCTGCTTGGCCGCGTGCGCGGCGGCGAGGGCGCGCTCGCCGGCCGCGACCGCGCCCTTGTAGTCGCTCTGGCGGGCGAGCAGGCGCGCCTTGGCGCGCTGATTCGAGAACGTCGGCTCGACGGCGATCGAGCCATCGATCCAGCGTGCGGCCTCCGTGAGGCAGGTCCCGGCCTGGATGCACCAGGCCGCGGCGGCGTCCTGGAAGCGCTGCTCCGTCCGCGCGGCTTCCACCAGCTGCCGGGCCGTGTCGACCTCGATCTTCCACGCCACCTCGAGCTTCTCCCAGCGCAGCGCCAGCACGGCTGACGTATCCGTGAGGTTCGTGAAGTCGAAGCTCATCCACTCCTGGGGCTCGGCCGCCGGCGCCGGCTTGACGTGGAAGCGCAGCGCATCGTGCTCCGGCTTGTAGGAGAAGGCGCCCCACTCGTCGGCGTCCTTGCTCAGGATCACCACCCAGTCGTCGGCCCCGGGCATGGTCTGCAGGCCGTAGATCCCGGCCGGCAGCTCCTTGCCGTCGATGCGCACCGGGGTGTTGAAACGGATCGTCGTGTTCTCGTTGGCGCCGGTCCGCCAGACCTCGCCGTAGGGCACGAGCTTTCCCCAGATGACGCGGGCCTTGACCCCCGGGCGGCTGTAACGGACGCTCACCTCGGTGACGCCGATGGTCTGGGAGACGCCGGCGTTGGGGCTGGGGCGGGGAAGCTGCGGCCCCGGCGGCTGGGCCAGAGCGGCATGGCTGCCGCAGGCCAGCGCGACGACCGCTGCGACGAGCACGACAGGCGTGGAGAGCGCGGCGCGTGGCCGCGCCAGTGATCCTTGCAACGTGGGTCGCTGCTGCATGCTGTCTCCTTTAAGATGTTAGGTCTAGAAAGGTTATCGAAGCGTCTGCGGCTCGATCCACCCCGCCAGGTTGCGCCGCACCAGGTCGGCCAGCAGCTTCAGGTGGTCGGGCCGGTCGTTCAGCGCCGGGATGTAGCGGTAGCTCGTGCCGCCGGCGTGCAGGAAGATCTCGCGGTTCAGGCCGTCGATCTCCTCGATCGTCTCCAGGCAGTCGGCCGAGAAGCCGGGACAGATCACGTCGAGGCTGCGCACGCCTGCCGCCGCCATGCCGCGCATGGTCTCCTCGGTGTACGGCCGCAGCCACTCCTCGCGTCCGAACAGCGACTGGAAGCTGACCTCGTAGCGCTCGCGCGGCAGCGCCAGCCGTTCGGCGACCAGGCGCGCGGTCTTCTGACAGTGGCAGTAGTACGGGTCGCCGGCCAAGAAGTAGCGCTTGGGGATGCCATGAAACGAGAACAGCAGCTTCTCGGCCGCCGGCGCCGCCGCCCACGCGTCGCGCACGCTGGCTGCCAGCGCCGCGATGTAGGCCGGCTCGTCGTGGTAGGGATGGATCATCCGCAGCTCGGGCACCCAGCGCCAGCCGGCCAGCTCGGCGGCGACGGCGTCGAACGTCGAGCCGGTGGTGACCGCCGCGTACTGCGGGTAGAGCGGCAGCACGGCGATCCGCGCGCAGCCCAGGCCGGCCAGCTCGCGCAGCGCCGAGCGGACCGACGGACTGCCGTAGCGCATGGCGAGACGCACGTGCAGCGGCGCCGGCACGTCGCGCGCCAGCAGCGCCGCCACGCCCGCCGCCTGCCGGCGGGCGATCACCAGCAGCGGCGAGCCTTCGGCGGTCCACACCTTGCGGTAGAGCGCCGCCGACTTGCGCGGCCGGAACGGCAGCACCGCCAGGTGCAGCACCAACCACCACAGCGGCCGCGGCAGCTCGATCACCCGGGGATCGAGCAGGAACTCCCGCAGGTAGCGGCGCAGCGCCGGCGCGTCGGGAGCGTCCGGCGTGCCGAGGTTGGCGAGCACGACGCCGATCGGTACGATCGGGACGATCGGCGACGTCGCCGGCAGCTCGGCGTGCGCGAAGTCGGTTCGGCCGAAGTACCGCGTCACGGCAGGTCTCCTCGAGGCTCGGGGTTCAGAAGCGCGAGACCGCGCGCTCGCGAGCCGGCAGGATCTCCAGGCAGGTGGTCCACCAGCCGGTGAGCAGCGTCTCGGCGAACTCCTCGGGCAGGCCGGCCGCGCGCACCCCGGCCGCCATCGCCGCATGATCGTAACGCACCGGCACCAGCTCGACGCCGAGCCCTCCTCCGGCAGCCGCGGGCCTGGCCTCGAGCAGCGCGTACCAGACCTCGGGCCTGCCGTCGTTCGGGGGCCGGCCGATGACGCCGACGTTGACCGCGTCGCGCCCCGAGGGCAGGCGCCGGTGCCAGGGCAAGCCGGTGTGGGTGCACAGCAGGGCGTCGCAGCGGTGCTGGTCGGCCAGCAGCTCGAGGAAGGCGTCGGGAGAGGTCGAGTCGAAGAGGAACTCGTTCACCTGCCGCGGCGAGCCATGGACCAGCAGCAGCTCGCGCTCGCCCACGAGCACTCGCCGCCGCGGCGGCAGCTCCCCCATCCAGCGCTTGAACGCCGGCGAGCAGTGGCGCGCCGTGTAACCGTAGGAGATGGCCGCGAAGTGGTTGTCGCGCGGGTCGGTATAGCCGCAATTGCAGTCCTCGCGGCCGGCGGCGAGCGATTGCTCGTAGTTGCCCTGGATGGACCGCACGCCGCCGGCCTGAAGCAGCGGCCAGACCCGGTCCGGCTCGGGACCGAAGCCGCCGAGGTCGCCCAGGCAGTAGACCGCCTCCACACGGCGGCGCGCCGCGTCCTCGAGCAGGGCGGCGAGGGCCAGGTGGTTGCTGTAGACGCCGCCGAACACCGCCACCTTGCCGAACGGTCCCTCGACCGCGGTCGGGTCCGGGACCGGCGACCGGTAGGCGCGCCGCGCCGCCTGCCGCTCGGCCTCGCCGAGGCTGGCGCCGGCAGCGGCGGCGGCGGCGCGGAAGTCGGCGAGCGGCACCAGCCGCTCTCCCCAGGTGGCGAGGCCGCGGTGGGCGGTGAGCGCGGCCAGCAGGCGCGGGTCGGGGCTTCTGCGGCGGGTCGGGGCGGACATCGTTCAGCGGGCGGGCGGGCCGCCGTTTCAGGTGCGGCAGCTGACCCCGTAAGCGTGACAGGTCCAGCACGCCGCATGGCGCAGCGGGTACGGTCCCAGGGCGTCCGCCAGCGTCTCGCCCATGCGCGCTCCCGGCTCGTTGACCAGGATCGGGCAGACCCACACTCCCTGGTCGGTGGCCATGCGGCAGGAGCTGCACTGCAGGTGGTCCCAGGCGGGCGCCGCCGCGGCCAGGGCGTCCTCGGCGCGCAGCAGCTGCCAGCTCTCGTAGCCGCCGCCGCGCTCCGCCTCGGCGCCGATCTTGAACACCGGCAGCACCTTGAGACGCGGCCGCGCCAGCCCGAGCCCGCCGAGCAGGTCGAAGAAACGCTGCTTGCCCAGGTCGGCCGCCGCCTCGGCGCAGACCTCGGTGACGGTCACCACCGGGTTGAGCCCGACCGCGGCCAGGTTGCGCAGCCCGGCCAGGACGCGCGCGAAGGTGCCGGGGCCGCGCACCGCGTCGTTGCTCGCGGCGTCGTAGCCGTCGAGCGACACCCGCAGATCGAGCGAGTAGGGCGAGGCGGCGGCGAGCGCCGCCAGCCGCGTGCAGCGCGCCGCGTCGAGCAGCAGGCCGTTGGTCAACACGTTGGCCGGGCCGACCGCCAGGGTGGCCGCCAGGATCGCTTCCATGTCGGGGTTGAGGAACGGCTCGCCGCCGGTGAAATAGAACTCCTTGACTCCCAGCTCGGCGGCCTCGCGGAGGTAGACCTGCACCTGCCCCAGGCGCATCATCTCGTGCGTGTGATTGGTCGGCGAGCAGGAGATGAAGCAGTGGGTGCACGCCAGGTTGCAGACGGTCCCGCCGACCTGGAACCACAGGGTGTCGAGCGACCGCAACGCTACTTCCGGAATGGTCATCCCTGCTTCCTGCCCGTCAGTCCAGCTGCTGGACGGCGGCGCCTGCAAGCTCCAACCACCGGCCGGGGGCGCGGCATTTCCGCCAGCTTCCACCGATTTCCGTTCAGGGTGCATGCGTTATGATCGGCATCCCTTGAGACGCTTCCTCGTCCTCGCGCTGCCCGCGCTCGTCCTGGTCATGGCGCTCTTCCGCTCCAGCGTCGAAGCTCTGGGCCGGGCCCCGGCGCTGCTGAGCGCCGCACCGGAGGTGCGGCAGCACGCGGTGGTGGTGATCGGCACCTGGCTGCTCGAGGCGCTGTCGCTGGCCGCACTATACCTGCTGGTGCAGGGGAGCGGCGGCAGCCGGCTGCTCAACGGCCTGCTGACCGGCTGGATCGCCTGGGTGTTCCGCGGTCCGCTGCTGGTGATCGCGGTGGTGACGCTGGCCGGCCAGCCGGCAGGGCCCTGGTGGAGCATGACCTTCTCCTGGTGGGTGCTGTACACCATCTGCGGCCTGCTGCTGGGGGTCATCGCCGCGGCTTCCGGTCTCAAGCCCGGCCCGGTCGTCGAACCCGGGCGGGCCGGCGCCGGTCCCGCTTGAAGATAGCCGCCGTCGGGAGGGCGCTCCCGCCCAATTATTACGATCAGGACGCGCTGCTGGATGGGCTCCGCCAGCGCTGGTCGGACCGCCTCTTCAATGCCGAGCGCCTCGAGCGGCTGCACCGCCACGCGCTGGTCGGTGGCCGGCACCTGGCGCTGCCCATCGGGGAGTACGCGGGCCTCACCACCTGGGGGAAGGCCAACGACGCCTGGATCCGGGTGGCGCAGGAGGTAGGGGCCGCCGCCGTCATCGACGCCCTGGGGCGCGCCGGCCTCTCCCCCGCGGCGGTCGACGCGCTCATCTTCGTCACCGTCACCGGCGTCGCCACCCCCTCGATCGACGCCCGCCTGGTCAACCGGCTGGGTCTGCCGCCGCGCGTCAAGCGGGTGCCGATCTTTGGCCTGGGCTGCGTCGCCGGCGCCGCGGGCATCGCCCGCGCCGCCGACTACGTGCGCGCCGATCCGGACGAGGTCGCGGTGCTGCTCTCGGTCGAGCTCTGCTCGCTGACCTTGCAGCCGGCGGACCTCTCGATTCCCAACCTCATCGCCACGGGCCTGTTCGGCGACGGCGCGGCGGCGGTGGTGGTGGTGGGCGAGCGCCGCGCCGCCGCCGGCCCGCGCATCGTCGCCAGCCGCTCGGTGTTTTACCCCGACTCCGAGCGCGTCATGGGGTGGGACATCTCGGAGGACGGCTTCCGCATCGT
>DASZHY010000359.1:0-5724 GCA_035949675.1 Thermoanaerobaculia bacterium
TTTCGACCTCGGGCGGCAGGTCGAGGCCGTCGCCGGCCCCGCCGAGCTGGCAGCGCTCGTGGGCGCCCGCCCGGCGGGCCGGCTGGTCCTGTCCGTCGATGCCTGGCGCCGTCTCCCGGCGCCCCTGCGCGCCCGCCTTCAGCTGCTCTACGACGAGACCGCAACCAAGGCGTCGCCCTTTGCCGTCGCGGCATGGTCCGACCTGGCCGACTCGAGCCAGGGAACACCCGCGATGAGCTCGGCGCCTGCCCGGGAACCCGGAGCGGGGTCGAGCCGTACCTTCCCCCATGACCCTCCATGACCCTCGCCCGCGGTCCGAGACGATGAACCCGCGCGAGCCGGCGCCATGAGCCCGAGCGCGGCAGGCGGAGCCGACGCCGATCTGCTCGTCGCCGGCCGGCGAGTCCAGCCGGCCCTGCTGCGGGTGCTCGCGCCGGACGGCACGCAGCACCAGCTCGAGCCCAAGGCGATGGCGGTCTTGCTGTGCCTGGCCGAGGTCCCGGGAGAGGTGGTGCCGCGCGAGCGCCTGATCCAGCGGGTCTGGGAGGGCGGCTTCGTCACCGACGACGTGCTCACCCGGGCGATCGGCCAGCTGCGCAAGGTCTTCGCCGACGACCCCGAGCAGCCGGCGGTGATCGAGACGATCCGCAAGCGGGGCTATCGGCTGCTCGTGCCGGCGGCGCCCGCGGCCGCCGCACCCCCGCCGGCGGTGTCACATCCGCCAAGCGGACCGGCGCCGCTCGGGTCGGTCACTCCTGCTCCTGCTTCTTCTCCTGCCAGCGCCGCGGCGCCCGGTGCCGCGGCTCGGCGGCGGCGGCTGGCGGCCGGAGCCCTCGCCGCGGCCATGGCCGTCCTGGCGGGCGCCGCGTTCCTGTCGCGGCGCTCGGAATCGCCCCCCGCCGTGACGCCGCGCCTGCTGCCGGTGGCGACCGGGTCCGCGGGCGAGATCCGCCGGCCCGTGCTCTCTCCGGACGGCACCCGCGTGGCCTTCGCGGCGGAGGAGGGGCCGGGCGCCGGCTTCTCCGTTGCGGTCGTTCTGCTCGAGGGCGGCAGCCCCCTGCGGCTGAGCACCCCGCTCGCCGGCGCCTTCGACGTCCCGGCGGCGTGGTCGCCCGACGGCAGCGAGCTGGCGTACGTTCGCACCCGCGGCGGCGGCGCCTGCGAGGTGCGGATCGTGCCGGCGCTGGGCGGACCCGACCGCCGCTTCGCTGCCTGCGGCGACGGCGAGGCGCCGAGCGTCGCCTGGTCGCCGGACGGCAGCTACCTGGTCGAGAGCGCGCGCACCGCGTCGGGTTCGCGCCGCCTGCGGCGGGAGCCTCTCGACGGCGGCGCCGCGGCGCGCGACCTCACCCGGCCGCCGGACGGCGCCTGGGGCGACTCCGCTCCTGCCTTTTCGCCGGACGGCCAGTCCATCGCCTTCGTGCGCTCGCTCGCGCCGGACGTGGACGACCTCTGGGTCGTGCCCGCCGCCGGCGGCAGCGAGCGGCGCGTGACCTTCGATCATGCGATGGTGATGGGGGCCGATTGGCTCGCCGACGGGCGCACGCTGGTCTTTTCCTCCAGCCGGGCCGGCATCAACAGCCTGTGGGCGGTCGACGCCGCCGGCGGCAACCCGCGCTTCCTGGCGGGCGCGGGGCCGAAGATCAAGCACCCCAGGGCGGCGCGGTCGTCCTCGCGAGTGGTCTTCGAGAGCTGGGAGTTCGAGATCAACCTGCGGCGCGCCGCGGCCGGCGCGGCCAGCCAGCTGCCCGTCGCCCCCGGACCCGACTGGAGCTGGTCGCCGCGGTATTCGCCGGACGGCCGCCGCGCCGCCTTCATCTCGACCCGCTCGGGCGCGCCGGAGATCTGGACCGCCGCGCTCCCTGACGGACCGGCGCAACGCCTGACCAGCTTTGGCGGCCCGCAGCTGGCCAGCCCGTCGTGGTCGCCGGACGGCGAGCGGCTGGTGTTCGTGGCGCGCCCCCGCGGCGAGGCGGATCTTTTCCTGATCGAGGCGCGCGGCGGTCCGCCGCGGCGTCTGACCGACCTGCCCGGCGATGAGCTCGAGCCGAGCTTCAGCCGCGACGGCCGCTGGGTGTACTTCGCGGCGCGCCGCGGCGGCGCGTGGCAGATCGAGCGCGTCGCGCTGGCCGGCGGCGCCATCGAGCCGGTGACGCGCGACGGCGGCTACACGGCGCAGGAAGCCGCCGACGGCAGGGCGCTGTTCTTCAATCGCGCCGACCGGCCGGGACTCTTCCGCCTGCCCCTCCCCGCGGGCCCCGCTTCGCGGGCCGAGCTGGTGATGCCGGATCTCGGTCCGGCGAAGGCGCAGGCCTGGGAGGCGGGTCCGGCGGGAGTCTTCCTCGACGAGGCCGCGGGCGACGATCATCGCGTCGTGCGCCTCGGCCGCGACGACACGCGGTCGCCGGTCGCGCCGCTCCCCGACCTGGCCTGGAACGGCTTCTCGGTGCGCGGCGACGGCGCCGAGGTGCTCTACGCGCACGTCGACCGCCGCGCCTGCCGCTTCGTGCTGCTCGACCGGCCGCGCGTCGACTAGCGGCAGGCGGGGCCGGAGGCGCGCGCCCCGCCCTCGGCGAACCCTCCGAGAAACCTCCCCCTCGCCTCGGGACGCGGCGGCCGCGCCCGGCGTACAAGGGCGCCATGACGATCGAGCTCACCGTCAATGGCACGCGGCAGTCCTTCGCCGGCAACCCCGAGACGCCCCTGCTGTGGGTGCTCCGCGACCACCTCGCCCTGACCGGCACCAAGTTCGGCTGCGGCGTCGGCGTCTGCGGCGCCTGCACCGTGCTGTCCCGAGGGCGCGCCGTCCGCTCCTGCCAGATTCCGATCCGCGACGCCTTGGGCCTGTCGTTCACGACCATCGAGGGGCTCTCCCCGGACGGCAGTCATCCTTGCCAGCGCGCCTGGATCGAGGAGGACGTGGCGCAGTGCGGCTACTGCCAGCCGGCGATGATCCTGACCGCCGCCGCCCTCCTCGGCGCCAGGGCGGAGCCGACGGACGCCGAGATCGACGAGGCCATGTCCGGACTGGTCTGCCGCTGCGGGACCTACCCGCGGATCCGCAGGGCAATCCACGCCGCCGCAAGGCTCGCGAGGGCGTCGCGGTGAGCGCCACCCGCCGCGACTTCTTGAGCCTCGGCGCCCTGGGCGGCGCCGCGGCGCTGGTCCTCCGCTTCCGCTGGGAGGCGGACGCCCAGGTCGTCAAGTCCATGGCTGCGGACACCGCGGACGCCGCCTTCTCGCCCAGTCCGTGGATCGCGATCGACGCCTCCGGCAAGGTAACGCTCACCGCGCACCGCTCGGAGATGGGCCAGGGCGCCCGCACCGCGCTGCCGATGATCCTTGCCGAGGAGCTCGGGGCCGACTGGTCCAAGGTCGAGGTGCGCCACGCGGCACCCGGGCCCGACTTCCCGGACATGCGCACCAGCGGCAGCAGCAGCGTCGAGGACTCGTGGGCGCCCCTGCGGCAGGCGGGGGCCGCGGCGCGCGAGATGCTGCTCGCCGCGGCGGCGGCGAGATGGGGAGTGCCGGCCGCATCGTGCCGGGCGCGCGACGGCAAGGTGGTCGGCGGCGACGGCCGCTCGATCGGGTTCGGCGAGCTGGCGGCGGCGGCCGCCGCGCTGCCGGTGCCCAGGCAGCCGCCGCTCAAGTCCGCCAGGGACTACACGCTCCTCGGCACCAGGGTCCTCCGGGTGGACGGCCCGCGGATCGTTCGCGGCACCGCGGTCTATGGGCTGGACGTCCAGGTCCCGGGCCTGCGCAAGGCCGCGGTCGCGCGCTGTCCGGTCTTCGGCGGCCAGGCGCGGCGCTGGAACGCCGCGGCGGCGAAGGCGATTCCCGGCGTGCGCGAGGTGGTGCCGATCCCCAGCGGCATCGCGGTCGTCGCCGACGACACCTGGACGGCGCTCGCGGGCCGCGACGCGCTGCAAGTCGAGTGGGACTACGGCCCGCAAGCGAACGATTCGTCCGCCGCCTACTGGCGCCGTCTCGAGGCGGCGCTCGACGCCGGCGGCAGGACCACCCGCGCCGAGGGCGATGCCGCGGCGGCCCTGGCGCGCGCGCCGCGCCGGCTGCAGGCCCGGTATCGCTATCCGTTCCAGGCGCACGCCACGCTCGAGCCGATGAACTGCGCCGCGCGCGTCGGTCCGGACGGCTGCGACGTCTGGGTGGGCACGCAGGCGCCGAACGAGGCGCAGCGCGACGTCGCGAAGCTGCTGGGGATCCGGCCGGAAGCCGTGCGGCTCGAGGTGGCGCTCCTGGGCGGCGGTTTCGGGCGGCGGCTGGGTTACGACTACGTCATCGAGGCAGTCGAGCTGGCACGCCGGGTCCCGTTTCCGGTGCAAGTCGTCTGGACGCGCCCGGACGACATGCAGCACGACTTCTTCCAGCCGGCCGCGCTGCACGAGATCGGCGCCGGCCTCGACGCCGCCGGCAAACCGGTTGCCTGGGTCCATCGCGCCGCCACCTTCCATCTTTCGATGTTCGGGCCGTTCTCGGCCGGCGATCCCGAGCTTTACGACGGGAGCCCCTGGGGCGGCTACGACACGCCGTACGCCATCCCGGCGCTGCGCATCGATTACGCCCCCCTCGCGGCCCCGGTGCCGACCGGCGCCTGGCGCTCGGTCGAGTATCCGTCGACGGTCTTCGCCCGCGAGTCTTTCCTCGACGAGATCGCCCACGCCACGGGGCGCGACCCGGTCGCGTTGCGGCTCGAGCTCATCCCGTCGCCGGGAACGGTCAAGCTGAGGACCATGACGCTCGACAACGGCGAGCGGCTGCGCCGCGTCGTGCGTCTCGCCGCGGCGAAGGCCGGCTGGGGCCGGCCGCTCGCGCACCGCCGCGAGGGACGCCGCTGGGGCCGCGGCATCGCGTGCAATGCGTACCACCGGCAGACGATGGTGGCCCAGGTCGCCGAGGTTTCGGTCGGCGCCCGGGGCGACGTTCGCGTGCACCGCGTGGTGTGCGCCATCGACTGCGGCCAGGTGGTGAACCTGAGCGGCCTCGAGGGCCAGGTCGAGAGCGGCGTGCTCTGGGGGCTCTCCGCCACCCTGCACGGACAGATCACTTTTGCCGGCGGTCGCGTCGAGCAGCACACCTACAGCGATTTCCCGGTGATGCGCATGCACGAGGCGCCGCAGATCGAGACCCACGTCGTGCCGTCGCCGCTGCCGCCCCTGGGCGCCGGCGAGCAGCCCGTGCCGCCCATCTACGCCGCGGTCGCCAACGCCGTCTTCGCCGCGACCGGCGCGCGCCGCCGCGAGCTGCCCCTCGGAGCGGCGGCACCGCGTCAGGCCAAAGCGACCTGAAGCAGCGGGTCGGCCGCGGGGCCGCCCCGGCGCATCCTCGACCGCCGCGGGCCGGCCGGCGAGCGCCGGCGCCACGCCGGGTGTATGCTGCGCCAAAGCCGGCGGCGCCCCACACCCTCGTACACCCTCGTACACCCTCGCGCACCCTTGCACACCCGCGGAGCCCGAATGGCAGAAGAGCCGCGATCTTCTCTTCCCGCGGGCGGTCAGGGCCCGAGGCCGGAAAGCACCGAGCCATTTTCATTCCCTGGGCAACCCGACCGCGCGGCGCTGGCGGTAGCGCTGGTATTGCTCGCCGGGATCGCGCTCCGCGTCGCCCTGGCCTTCCCGCCCTACAAGTACCGCGACGATGGCGACAGCGTGCTGGCCGGCATGTGTGCCGAAAGGGTTCTCGCCGGCAAGTATCCGCTCTTCTTCT
>DASZHY010000360.1:0-5220 GCA_035949675.1 Thermoanaerobaculia bacterium
CCAGGTTGGTGGGGGCGATCACCTCGATGCGGTTGCCCTCGGGCTGGACGTAGTACTTCTCGATCTCGCGCGTCTCGACGATCGGTTCCGCGGCCGCCATCCTGTCCTCGCATCGGGAGCAGCGCGCCGGTTGCGGCGGCGGCGGCGGGCCTCGCGCCGGCCGTCCGCCGCCTGCCGTCTCTGCAGTCGGCGCGCGGTTGGGCGGCTGAGCTTTGCACGGCACCTGCCGGCAGTCAATGGAGGCGGACCGGCTCTAGGCGTCGCAGCGCAGGGCGACGTTGGGGTCGACGTCCATGGCCCGCTGGCCGGGGACCAGGCAGGCGAGCATCGCGACGAGTGTCAGGCCCGTTGCCACCGTGGCGAACACCATCGGATCGCCGGGCTGGACCGGGAAGACGATGTCGGCCAGCCCGCGCGACGCGCCGAAAGCCGCCGGCAGGCCGAACGCCAGTCCGAGAGCCAGCTGGATGAGCCCCTGCCGCAGCAGCATCCGCAGCACGTCGCCGCGCTGGGCGCCCAGGGCCATCCGCAGGCCGATCTCCTGGGTGCGCCGCTGGACCGAGAAGGCGATGACGCCGTAGATGCCGACGCCAGCCAGCACCAGCGCGCTGGCCCCGAAGATGGCGAACACGGCGCTGAACAGGTTGTTGAAATAGCGCTCTTCGGCGATGTTCTCCTGCATCGACCGGACGAAATAGATGGGCGTGTCCTTGTCGAGCGCCGCGACCTCGGCGCGGACCATCGGCACCAGCGACAGCGGCTCCCGCGGCGTGCGGATGACGTAGCTCAGGCGCACGGTCCCGACTTGGATGACGGGCAGGAAGAAGCCCTCGCGCTTCTTTTCGGAGAACCCGTAGAGCGTCAGGTCCGGCACCACCCCGACCACCGTGCGCCAGGGGTCGTGATCCGCGGACCTGGCCCGGCGGATGCGCTTGCCGAGCGGGTCCTCTCCGGGCCACAGCTTGCGCGCCAGGCTCTGGTTGACGATCGCCACCGGCTGGGACAGGGCGGTGTCCATGCGCCCGAACTCGCGCCCGGCCAGCGGCGCCACGCCGAGAGCGGCAAAGAAGCCTTCGGAGACCATGTCGCTGTGCGCCACCGGGTAGTCGGCGTCCGTGGCGTAGGCCCGCCCGTCGACGGCGAAGGCTTCGCTCTCCGCCGAGATGCTCGGCACGCTGGTGGAGGCACCCACCGCCTCGACGCCAGGCTTCTCCCGCAGCCGTTCGAGCAGGCGCTGGTAGAAGGCGCCGCGGTCGACCGGCCGTGGATAGTTGGCTTCGAACAGCGGTACCCGCACGGTGAGCAGATGGTCTCTCGAGAAGCCGTAGCTGACGGAGCGCGCGAGCACGATGCTCTTGACCATCAGCCCGGTGGCGACGAGCAGGGTGCAGGAGAGCGCCAGCTCGGCCACCACCACCGCCCGGCTCAGCCAGCCGAGCCGCAGGCTGGTCGAGCCGCGCCCCTCGTCCTTCAACACCTCGTTGAGCTGGGTCCGCGAGATCTGCATCGCCGGCACCAGGCCCGAGATCAACGCCGCCGCCAGGGTCGCGCCGAGCGTGAACAGGAGCGCCGGCATGTCGAGCGCGATGTGGATCCAGGTCGGCGGGTTCTTGACGAGGATCGCCCGGTTGAACAGCTCGATTCCTGCCCATGCCAGACCCAGCCCGGCACCGGTGCCCACCAGCGCCAGGATCAGGCTCTCGGTGAGGATCTGGGCGATCACCTGGCGGCGCGCGGCGCCCAGGGCGGTGCGGATGGCGATCTCCCGCGTGCGCTGGGAGGCGCGGGACGTGATCAGGCTGGCGACGTTGATGCAGGCGATGAGCAGCACGCAGCACACGGCCACCAGCATGGTGTAGAGCAGATACCGGGCCGGCTTGTCCATGAAGCGGTGCATGATCGGCTCCACCGTGGCGGCGAAACCGCGATTGCTGCGCGGGAACTCGACGGCCAGCGCATGAGAGATTGCCGCCATCTCGGCGCCGGCCTGGTCCACCGTCACCCCTGGCCGTAACCTCCCGAGGACCGCGAACGGCTCGCCCTTGCCGCGCTCGCTCTTGCCCGGGTCCAGCGTCAGCGGCGTCCACAGCTGCTCGACCCCCGGGAAGCGGAAGTCCGCCGCCATGACGCCGATCACCGTCGCCTGGCGGCCGTTGACCCGCACCGGTTTGCCGATCACGTTGCGGTCGCCGTTGAAATGGTTCTGCCACAGCTGGTAGCTCAGCAGCACCACGGGCGCCGCGCCGGGGCAGTCCTCGCCGGGCTGGAAGCCCCGGCCCAAAAGCGGCTTGACCCGCAGGAGGTCGAGCGCGTTGGCGGTGAGCGCGCCGCCGTCCAGCCGTTCGGGCCGGTCGTCGCCGCTCACTGTGACGGTGCCGTTGGTATAGCCGGCCAGCCCGACGAACGACCGCTGGCGCCGGGTCCAGTCGAGGTAGTCGTGCACGCCGACGCCCTGGTACGACAGGTCGCGCGAGGGATTCTGGATGTCGACGCCCATCAGCTGCTCGGACTGCGGATACGACAGCCCGCGCCACAGCGCGCCATAGACGATGCTGAAGGCGGCGGTGGTCAGCCCGATGCCCAGTGTCAAGGCGACCGCCGCCGCCGCCGTGTGTCCGGGAGCCTTGGCCAGCATGCGCACCCCATACCGGATATCGCGCCAGAACGAGCTCATTGCAACCCTCCGATCCGCATGATCCGCGCCATCGCCGTGCAGCGGCGGCGGCGCCCTGCGTCCGGCCTGGCGCGAGGTGCGCCGGCCGGCCCGACCCGCAGCTTGTTCACTGACATTACGGTGCGGCCCGGAAGATAGTTACAAGGCACGGCCGGGGCCTGGTCCACTCGCGCCGACAGCGAGCACCGGCGCGCGGCGCGGCTGGTGGCTCGTGGCTCGTCTCAGGCCGACGGCTCGCCGCTTCCGGAGGTGACGTCCGGGACGGCGGCGAGATCGCGGGCGAGGCTGGCGGCGGCGTGATACAGCGGGGCGAGCAGCTCTGCCGGCGTCTCGGCCAGCGACCAGGACGGCGGTTTGCCGAGCTGGCGGAGAAGGGCCCCGGGCGAGGGGGGCGGCTCGAAGCGGAAGCGCAGGTGCGGCAGCGGGCCGGGCAGCCGCTCGTAATCCTTGGCCGCAGTCCGCTCGAGCGCGACCGTGGGGCCCGCCGGACCTCCGCCCGCGCTGTCTTTCTCCGCCGCCACGCCGCCGCTCCTTCCCGTGCGGTGGCTCCGCAGGGCGCTGAGCACGCCTTCCCTGCCGCGGCCACGGAGCTCGAAGAGGAGAAACGGGTCCTTGTCGAAAGCCTCTCCCAGCACGTAGTGGGTGGCGGCCAGGTGCTTGCACGGGTTCGCCCAATCCGGACAGCTGCAGGCCGTGTCCAGGTCGGCCTCCCTGACCGGGAAGAGGCTCGCCCCGGCGGCGTGGAAGGCGGAGTCGATCTCCTGCGGCATCTGACCGGCGAGGAGCTCGGCGGTGAAGACGGCCTGCCGCGCCATTTGCTCGATCGCGGCTTCCCAGGCCCGGGCCTCGAGCACGGCGATGCGCAGCGTCACCTCGTAGGGCGCCGGGCGCGAGCCGGTGACGCTCGCCGTGACCTTTCCGGGCTCGACCTCGAGGTCGTGGACCCTACCGGCCCGCGCATAGCTGCGGCCGCGCGCCAGGCGGCTGGAATACTGCCAGGACAGCTTCTCGAGCGCCTCGATCCAGCGTCTGCCCCACCAGGTGGCGCCGATCTTCGCGACCTTGATCCCGCGCTCGGGCGGCGGCAGCTTGGGCGGCGCGGGCGGATAGGGGTTCCATGGGCTCCAGGAGCCAGGGCGGCTTCCCCCTTTCTTCCGCCTCATGGGCGCCTCCTCACAGGTTGCCTCGGCGCGGGAGGCCTGCTCCCGCTCTCCCGCCTCTCACGCCGCGCCAGCGCTCTGGGCAGTGTGTCGCCGCGGTCCCCGCCGGCCTCGTCGGCGGCCAGAGCGGCGTCGGGCGCGAGCGAGAACAGCTCGCGCAGGGCCGCGTCGTCGAGCTCGGTGATCCACTTCTCGCCGCCGCCCACGATGCGCGCCGCGAGGCCGCGCTTGCCTTCCAGGATCTGGTCGACCTTCTCCTCGACCGTGCCGGCGCACAGCAACTTGTGGACCTGGACCGCCTTGCGCTGGCCGATGCGGTAGGCGCGGTCGGTGGCCTGGTCCTCCACCGCCGGGTTCCACCAGCGATCGAAATGGAAGACGTGGCTGGCGGCGGTGAGGTTGAGCCCCGTGCCGCCGGCGCGCAGGGAGAGCACGAAGACCTGCGAACCTCTGTAATCCTCCTGGAAGCGGCTCACCATGGCGTCACGCGCGGAGCGCACCACTCCGCCGTGCAGGAAGGGCACCACGATGCCCAGCGTGCGGCCGAGCTCGGCGGCGAGTCGATCGCCCATCTCGCGGAACTGAGTGAAGACCAGCGCCCGGTCGCCAGCCGCGACAGCCTCCTCGAGCATTTCCTGCAGGCGCGCCAGCTTGCCGGAGCGCCCGGCGAGCGGCGCCGCCTCGCCCAAGTAGTGGGCCGGATGGTTGCATATCTGCTTGAGCGCCGTGATCAGGGCCAGCACGAGGCCCCGCCGCTGCACGCCTTCCGCGGAGCTGATCCTGCGCATCGCCTCGTCCACCGCCGCCTGGTAAAGCGAGGCCTGCTCGCGGGTCAGCGAGCAGAAGACCTTCATCTCCTGCTTGGGGGGCAGATCCTGAATGACCGCCGGGTCGCTCTTGAGCCGCCTCAGGATGAAGGGCCCGACGAGGCGCCTCAGCCTCTCGGCGACGTCGTCCCGGCCGTGCCGCTCGATGGGAACCGCAACCTCGCGGCGGAAGGTCGCGAGCGGCCCGAGCAGGCGCGGGTTGAGGTACTCGGAGATGGACCACAGCTCGGCCAGCCGGTTCTCGACCGGGGTGCCGGTCAGGGCGACGCGGAAGCCGGCGCGCAAGGCGCGCGCGGCCCGCGCCGTGTGTGACGCGGCATTCTTGATGTTCTGGGCCTCGTCGAGCGCGGCGACGGACCAGTCCACACCCGCAAGCAGAGCGGCGTCGCGGCGCAGGAGGCCGTAGGTGGTGACGACGAGCGCGCCGGCAGGCCCTGCCGCGATCTCCTCGGCCGACCGCGCGCGGTCGGGCCCGTAGTGGCGGACGACGGGCAGCGTCGGGGCGAAGCGGGCGGCCTCGCGCTCCCAGTTGCCGACCACCGAAGTGGGGCAGACGAGC
>DASZHY010000361.1:0-3270 GCA_035949675.1 Thermoanaerobaculia bacterium
GACTTCGAGTCTGGGGCAAGCGAGTTCGACAAGAAGGAGGACGAGACCACCGAGTTCGGCCTGACCACCCACGAGAAGACCAACGACCCGGTGCGCATGTACCTGCGCGAGATGGGCACCGTGCCGCTGCTCGACCGGGAAGGGGAGGTCGAGATCGCCCAGCGTATCGAGCAGGGCGAGTGGATGATCTACGAAGCCCTGTGCGAGAACCCGGTGGTGCTGCGCGAGCTGCTGCGGCTCAACGAGATGGCGGCGCGCGACAAGCGCATCCTGCGCGAGCTGGTGTCGGCCGATCCGGACGAGCCGCTCGATCCCAAGGCTTCCGACCGCATCCGCGGCAACCTCAAGATCTTCGAGCAGATCGCGGCCAACGACCACGACATCCAGGAGCTGCGCAAGCGCCAGAAGCGCTGCAAGCCGGAAGGCGAGAAGTATCTCGAGATCGAGCGCGAGATCGACCGCCTGGTGGCCAAGATCGCCAAGGACATCCGCACCATCGACTTCAGCGTCCAGACGCGCAACCGGCTGGTCGACTTCCTCAAGGACATCGACAAGCAGTTCTCGCGTTTCGAGCAGGACATCAAGCGCGCGCAGACGGCGCTCAAGCGCGAGATCAACGAGGACCTGAAGGCGCTGCACCGGCGCCGCATCGAGAAGTACCGCGTCAACCTGCGCGAGCTCGAGGAGCGTTACGGCACCACGCACGCCGAGATCGCCTCGACCATCGAAAAGATCCGCCAGGGCGAGGCGACCTGCGAGCGCGCCAAGGAAGAGCTGATCGTCGCCAACCTCCGGCTGGTGGTGTCGATCGCCAAGAAGTACACCAACCGCGGGCTGCAGTTCCTGGACCTCATCCAGGAGGGCAACATCGGCCTGATGAAGGCGGTCGAGAAGTTCGAGTACCGCCGCGGCTACAAGTTCTCGACCTATGCCACCTGGTGGATCCGGCAGGCGATCACGCGCGCCATCGCCGACCAGGCGCGGACCATCCGCATCCCGGTGCACATGATCGAGACGATCAACAAGCTGACCCGCACCAGCCGTTCGCTGGTGCAGGAGCTGGGCCGCGAGCCGACCGCCGAGGAGATCGGCGAGCGCATGGACCTGCCCGCCTCCAAGGTGCGCAAGATCATGAAGATCGCGCAGGAGCCGATCTCGCTCGAGACGCCCATCGGCGAGGAGGAAGATTCCCACCTCGGCGACTTCATCGAGGACAAGAACGCGATCTCGCCGATCGAGTCGGTGATCTTCGCCAACCTCAAGGACCAGACGCGCAAGGTGCTCAAGACGCTGACGCCGCGCGAGGAGCTGGTGCTCAAGATGCGCTTCGGCGTCGGCGACGGTTCGGAGCACACGCTCGAGGAGGTCGGCCGCTCGTTCAACGTCACGCGCGAGCGCATCCGGCAGATCGAGTCCAAGGCGCTGCGCAAGCTCCGGCACCCGAGCCGCGCCACCAAGCTCAAGCCCTTCCTGGACAATACTGCCTAGGGCCATCGGCCCTCGCGCCGCGGAATTGACAACCGGCGCCGGGCCGCCCTAAGATCCGCGTCCCGGGCTCTGCGAAGCCCTTGTTCCTCGGTAGCTCAGTGGTAGAGCGATCGGCTGTTAACCGATTGGTCGGGGGTTCAAATCCCTCCCGAGGAGCCATCCCTCCTCTGCTTCCTCGACCACGCCCCGCCGCCTGAAGGTTAGTACCTCATGGCACTGGCTGCTACCGGCGGCCGCCGTACCTGGCCAGGAAGCGCCAATCGATCCAATCCTTGAGCCGGAAGGCCCAGCGGCTGTAAGAGACGAACCCCTTGTAGGCGAGCAGGGCGCGGCCGTCGCCGGTATTGAGGATGACGAGGAAGCCGCGCTGGGGGCGGTAGCGGGGCGGCCGCCCCCCGGCGAGGGCGGCACGCAGGCTGCGGAACAGCACCGGTCCCTCGCGAACTGCATAGACCCCTGCCTTGGCGGTGCCGGGGAAAGCCGCGAGGGTGCCGCAGTCGCCGGCGGCGAAGACGCGCGGATCGGCCACCGAGCGTAGGCCGGCGTCGATCAGCAGGAAACCCCGCCCGTCCAGGGGTAGCCCGGCGTCGCGGAAGAACGGCCAGCCAACCGCCGAGGTGACCCAGACCGCCAGGCTGCAGGCGATCTCCGAAGCCTCGCCTTGCCGGTCGCCGGCGGTGAGCAGCAGGCGTGCGCCGTCTCCCGGGAGGACCCCGGTGACGCCAGTACCGGTGCGCAGCTCGACGCCGTGGCGCGCGAGGACCTGCTCGGCGCGGCGCCGGAAGCGCGGCGAGCTGCCCGCCAGGATGGCCGGCCCTGCTTCGATGAGGATGACCCGCGAGGCGGGCGATCGCACCGAGAGCCGGCCGGCGATCGCCAGCGCGATCTCGACGCCGGCCGCGCCGCCACCCACCACAACCACCGTCGCCGCCGGCTGCCCCGCCTCGGCCAGGGCGTCGAGACGGCGGCGGAGCTCGACCACCCTGCCGATCGGCTTGCAGGACAGCACCGCGTCGCCGGCCCGGGCCGCGGCCGCGGCAGCGCCCGCCGCGTCCGAGCCGATCGCGAAGGCGACGAGGTCGTAGGGCACCTCGCGGCCAGCGGTCTCGCCGGCCGCGGCTGCCGAGATCTCTACCACCCGGCGGCGCGCGTCGAACCCCTCCACCCGCCCGAGCAGCAGGCTGCCGCCGGCGCGGCCCACCAGCGGCGCCAGCTCGACCGCGATCTCCTCGAAGCGATAGATACCCCGGAGGTATCCGGGCACCATCCCGGAGTAGCAGTGCCACGGCTCCGGCGAGATCACCGTCAGGTCGAGGCTCGCCTCGGGCACCTGCCGTTCGTCCGCCCCGGCCGTTCGGCCCGGCCTGGCGCCGAGTCGGCGCAGCACTTCGAGGTTGGCATGGCCGACCCCGGCGAGCACCAGCCGGGTCATGGCGTCGTCACCTCTGCTTGCTCCCAACCATTGATGGGCGCCGGCGGGCCGGCGGGCCTCTTTCCCTCATGCGTCGGCGAGGATCCGCCGCAGCAGGGCCAGCAGGAAGATGGCAGCCGTCACGACGGCGGCCGGGATCACCCAGCGGCCCCACCAGGGCGGAGCGCCCTGCCTCAGGGCCTCGCCGGTGAGGTCGAGCTCGGCGACCAGCGAGGGGCGGGCCGGCAACGCCTCGGCAAGCGCCGCCAGATCGTAGACGGGCGCCTTGAGATTGGGGGCCCCCGCCAGCAGCTGCACCTTGCCTCTGCCTGGTCCCTGATCAGGCCCCGGGCCTGGCCAGGCAAAGAGCA
>DASZHY010000362.1:0-15319 GCA_035949675.1 Thermoanaerobaculia bacterium
CGGCCGGCGCCGCCGCGGTCCTGGCCAGCGCCTCGGCCAGCACCCGCATGCGCGAGCTGGCGTTCTCCTCGAAGAAGCTGCGCGACGCCGCCACGCTCTCGGCGGTGGTGTTGTTGTAACGGAAGCGCGCGGCCTCCTCGACCGTCCCCACCTCGAGCGAGGGGATCTCCTCGACGACCTGCCGCCCCTCCCGGATCTTGCCCTGCCGATCGAGCAGCGCCGCAAGCTGCACCCGCAGGCGGATGCTCTCGGGGAAGCGCTCGAGGCCGGCGCGCAGCACCCCGTCGGCGCGCGCGAATGCCTCCCGGCGCTCCTCGAGGCGCGCCAGCTCCTGGAAGGCGACCGGCTTGACCCACGAGTCGCCCTCCTCGGCGATCAGGCCCTCGAACAAGCTCGCCGCCTCGGCCGCGTGGTGCAGGCGGCCGAGATTGACCGCCAGCCGCAGGCGGGCTTCGGCATTCTTGGGATCGATCGCCAGTACCTTGCGCAGCCATTCGGCCGCGCTCTGGTACTGCTCGAACTTCTCGTAGGTGACGCCGAGCCGCAAGGCTGGAACGACGTTGTGCGGATCGAGCGCTGCGGCCTCGGTGTACAGCGTGGCCGCCGTCTGGTGCTGCGAGCCGCGCTGCAGCAGCTCCGCGAGGCTGGTCAACAGGTGGCTGGCCACCAGGGCGGCCCCCTTGCTGCCCGATTGCTGGCGGTAGAGGATCGCCAGGTCGTGGACCATGGCCCGCGAATGGTTCTCGACCAGCGCGCGGCCCTTGGCGTTCTCGTTGGCGTACAGCTGAAAGACCTCGAAGTGCAGCCGGGCGATCGGCAGGAGCACCTCGAGGTCCGCCCCCGCCACCTGATCGATCACCTTCTCCTCGGCCTTCAGCAGGCGCTTGGCCGAGACCGGCTCCTTGTCGCTGACCACCGCCGTCTCGAGCGCGACGAGCTCGTTCCAGGCCATCTCCGACTTGCCCGCCGCCCAGTGCACCAGCACCTGCCGGTACAACGCCTGCACCCGCTCCGGCTTCGGCTTCTCGCCTGGCGCCAGAGGCGGCACCGGCGCCGCCGGCGCCCCCAGTCCCGGATGCGCCCCGGGAGCTCCGGGAATCACGAAGCCCCCGGAACGCCGGCCGCCCTGCGGCGGCACCGCGCCCGGCGCCCACGGGTCGGCGGTGTTGAAGAGCACACCCGCCCACGGGTCGTCCGAACCCGGCGGCGGTGGCGGCTGCGCCGGCGTCGGCACCGTCGGCGGGCTGGTCGAGGTCGCCACACCCGAGGTGCTCGACGACCCTTGCTGCATGCTCTTGGGCACGGCGGTCGTCAGGTCGGCCGCGCGGCCCGCGGCCGCCAGCCCGAGCGCCGCCGCCAAGCCGAGCGCGGCCGCCAGCCCGAGCGCAGCCAGCCGACCGCGCGCGGCCAGCGGACCGAGCGGGGCGAGCCCGGCCGGTTTTCCCCACGAGCGCCGGGCGAGGCCGGCTGCTGAACTCCCCGACGAGCTACGGCTCATGGGCCAACCCCTCCGTCTGGCAGCGGACACCCTGCCGGCTCTCCGGGCAGGATTGCCTGAGAAAAGACTCCTCTTGCGAACGGCTCTTGCGGCGACACGAGAAAGCTCAACCCACGACTACCGTACCATCAATCGAAATGAAGAATCAAGCAGGATGTCGCGCGATTGCCAAAACGAGAGCTGAAATGTCATCCCCTGTCTCAGCTTGAAGCAGCAGCAGAGAGATGGATCGTGCAAACGCAAGGCCTAATTCCGGCGCCCCTGGGGCGCCAGGGCATCCCGGCGCCCCTGCGGCCCCACCGCCCCCGGCGCCGAGGATTTCAGGCCTCGGCGCCGGGGGTTCAGGAAAAGCGGAGGATCCGCCGCCAACTTCCGGGATCCCTCAGGGGCTCGGGCGGCGCTAGCGCTGCCCGAGAGAAGAGCGGTCCGCCTCAGTGAGGCCGGTGGTGACGGCCGCCCTGCGGCTCGGCGAGGATCGACGCTAGGTTGCGCATCGCCTCCGCCGTGAAGAGATACCGCGTCCATACCAAAGGTTGTGCGGCGCTTGCCGCCGCCGCGTCCTCGGAGTCGAAACCGCCCCGCGCCGCTTCCGGGCTGCCCGCCGAGGTGCCGAAGATCGCCCCCGACAGGTCGCCTTCGGGGATCTCGGCGCCGAACTGCGCGTTGATGGCGTCGATGAAGGCGTTGGCGACGAAGGCGTAGCCGAAGCGCGTCGGGTGCACGCCGTCGTAGGAGAAGACGCCGCCGGTCAGGAAGCTGGCGCTGAACGGAATGCCGCCCACCTCGATGCCGGTCGAGGCCAGCTGCTTGAGCAGCGCGTTGACGTCGACGTAGGCGGCCCCGACCTGCTGAGCGGTGGCCTGGATGACCCCGTTGAACTGCGCGACGCGGGCGTCGATGGTCGCCGCATCGGCGGCCAGCAGGACGTCGGAGGCGGGCAGCGGCAGGCCGGTGCCGATGGGCCGCGGGATGCCCAGGCCCTTGGCGAGGTCCGCGCCGGCGGACAGCAGCACGTGGTCGCCGGGGCCGAGCAGGCCCTTGGGGCCGATCAGCGGCACGGTGCCGCCGTTGAAGATCACCGGCTGGTTGGTCTTGGGATCGACCAGGATCGGCGGGATGGTGGTGACGAAGGGAATGCTGGTGACGTTCGGGATGTTGGCGAGCGCCATCTTGGCGTGGGTCATCGTGGCGATCGCGCCGACGATCGTCGTGTAGTCGGCCTGGAAGCTGGCGAGCGGGGTGAGGATCGCCAGGTTGCCGGTGGTCGCCGCGCCCAGCGCGTCGTTGTTGCCGATCCACAGGGTCACGAAGGTGGGCTTGGCGCCGATCACCTCCGCGAGCTGCGTGCCGAAGCCGCGCAGGATGAGATCGTGGAGGCCCGGATGTCCGGTCCCGGGGACGTCGCTCGAGACCGTGATCATCGAGTGCACGGTCTCGCCGGGCACCGCCAGGTTGTTGTAGAGGCGAGGCAGGTTGAGGTTCTCGGGACTCCCCTGGCCCGGCGAGGGCAGGATCACCGTCGGGAAGAGGCCGTGCAGCTGCAGGATGCCGGGGATGCCGGGCGGCGACACCAGCGGCTGCTCGAAATCACCGGCGCCGGCGGTCGCCTGGAAGTCGATGATCGAGGGATAGCTGTGCTTCTGGGAGAGGTCGATCAGGCTGGCGCTCTGGAAGCCGGCGGTCAAGCTGTCGCCGGCGGAGACGTAGTTGGTGAAGTCGGCCGAGCCGGTGTTGACGGCGAGCGCCGCCACCGGCACCAGCAGGACGAGCGCCAGGAGGATGACGAGGGTCTTTGCGCGGTACATGGGCATTTTCTCCTAGCGAGCGGTGCTACTGATGGAAGCCGACGGTCAAGCTGATCAGCAGGGCCCGCGTGCTATAGGTCCCGAAGAACGGCCCCTGCGGGTCGTCGGCGAACGTCTTGGCGCGCGTGCGATCGGCGAAGAAGAGGTACATGACCCCGAGATCGAGATCGATGGGATTGCCGCGGAAGCCGATCCCGGCGGTGACGCCGTTGCGGTTGGCGTCGGGCAGCAGCGGATTGACCACCTGCTCGGGCTGCGGCGTCTGGTCCCAGACGTAACCGAGCCGCAACTGCCAGGCCGGGGCCGCGGTCCAGTTGAGGCCGGCCCGCACGGCCCACGAATCCTTCCACCGCTGGACGATGTTGCTGTTCGGCAGCTGGCCGCCGGGGAAGGTGATCGGTACGTTCTGGAGGGTGCTCCAGCCCCAGTGGTTGCCGTCGACCTCGACGGTCAGATCCGGCATCGGCTTGACGGCAACGCCGAACAGCGCCTCGTCGGGGAATTTGATCTGGGTCTTGACCGGAATGCTGGTGTTGTACGGCAGGGCATGCGCGAGGAACATGTCGAAGATCGGATCGCCGCTGCTGCGCGGGAAGAGGATCGCGTCGCCCGTGTAATTGACGGTCATCTTGCTGCGATAGGAACCGCCCCAGGAGAACCAGGGGGTGGGCTTGTTGAGGAAGCCGACGTCGAAGCCATAGCCTCTGTCGTACTTGCTCTTTAGCTTGATCCTGGCCGCGTTGACCGTGGTGAGGGTGAAGGGGTCGACGGCAGGCACGTCACGCTCGAGCTGGACCTCCGAGAAGCGCGCGATGAAGCCGGCGCCGATCCCGAACTCCGGCGTCACCTGCCAGGCAACGGTCGGATTGACGTCGATATCCTTGATCGACGCCAGGGTGGACAGGAAGCGCCCGGAGAAGCTGTCGGGGTTCTGCCACCGCGTCTGGAGGCCGAACGGGGTCTCGAAGCCGATGCCGAGCTTCAGCTCCGGCGTGATCGGCTGCACCCAGTAGGCGTGAGGCGGGAACGCGTGCAGCTTCTGCTCCGTGGCGGTGACCCCCTCGCCGGGGAACGGGTTGGCGCCATGGAAGTCCGCCTTGGTGAAGGTGATGTAGGTGGCGCCGACCGAGCCCGCCGCCTTGTCGAAGAACGCCATGCCTCCCGGGTTGTAATAGATGACGGCGGGATCGTCCGATTGGGCGGCCACGGCGTCGGCCATGCCGGTCGCCTTGGCGCTCTGCTCGGAGATGCTGAATCCGGCCGCGAACGCCGGGCGCAGGGGGGCGGCCGCCAGCGCAGCCAGCACCGCCAGCGCGGCGATGCCCAATGCTCTAGAGATCAAAGCTCCTCGCCTTCGCATCCCTTGAATCCTCCTTGCAATCGAAGCAGTTGATGGCTGCCGCCCACCGCGGGGCGCCGGCTGTGGCATGGCTTGAGGTCGGCTGAGATCGGCGGAGGTCGGCCTGCGGTCCCTCCGGGTAAGCCGAGCCCGGGCGGTCATGGCATACAGATCCATCGCGAACGTTAGTCGCAAGCGCCCGAGGTGTCAAACCCCCGCGACCCGTTCTCCCCGCCGCGGCCGCCTCGGCCTGCTAGAGTAAGCACCGGGAGGAATGCCCATGGAGTTCGAGAACGAGGTCCACGAGGAGACCTTCAACCGCCTCAAGGAGAACCTGGAGGAGCTCTTCGACGAGCCCTACCACGATCCCGACAACGACCACTTCTACGTGCGCTACGGCACCACCGTGCTCGAGATCTCGGTCCAGCCCTACGGCAGCGAAGAGGCCATCGTCGTGATCATGTCCTACTGCGTGCAGGAGGTGGAGCTGGCCGAGGACCTGCTGCTCGGCTTGCTCGAGCTCAACCACCAGCTGCCGCTGGGCTCCTTCTCCCTGGTCGGCAACGACATCTTCTTCTCGCACTCGCTGTTCGGCAAGAGCCTCGAGCCGCGCGACCTGCTGCGCGCGATCACCGCGGTGGCCACCGTGGCGGACGACTACGACGACCGGATCGTCGCCAAGTACGGCGGGCAGACCGCTCTCGAACGCATCCAGGACACCGGCGGCCGGCGCCGCCGGCAGGGGCTGGGCGAGGACTAGACGACGACGGAGCCCTAGTCCTCCGGGCCGCGGCCGCCGCTCTTGACCGCCGCCGCCGCCTCGCGATCGAGTTCCTTGCGCCTCTCGCTCTCGCGCTTGTCGTAGAGTTTCTTGCCCTGGGCCAGCGCGATCTCGACCTTGATCCAGTTGCCCTTGAGATAGACCGACAGCGGCACCACCGTGTACCCCTTGAGCAGGGTGCGGCCGAAGAGACGCTCGATCTGGCGCCGCTTGAGCAGCAGGCGCCGGGGACGCTCCGGCAGGTGGTTCTCGCGGTTGCCGTGGCTGTAGGGGCTGATGTGGGCGCCGACCAGGTACGCCTGGCCGTCGCGGAACTCGACGAAGCTGTCCTTGAGCTGCACCTTGCCGGTGCGGACCGCCTTCACCTCGGTCCCCTGCAGCTGGATGCCGGCCTCGACCGCCTCGACGATGTGGTAGTCGTGGTGGGCGCGGCGGTTGCTGGCCAGGGGGCGCGGCGCGGTGTCCTGGCCGGCCCGGGGTTTGCCGGACCGCGGCGCCGGCGAGCCCCGTCGCCCGCCCTGCTTGCTGGTCACGGCCGCGGCTCCGCCCGGCGCCTGTCGCGGCACTCGTTGCTCGTCGGCCGCGGCTCCGCCTGTCGCCTGTCGCGGCGCTCGTTGCTCGTCGGCCGCGGCTCCGCCTGTCGCCTGTCGCGGCACTCGTTGCTTGTCGCCATGGGCGGAAGTTTACTCGCCGGGGGCTGGCGGGGCCTGCTGCGCAAATGCGGCAGCGGGTGTGGCGCGGTAGCCACACCTCCCCGGGGGACCCGTCCTTCGGCACTGCGACGAAGCCTTCAAGTTGTTCTTTGGCAATAGTTTGCACAGGGCGGCCGGGACGGCCGGCACGGCGCCGAGCCTGGCACCGAGCCTGCACACCATCGGGGGGTAAGCGCAGCGAGAGCCACCAGAGCTGCTGAGCTCTGCGAGCAAAAGGACGACAACGACCCAATGCCCGACCATCGCCCCGCACCGCTTCAATCTCACTCCCTGTTCACCCAGAAGACCATTTCCCGCCCGGTGGCGATCTCCGGGGTGGGGATCCACACCGGCAAGACGGTCCACCTCCAGCTGCATCCCGCGGCCCCGGGCACTGGCATCGTGTTCCGGCGCACCGACAGCGGCGGCGTGGAGATCCCGGCCCTGGCCAGCGAGGTGAGCTCGGTCGAGCTCGCCACCAGCCTGGGGCGCGACGACGTGACGATCTCGACCGTCGAGCACCTGCTCGCCGCGGTGCGAGTCTGCGACGTCGACAACCTGCGCATCGATCTCGACGGGCCCGAGGTGCCGATCCTCGACGGCTCGGCGCTGCCTTTCCTCCACCTGCTCGAGGCGGCCGGCGTGCGCCGGCAGCAGGCGCCGCGCCGGATCATGGCGATCACCTCGCCGATCACCGTCGAGCTCGGCGGCAAGCGCATCCGCGCCTCGCCCTTCCCCGGGCTGCGGGTGAGCTACGCGATCGATTTCGCGGTGCCGGCCATCGGCCATCAGGAATCCGACGTCGTGGTGAGCCGCGAAACGTTCGCGCGCGAGCTGGCGCCGGCCCGGACCTTCGCCTTGTTGGCCGACGTCGAGTGGCTGCACCGCCGCGGTCTGGGGCTCGGCGGCGATCTCGAGAACTGCATCGTCTTTGGCCCCGATGGGCCCACCAACACCGCGCTGCGCTTCGCCGACGAGCCGGTGCGCCACAAGGCCCTCGACGTGATCGGCGACCTGGCGCTGGCCGGCTGCCCGATGTGGGCGCACGTCGAGGTCGAGCGCGGCGGCCACCAGGTTCACTTCTCGCTGCTCGAGGCGTTGCGGGAACGGCCCGGCTGCTGGACCTGGATGGAGGGAGCCGACGCGGGCGCCGCGAGTGTCCATGCGCCGGCGGCCGCCGGGCTCGACGCGCCCCACGGGCCCCACGGGCCCCACGGGATCACCGCGCCCCACGCGAGCGACGCACATGACGCGCACGACGCGCACGACTCGGACAGGGCGCTCGACGAGATGATCGTGACCGGTTCCGTGTCGTAGAGTCGAGCGCGAAGCCGAGCGCGCCGCAGACCGCAGGCCGGCCAGGCCAGGGAGGCTCGGCTCCTCCGGCGCCCGGAGGAGCCCTGGTGCTAGACTCGCTCGGTTGATGCGAGCGACACTAGCGCTCCTCCTTTGTTTTCTGGCCTTTGCCGCTCGCGCCCGGGCCGAGGCGAAGATCACCGATTTCCAGGTCGCCCTGGACGGCAGCCAGGTGTTCGCCAGCGTGACCCTCTCCGGCGCCTTCGATCGCCGGTTCGTGGCCCGCGTCGACAGCGGCCTGCCCACCGCCATCGTCTATCGCTTCGAGCTCGACCTGGTCCGCCGCAACTGGTGGGACCCGCGTCTGCGGTCCTGCAGCCTCGAGGTGGCGGCGATCTACGACGCCATCGACCGCGTCTATACCGTCCATTTCCGGCTGGACGACAAGCTGATCGAGAGCCGCACGATGCACGACCGCAAGGCGCTCGAGGCGGCGATGACCCGCATCGACCGGCTGCCGGTCTTCAGCCTCGCCAACCTCCACGATCGCCGCCGGATGCTGCTGCGGGCGCGCGCCGAGCTCGGCTCGCGCACCGTGCTGTCGTTCGTCCCGGTGCTCATCACCACCGACTGGGTCGAATCCGAGAAGTTCAGGCCCTCGTGGGGCGCCGGCGCCGCCACCGGCCAGGCCAACCGAACGCAATAGTACTTAGTGGCCTGCGGAGACCGAGCCATGAAACAGGTGCCAGTAGCCGGCGATCGAGAACTCCTCGAAGCATCTATCGGATCTCCCCCGCATCCCCTCGATCCCCTTCCCACCCTCCGGGGGGAAGGGGACGCCCCCTCCCCTTCGCTTCGGCCGACCCTTTCTCTGTAGACACCCGCATGAGCCTGCGCCAGCTCCTTCTCCGCCACCGCAAGGACCAGCGCCTGATCGTTTCGGGCCTGGCGGTGCTGCTGCTGCTGTTCACCGCCTTTTTCTATCTCTTCCTGCGCGAGCGCGACCTGCCGGCGTTTCTGGTCACCAACCGGGTGCTGCTGTTCGTGCTGTGGTACGCCAACGTCGTCCTCATCCTGATCGTCCTCTTCGTCCTGCTGCGCAACCTCTTCAAGCTGCTGGTCGAGCGCCGCCACCGCATTCTTGGCTCGACCTTCAAGTTCAAGCTGGTCGCCACCTACATCGGCCTGTCTCTGTTTCCGGTGCTGGCGCTCTTCGCCATCGCCACCGAGCTGCTGCAGGGCTCGATCGACCGCTGGTTCAACACCCCGGTGCGGCCGGTGCTCGAGCGCGGCAGCGCCGTCGCCAAGGCGCTGTACGACCGCATCGAGCAGCACAACCTCCGCGACGCCCAGCGGGTGCTGCGCGAGACGGCCGGCATCGACCCGCGGACGGCGGTCGAGCGCCAGCGCCTCGAGAGCCTGCTGGCCGAGCTGCACCTCGACCTGCTCTCGGTCTACGAAGGCAACGAGTTCGTGCAGGGAGTGGTCAACCCCCAGTCCGGCATCAAGGACCTCCCGGAGCCGCACCACTCCATCCTGGAGGAGGCGGCCGCCGAGGGCGAGGCCTTCCAGATTGACACCCCGACGGGCGGCCGCGGCAAGCTCCTCTACGCCGTGGCGGCGGGAGGCCGGCCGGCGAGCCGTCGCCAGCCGGCGCGCCGCGACGGCGCCGCCGCGGGCGCGGGCGCGGCTGGCCCCACCCGGGTGGTGGCGGCGACCCTGCTCGACCCCGCCCTGGCAGAGCGGAGCGCCCGGCTGGTCGAAGATTTCCAGTCGTACCGGCAGATCGAGGTGGAGAAAGACGACCTGCGCGCCAGTCACCTGCTGATCTTCATCATGGTGACCCTGGTCATCCTGCTCGCTTCTTCCTGGGTGGGCCTGTACCTGGCGCGGCGGGTGACGGTGCCCATCCAGGCGCTCGCGGAAGGGACGCGGCGGATCAGCGGCGGCGACCTGCACCACCGCGTCGACGTGCAGGCCGACGACGAGCTGGGAGTGCTGGTCGATTCCTTCAACCGGATGACCGAGGAGCTGGCGAACAACAAGGAGCAGCTCGAGCGCGGCAATCGCGAGCTCACCCTCAGCAACCAGCGCCTGGCGGCGGAGCGGGCGCTGATCGCCGCGGTGCTGCAGAGCGTCGCCGCCGGCGTCGTCTCGATCGATTCGGCAGGCCGGATCTTCACTTGCAACGAGGCGGCCCTGCGCCTGCTGCGCCAGCGCGAAGAGGAGGTGGTGGGGCGGCCGGTCGCCGAGGCCTGGGCCGACCCCGAGCGCCACAAGCTGGCGGCCCTGCTCGCCGAGCCGCGGCCGGAGGCGAGCAAGGAGGTGCACCTCATCCTGGGCGGCGAGTGGCAGACCTTCGAGGCCAAGGTCACGGCGCTGGAGGGCGCGGCCGGCATGCCGCGCGGCCGGGTGCTGGTGCTCGAGGACCTGACCGAGCTGATCAAGGCGCAGCAGCTGGCGGCCTGGAACGAGGCGGCCCGCCGCATCGCCCATGAGATCAAGAACCCGCTGACACCGATCCGGCTCGCCGCCGAGCGCATGCTCAAGAAGCACCGCCAGTCGGAGCCCGGCCTGGCCAAGGCGATCGAGGAGGGAGTCGAGATCATCGTCCGCGAGGTGACGACGCTGCAAGGCATGGTGGATGAGTTCTCGCGCTACGCCCGCATGCCGCGGCCGCAGCCGTCCCGCGTCGATCTGCCGCGGCTGCTCGACGAGACGCTGCATCTGTACCAGAACCTGAAGCCGGGCGTGGAGGTCGTGGCACGGGTCGACGGCGACCTGTCGGGCGTCGCGCTCGACGCCGAGCAGATCAAACGCGCCCTGATCAACCTGCTCGACAACGCGGTCGAGGCGACCGACGCCCCCGGACGGGTGACGGTGTCGGCGCAGCAGCGCGACGGTCACATCGCTATCCAGGTCGCCGACACCGGCCGGGGCATCCCTCCCGACGCCAAGGAGAAGCTGTTCCTGCCCTACTTCTCGACCAAGGGGAGGGGCACCGGCCTGGGGCTGGCGATCGTCCACCGCATCGTCGCCGACCACCACGGATCGATCCGGGTGGAGGACAACCACCCGTGCGGCACGGTGTTCACGGTCGAGCTGCCTCCGTGAGGCCCCCATCCGCGGCCGGGCGGGGGCTGGACGCACTCGGACTGCGACGCACGGGGCGGTGAGGGGATCTTCGCGAGATCGATGGAGCTTGCCTCGCCCCGTTGAGTCGCAGTCCGGGGCGTCCAGCCCCGCCCTCCCCTCCCGCCCACTTCGGCTGTGGATCTCCTGCGAGGGTGGATGCCGATTCTTTGACGTGGTGCACTAAGATGCTTGGCAACAGCTCGCCATCGTCGACTGCTCTGCAGCATTGGAGCGTCCAGCCATGATCGACCGGGTGATCGGCAACTACCGCATCGTCGAGAAAGTCGGCGAGGGGGGCATGGGCACCGTCTACCGGGCGGTCGACCTGATGCTCGAGCGGGAGGTCGCCATCAAGGCGATCCGCCCCGAGCTCTCCCGCGAGCCCGAGATCGTCGAGCGCTTCCGCGCCGAGGCGAGAATGCTGGCGCGGTTGAATCACCCCGCGATCGCCACCATCTACAGCTTCTTCATGGAGGGTGGCGACCTGTTCCTGGCCATGGAGTTCGTGCGCGGCCGGAGCCTCTCCTGGCTGCTGCAGAACGGCGGACCGCTGCCCTGGGAGCGGGCGGTGCCACTGCTCTCCGGAGCGCTCGACGGCATCGAGCAGGCGCACCGCGCCGGTATCGTCCACCGCGACATCAAGTCCGACAACCTGATGATCGCCGAATCGGGAGTCGTCAAGGTGATGGACTTCGGCATCGGGCGGCTGATCGGCAGCAGCCGCCTCACCCGCACCGGCCTGCTCGTCGGCACGCTGCACTACATGGCCCCCGAGCAGATCCGTGGCGAGGAGGTCGATCGGCGCGCCGACATCTACGCGCTGGGGGCGGTGCTCTACGAGATGCTCACCGGCCGCGTGCCGTTCGCGGGCGGCAGCGACTTCGCCGTGCTCAAGGCGCACGTCGAGGAGAACCCGGCGCCGCCGAGCGCCGCCATCGCCGGCCTCCCTTCCTGGCTCGACGCGGCCATCCTCAAGGCGCTGGCGAAGATGCCGCCGGAGCGCTTCCAGACCGTCGAAGAGCTGCGCCTGTTCCTGCTGGGGCAGGGGTCGCCGGCGGCAGCCGGTCTCGCGGCGTTCGCGCCGATCGCCCCCATCGTGTTGCCGCTTGGCGAGCAGCCCACCATGGCGAGAGCGCCGGCCCCCGCCGGCGCGGCCGGAACGCCGCCGACCCCCGCCGACGCGGCAGGAACGCCGCCGGCGGGCCGCCCATCCTCGCCTCCGCCGCCGGGGCCGCGGACGCCGGCGGGGGCCAATGCGCCGGCGGCGAGTGCGGCGTGGGCGAATGCTGCGGCTGCCGGCTGGTCGGAGCCAGGGCCAGGGCCGGGATCGACTGCTGTTTCGGGGACGACCCTGGCGCCGCCGCCGGTGCCGCCGGCCGGATCGGCCGCGGCGCCGCCGCCAGGACAGTCGCCTGTGCCGGCAGGTCCACCGCTGGCGGCGTCAGCGGTTCCGTCCCCAGCGGCGCCCATGGGACCGTCGCCGGTACCGCCGCTGGCCACACCCGGGCAGCTTGGAGAGGAGGCCAGTCCGGGGACGGCCGGCACGTCCCCGGGGCCGGGCTGGACGTCTCCCGGCGGGGCCCTGCCAGCCACGGGTGCGGCCGCTGCCGGGGGCCGCCGGCCTGCGCGGCTGGCAGTCCTGGCCGTGGCGGTTCTGGCGGCGGCCGCCCTGCTCTACCGGACGTTTGCGGCGCCGGCGGCGGATCAGCCGCGCTCACCGCCAGCCCCGCCAGCCGCGGCGGCAGGCGGCTCCGGCGGCACGGCGGCCACGCCTTCAGCGCCTGCCGCGAGCCAGGCGACGGGCGGCAGCCAGACGGGTCCGGCCACCGGCAACGGGCCGCCGGCTGCGCCTGCCACGGCGGCCGCCGCCGGTGTAGGGACGGCCCGGGCCGCTCCCGGGACCGCGGCGGCCGCCGGTGTGGGGACCCCGCAGGCCTCCCCCGGCACCGCGGCCGCCGGCGGAACGAGCGCCCCGCAGGCGCCGCCCGCCGCTCCTCTCCCTGAGAGCGGCGCGGAGAGCGGCACGGAGTCCCAGAAAGCCGGCCGCCAGGAGGAACGGGGCGCGCGCGGTGGCAGCGGGGCGGCGGCCCCCGGTGGGGCGGCCCCCGGCGCCGCTCGCGCGCTCCCGGCCGAGGAGCTGCGCCTGCTCAGCGGCGAGCTCGAGACCGAGAGCGGCCAGATCCGCAACCTCTATGCGGACTTCCTGTTCCGCAAGGGGATGGCCGGCAAGCCGCTCACCGGCAGCGACGGCAAGCTGAAAGACGAGCTCAAGGACCTGCAGCACGCGGCGGAGAGCTTCGGCGCCCCGTTCCGGACCGGCTTCTGGGCCCGCACCCGCAGCCGGCTCGGGCGCCTCGGCCACAGCGAGGACCAGAACGCCCAGATCACCCGCCTGGCGCGCGACCTGGTCGGCAGCGGCACGCGGGCGGACGCGTTGATGGCGCAGGTCAAGCCCGATCCCGCGGTGCGCCAGCTCTGGCGCCAGCTCCGCCGCCAGTGGCGGCGCGTCGCCGAGATCTGCGGCGTCTGAGTCGCCGGCGCGGCGGACGCCGGCGCCGCCCGGGCGTTTTCGATTTCTCCGGGACAAGCCACTAGAATGCCAGGGTGACCGAGCGCAGCGAGCGCATCCTGATCGTCGACGACGAGGCCGGCATCCGCTCGACCCTCGCCGGTATCCTCGAAGACGAGGGCTACGCCGTCGAAGCGGTGGGCACCGCCGCGGAGGCCACGGGCCGCCTGGGGGCGGCGGGGTTCGACGCCGTGCTGCTCGACCTGTGGCTGCCGGACCGCGACGGCCTGGAGCTGCTGTCGGAGCTGCGCGACCAGCCGGTGATCGTCATCTCGGGACACGCCACCGTCGACACCGCGGTCAAGGCCACCCGCCTCGGCGCCTACGACTTCCTCGAAAAACCGCTGTCGCTGTCGCGGGTCGTGGTCACGGTGCAGAACGCGCTCGAGCGCGGCCGCCTGGCGCGGGAGCTGCGCCAGCTCTCCGACCGCCTGGAGCGGGCGGAGCCGCTGCTCGGCGGCAGCCCGCGGATGCAGCGCCTGAAGGGCGAGCTGGCGACCGCCGCGCGCTCGGAGAGCCGCATCCTGATCCTGGGCGTGAACGGCACGGGCAAGGAGCTGGTGGCGCGCCAGATCCATCGCCTTTCGGGGCGCAGCCAGGGGCCCTTCGTCGAGGTCAACTGTGCCGCCATCCCCGAGGACCTGATCGAGAGCGAACTGTTCGGGCACGTCCGCGGCGCCTTCACCGGCGCCGTCGGCGACCGCCCGGGCCGCTTCGAGCAGGCGGACTCGGGCACGCTCTTCCTGGACGAGATCGCCGACATGTCGCTCAAGACCCAGGCGCGCGTGCTGCGCGTGCTGCAGGAGCAGCGCTTCGAACGGGTCGGCGGCAGCTCGCCGATCCGCGTCGACGTGCGCGTCCTGGCCGCCACCAACAAGGACCTCGAGGAGGAGATCCGGCAGGGACGCTTCCGCGAGGACCTCTACTTCCGGCTGGCGGTCATCCCGCTGCAGGTGCCGGCGCTGCGCGAACGCATCGACGACGTGCCGGTCCTGGTCGCCCACTTCGTCGCGCTCTTCGCCTATGAGCTCAAGCAGCGGCCCAAGACGGTGGACCGCGAGGCCATGAAGCTGCTCGAGGATTACTCGTGGCCGGGCAACGTGCGCGAGCTGCGCAACCTGGTCGAGCGGATGATGATCATGGTGCCCGGGGCGACGATCGGCGCCGGCGACCTGTCGGCGGCGATCCGCGACGGCGCGGGAGGCGGCGGGGCGGCGGCGGCCGGCGACCGGGCGCTGTGGGAGGCCGACTACGCCTCGCTGCGCGACGCCCGGGGCGCCTTCGAGAAGCACTTCATCGAGCGCAAGCTGGCCGAGCACGACGGCAACGTCAGCCGCACCGCCCAGGTCCTCGGGCTCGAGCGCAGCAACCTCTACCGCAAGATGCGCTCTTACGGCATCGCGGTCGAGCGCACGGAGCGCAACGGCCGCAACGAGCGCGATGACCGCAACGGGGCCGCGGGCGCTGCAGGCATCGCCGGCGAGCCGCCCCGCCTATAATCGGCCCATGACCGGGACCGCAGCGGCACCGCAGCAGCGCATCGAGAGCGAGCTCAAGGCCGCCATGAAGAGCGGCGACAAGCTGCGGCTGCAGACGCTGCGGCTGCTGCTCACCGAGATCAAGAACGAGCGTATCCGGCGCGGCGGCGAGGTCGACGAGGCCGGCTTCGCGGCGCTCGTCCGCAAGGCCATCAAGCAGCGCGAGGAGGCGGCGGGCCAGTACCGCGCCGGCAACCGTCCAGACTCCGCCGCCAAGGAAGACAGCGAAGCGGCGATTCTCCAGACCTTCCTGCCGGCGGCGGCGGACGAGGGCGAGATCCGGGCCGCGATCGCCGCCCTGATCGCCGAACGCGGCCTCTCCGGACCGCAGGCGATGGGGCCGATCATGAAGGAGATGCTGGCGCGCTTCGGCGGCACCGCCGACGGCGCCACCCTCAACCGGATCGCCCGCGAGCTGCTCGGCGCCGGCGGGGTCAAGCGCTGAGCCCCGGCTACTCCGGCCGCCCTTAAGCCGTGGCCCGAAAACGCGCCTGAATGCCCGAAGCGCCTGGTTATCGAACCATAGGGAACATTGGGACCACAGGGACCATGGGGACCATGCAGCGAGCCATCGTCGGCACCGCGGGCCACATCGACCACGGCAAGACCAGCCTGGTCTTCGCCCTGACCGGCCTCGACTGCGACCGCTGGGCCGAGGAGAAGGCG
>DASZHY010000363.1:0-16559 GCA_035949675.1 Thermoanaerobaculia bacterium
GGCGCTGGCCAAGGCCAAGGCCGAGCTGACCGAGCGCGTCCAGAACCTCGAGACGATCGTGGTCAGCCAGACCTGGGGAGCGCTGCAAGACCGCGGCTTGTCGCCGGCCGAGCGGGAGCTCAAGGTGGCCACGGCAGCCCACCGCGAGCTCGGTCCCGCGGATGCCACGGCCGCCAACCAGCAGCGCGCCGAGCAGCTCGCCCGCCGCCTGCAATGAGCCCGACAGAAGACCAGCTTATGATACACTTCTGCTGCAGCGGCGGGCAGCCGGCCGGCGCGGCACACTGGTCGTCTCTCGAGACGCGGGAGGTCAGATGGTTGACAACAACCGGAGGGCAGGGAAGGCGGTATTGCGACGATGCCTCCTGTTGCCGGCGTGTGGCGCTGCCTGGCTGCTGACTGGCGCTACGCAGGGGCGGTCACCTGCGCCTCGGGTAGCACCGCCTGGAGATACCTCAGCACCTGCTCTGACCGTGGGCCAACCGAGCGGTGAGCAACTCGACCGGACGACGATCGCGGCAAGCATCGAACGGCAGCTGACCGAGAGACTTGACACCCGGTACGAGAGGATGCTGCGCGAGGCCAAAGAAGGAGACAGCCAGCTCCGCGACCAGATGACGTTGATCCTCAACGCGGCGACCCTCGGATTGACAGCGGCCCTGTTCCTGCTCGCCGTTTTGTCCGTAGTTGGCTGGCGTGAAATCAGCCAGCTGCGAGGAGAGAGGACAAAGGCTCTCCAGGAGAGGGAGGCTGTCCAAGAACTAAGGCGCGGAATCGATCAGCATATCTTGGCGCACGTCAAGAGCTCGATCGAGAAGGCATGGAGCGGAATGGATTCACAGTTTGACAAGTTGCCGCAGCTCGGTGACCAGCGGCGACTGGCAGGCAGCGATCCGGAGCCCGTCTCGGCCGAGATGAAGCAAGCGTATGAAGAAACCGATGTTTTGGTTGTGCTGGGGGATAAGCTGGACGCTCTGGGCACGGCGACAAGGGCGACGGATTATTTCAACCGCTTGGCGCGATTCTGGTGGGGTACCGGGGACTGGGCTCGAGGTGCAGCCCGATCCAAGCGCGCGATCGAGATCGACCCGGTCTCATTTCGCGCCCAAGTGGCGTATGCCGTCGGCCTGATGGATCGCAGCAGCAGACTCCCTGCACAAGAAATGAGGACCAAGCTGCTGCTTCTCGCGGAGGCTGAACGGCTGCTACTAAAGGCCAAGCTATTGAAACCGGAAGAGGGCCCACATCTCTTTCACAAGCTAGGGTGGATCTACGACGAGCAAGGAGATTTCACACGTGCCGCCGAGGCCTATAGCAAGGCCTTGAGCGGCACCCTCGCACCTGAGCTCACGGGAAGGTACGGCTACGACCTAGCCTGTACGCTCTGCAAGAACAACCAACTACAAGAGGCGCTTGAAACTCTCACCCCGATCATCGACTTGGACGATAACCGGCGTTTGGCAGCCATAGATCCTGACTTCGAGCTTCTCCGGCAGTCCGCGACGCTCAAGGAGCGGTTCGCGGCCCTCGTTGCCGGTACTTAGACCTCGTCCCCGGGACCTCTCTTCTGACGCATTGGCGACCTCGCTTTCGTCCGCGACGCTAGGATACAACGCCGGCGTAGGCAGTTTCAACCTATTCAGCTGATCCTTCCAGCCGGCCTCAGACCGTGCAACGTGCCGGAGCCGAATGGTATTTCACCCCACAGTCCGGCAGGCCGCGCTTCGTGCCTGCAACAGCGGCCCACATGGCCCGTTTTCCTGCCCAGAGGCGCAAATTCAAAATTATGGATCTGCTCTGACTCCGTCCCGGGTCAGCCGCGGCATGGTCAGCTGCCCGCCTTGACGCATGCGGTAGAGTGGCAGGCATGAAGGATGGGGCCAGCCCCGGAGCGCCGGCCGCCAAGGGCCGCGGCGCGGTCGAGAACCCGGCCAACCGCTTCGAGCGCCTGCACGTCGAGATCGACCCCGACGTCCACGCTGCCGAGCGCCTCCCGACCGAGTTCCTGCGCGACACCTCGCGCTCGCTGATCACCCACAACGACAGCCCCGACGTCGGCTTCAGCTTCTCCTTGAACCCGTACCGCGGCTGCGAGCACGGCTGCATCTACTGCTACGCGCGGCCCACCCACGAGTATCTCGGCTTCTCCGCCGGCCTCGACTTCGAGACCCGCATCATGGTCAAGGAAGACGCGCCGCGGCTGCTGCAGGCCGAGCTGGCCGCCCCCTCCTGGCGGCCGGAGACCCTGGCGCTGAGCGGCGTCACCGACCCCTACCAGCCGGTCGAACGGCGGCTCGGCATCACCCGCGGCTGCCTCGAGGTGCTCGCCGCGGCGCGCCATCCGGTCGCGGTGATCACCAAGAGCCACCTGGTGACCCGCGACCTCGACCTGCTGGTCGAGCTTGCCGCGCACCAGGCGGCGCGGGTCTTCCTCTCGATCACCACCCTGGACGGCGAGCTGGCGCGGCGCATGGAGCCGCGCGCCTCGCACCCGCGCGACCGCCTCGAAGCGGTGGCCAGGCTCGCCGCCGCCGGCGTGCCGGTCGGCGTCATGGTGGCGCCGGTGGTGCCGGCGATCACCGACCACGAGATCCCCGCCATCCTCGAGGCCGCCGCCGCCGCCGGAGCGCGCGCCGCCGGCTACACGGTGATGCGGCTCCCCGGAGCGGTCGCCGGCCTGTTCGCGGCCTGGCTCGAGCGCCATTTCCCGGAGCGGCGCGAGAAGGTGCTGCACCGCATCCGCGAGCTGCGGGGCGGCCGGCTCAACGATCCGCGCTTCGGCAGCCGGATGCGGGGAGAGGGCATCTTCGCCCAGCAGATCCGTGCCCTCTTCGAGACCGCGCGCCGCCGCCATGGCCTGGACCGGCCGCTGGGCGAGCTGTCCGCGTCAGCCTTCAGGCGCCCGTCCAGACCCGCCGGTCCCGCCCACCCTGCCGGCTCCAGCCATGCGACGTCCGCACAACTGCCGCTCTTCGGCTGACGCGGCGCCCCTGCGTTACGCGATCCGATCCCCTGGAGAAATCGATTCCATGACGCCCGAAACCCCGCGCCGCACGCCACCTTGCCGCACCGGCCGCACCAGGCAAACCGGCACCTTCGCCGGCACCACCCGCGTCACCGTGGGCGCCCTGGCGGCACTGGTCGCCTTGATCGCCCTGCCGGCGCTGCCGGCGATCCACGCCCAGGCCGCCGGCGCACCGCCTGCGCCCATCAGCGCCACCACGCCCGCCGCCCCTGCAGCTCCGGCCGGGCCAGCCACGCCAGCCGCTGCGGCAACCGCTCCGCCCGCGCCCAAGCCCGCGCCGGCGGCGCCCCCGGCACCCCCGGAGGCGGGCGATGCCACGGTGCCGCTCCCCCCGAACATGGTCGCCCGCCACGTTCCGCCCATCCCCAGGCGCCTCGTCGAGGCGCTGCAGCCCTACGAGAACATGCGCAGCGCGGCCTTCGCCGACTGGCATCCGAGCGAGCGGCACCTGCTGGTGCTGACCCGGTTCGCGCAGGTCAACCAGCTGCACGAGGTGGCGATGCCGCGCGGCGACCGCGCCCAGCTCACCTTCTACGACGAGCCGGTGACCGCCGGCGCGTACCGGCCCGGCGACCCGGCGCAGATCGTGTTCACGCTCAATGCCGGCGGCGCCGAGAACTACCAGCTGCTGCTGCTCGACCGCCGCAGCGGCCAGGCCACCCGCTTCAGCGACGGCGTCCACCGCTACGAGTCGCCTCTGTGGTCGCACTCCGGCAAGCTCCTGGCCTATGTCAGCAACGCGCGCAACGGCCGCGACTTCGACCTCTACACCGCCGACCCGGCGCGGCCCGGCAGCCAGCGCCTCGTCGCCGAGCTGAGCGGCCAGTGGACCCCGCTCGACTGGAGCGCCGACGACAGCCGCCTGCTCCTCGGCGAGGACATCTCGGTGGCCGAGTCCTACCTGCACTCCGTCGACCTGGCGACCGGCAAGGTCACGCTGCTGACGCCGCGGCGCAGCCGGGGATCGCTGCCGACCGTTTCGCACCAGGGCGGGCGCTGGAGCGCCGACGGCAAGACCGTCTACACCACCAGCGACCGCGAGGGCGAGTTCCTTCGCCTGGTGCGCCTCGATCCGGCCAGCGACGTCGAGACCGTGCTCTCCGGCGACGTGCCCTGGGACGTCGAGAGCTTCGACCTGTCGAGCGACGGCACGCTGCTCGCCTTCTTCGCCAACGAGGAGGGCACCAGCCGCATTCACCTGCTCGACGCCCGCGGCGGCAAGGCCCTCGCCGCTCCCGAGCTGCCGCCGGGAGTCGCCACCAGACCCCATTTCCGCCGGGGGACCCACGAGCTGGCCTTCGGCGTCAGCTGGGCCCGCGCGCCCCTCGACGTCTACTCCTATGACGTCGACGCCGGCCGCCTCGACCGCTGGACCGCCAGCGAGACCGGCGGGCTCGACGCCGCGCGGTTCGCGGCGGCCAAGCTGGTGCACTACCCGACGTTCGACTCGGTCGGCCGCCAGGGCAGCGCCCGCCGCACCATCCCCGCGTTCGTCTACTCGCCCGCCGCCAACCGCTTCCCGGGGCGCCGCCCGGTCTATCTCGCCATCCATGGCGGTCCCGAGGCGCAGTTCCGCCCCAACTTCCTCGGCCCGCTCGACTACCTCGTCGACGAGCTGGGAGTCGCGGTCGTCGCGCCCAACGTGCGCGGCTCCGCGGGCTACGGCAAGACCTATCTGACGCTCGACAACGCCGAGAAGCGGGAAGACTCGGTCAAGGACATCGGCGCGCTGCTCGACTGGATCGCCACCCAGCCCGACCTCGATGCGGCCCACGTCATGGTGGCCGGCGGCTCCTATGGCGGCTACATGGCGCTCGCCGCGTTGACCCACTACAGCAACCGCCTGGCCTGCGGCTACGACGCCGTCGGCATCAGCAACTTCGTCACCTTCCTCGAGCACACGCAGCTCTACCGCCGCGATCTGCGCCGCGTCGAGTACGGCGACGAGCGCGATCCGCGGATGCGCGCCTTCCTCGAGAGCATCGCTCCCGTCCGCCACGCCGACCAGATCCGCAAGCCCTTATTGGTCGCGGCGGGCGCCAACGACCCGCGGGTGCCGGTGTCCGAGTCGGATCAGATCGTCGCCGCGGTCGAGTCGCAGCGGGTGCCGGTGTGGTACCTGGTCGCCAAGGACGAGGGGCACGGCTACCAGAAGAAGGTCAACGCCGACTACCTGCGGACGGTGTCGATCGTCTTCCTGGAAACCTACCTGCTGGGCGCGCCGCCGCAGCCAGCCGCCCCGCGGCACGGCCACTAGCCACGAAGCGTCCGGGGGGGCCGCCGCCAGCCGCCGCCGGCCGCGGCGCGTTCTAGCCGCCGCCGGCCGCGGCGGCGCCGGTGGCGCGATGGCTGCCGCTGCGCACCTTGACGCGGTTGCGGCCGCCACGCTTGGCGACCATCAGCGCCGCGTCGGCGGCCTGGAAGAGGTCCGGCGGGCCGATCATCTCGGGCGCCAGCTCGGCCACGCCGAACGAGCAGCGGACGGCGATCTTGACCTCGCCGTAGCGATGCTCGAAGCCCTCGATGCGCTCCCGCAGCTTGAGCGCCAGGGTCTCGGCGCCGTGGATGCCGGTCTCGGGGGTCAGGATCGCGAACTCGTCGCCGCCGACCCGCGCCAGCACCTCCTCCGGGCGGGTCAGGTCGCGCGCCAGCGATGCCACCTGCTTGAGCACGAAGTCGCCGCACAGGTGGCCGTAGCTGTCGTTGATCTGCTTGAACTCGTCGAGGTCGAAGAGGATCAGCGACAGCGGCCGGTGGTGGCGGACGGCGCGCGCGAACTCGCGCTGCACCTCCTCCTCGTACTTGCGCTTGTTGAAGATCTCGGTCAGCCCGTCACGCGCCACCAGCTCGTAGATCGCCAGATGATAGGCGCTCTCCACGTCCTGCTCATGCAGGAACTTGAAGTGCACGGCCGCGGTCTGGAAGCGATCCCCGCTCTTCAGCACCGTGCG
Source organism: Thermoanaerobaculia bacterium (assembly GCA_035949675.1). Classification (GTDB taxonomy): domain Bacteria; phylum Acidobacteriota; class Thermoanaerobaculia; order Multivoradales; family UBA5704; genus JASLEW01. Next base: position 5,977 of record DASZHY010000363.1, read on the forward strand.
CCCCTGGATCGGATGGCCGTTGACGAAGGTGCCGTTGGTCGAGCCGAGATCCTCGATGGTCACCACCGGTCCGGCATAGCGCAACCGCGCATGCTTGCGCGAGATCGACATCACCTCCGGCAGGCTGAGACCCACCAGCGGCGAGCGGCCGATCTCGAGCAGCGTGCCCGGCGACAGGCGGTAGCGGGAGCCCAGCCGCTGCGACTCGGGATGCGCGATCAGGATCACGTCGGCTTCCGACTCGGCCAGCACGATGCCGCGCTCGATGCGCTCCCGCGTCGAGGTCTCGAACGTCTGGGTGGTGCTGCTCTCCTGCAAGGCCGCGAGGTCGATGCCGTCGGTATCAGGCTCGAGGTCGAGCCCGCTCTTGGCGTCGGCGGCGTCCGAAGGGTCGTCCATAGTTCCGCAAGTCGGCAGTTGCTAGTTGGGCGCCAGAGGCTGACCGGCCGTGTGGCTTGGCTCCCAAGTACAAGGCTGATGGGGAAAAAATGCTAACACCGGCACCTCCGGCCGTCAAACAGCTGTCAAACGGGCGTTGCCGTTGCCGCACTGCGGCATGAAGCGTTGCAGACCTCGAGGCCGCGGGCGCTGGTAAGATCCCCGCCCGGGAGGAGCCGAGCATGTACATCTTCGTGACGGGTGCAACGGGGTACATTGGCCACGCGGTGGTTGGCGAGCTGGTCGCGCTGGGCCACGAGGTGACCGGTCTGGTGCGCGACGACGCCAAGGCCGAGCTGGTGCGCCGGCTGGGGGCGCGGGCGGTGGTCGGCGACATCGCCGACCCCGACAGCTACCGCGAGCACGCCGCCGAGCACGACGCGCTGGTGCACACCGCGTTCAGCTCCGGCCCCGGGGCGGTGGCCGCCGATCGCACCGCGGTCGAGACGCTGATCGCCGCCGCCCGCGCCGGCAAGGCGCGCTCGCTGGTCTACACGTCCGGGATCTGGGTGCTGGGGGCGACCGGCGACGCTCCGGCGTTCGAGGGGGCGCCGACCGACCATCCCATGCCCCTGGTCTCCTGGCGGCCGGCGCATGAGCGGCTGGCGCTCGAGGCCGGCATCCACCACCTCGCGAGCGCCGTCATCCGTCCGGGCATCGTCTACGGCGGCCGCGGCGGCCTGACCGGCAGCTACTTCGAGTCGGCCGAGAAGGAGGGCGCCGCGGCCTACGTCGGCGACGGCACCAACCGCCTGCCGATGATCCACGTCGAGGACCTGGCGCGCTTCTACCGCCGCGTCGTCGAGCACCATGCGCGCGGCGTCTTCCACGCCGTCGACGGCAACGCCGTGCCGCTGTCCGAGGTGGCCCGCGCCGCCAGCGAGGCCGCCGGCAAGGGCGGCGCCGCCCGCTCGATCCCGCTGGCGCAGGCGCGCCAGACCCTGGGTGCGTTCGCCGACTGCCTGGCCCTCGACCAGTTCATCGAGAGCCGCCGCGCCGCCGAGCTCGGCTGGCGCCCCGAGCACCCCAACTTCCTGGGCGAGGCCGCCAAGGCCTACCTGGAGTGGAAGAGCGCCCAGGCCTAGTGTCCCGACGCTAGCGCCCGGAGAGCACGGCCCGGATGACGTGGCGCGCCACCTCCGGGTTCTCGCGCAGCCGCCGGATCGAGTAGGGATACCAGTCCTGGCCGTAGGGGACGTAGACGCGCAGCCGGTGGCCGGCCGCAATCAGGATCTCGCGCAGCTCCTGATCGACGCCGAGCAGCATCTGGAACTCGTACTGCTCGCGGCGCAGGCCGTGGCGATCGATCAGCGCCGTGGCCCTCGCGGTCAGGTACTCGTCGTGGGTGGCGATCGCCGGGTAGATGCCCAGCTCGATCATCTTCTCGAGCGCCCGCACGAAGTTGGCGCGCACCGTGTCGTGGCCCTTCCAGGCGATCCGCCGCGGCTCGACGTAGATGCCCTTGCACAGCCGCACGTTGGCGTTCCCGCCTTGAGACCCCGGAGCTGGCGGAAGTCGCCCCGGCAGCTCGGCGATGTCCTGTAGCGTCCGCCGCATGTAGGCCTGCAGCACCACTCCCAGGTTGCCCTGGCGCGCCTGCACGTCGCGGTAGATGCGCAGCGTCGCATCGGTGCAAGTCGAGTCCTCCATGTCGATGCGCACGAAGTTGCCGTGGGACCGGGCGGCGGCGGCGACGGTCGCCACGTTGTCGCGGCAGAAGCCCTCGTCCACCTTGAGGCCGAGCAGCGTCAGCTTGATGGAGACGTTGGAGTCGAGGCCCCGCTCCTTGATGGCGGCGAAGACCCGCAGGTACTCTTCGACCGCGGCCAGCGCCTTGCCGCGCTCGCTCACCTCCTCGCCCAGCAGGTCGATGGTCGCCATCGCGCCCTGCCGGTTGAGCTCGCCCACCACCCGCAGCGCGTCGTCCAGGGTCGCACCCGCCACGTAGCGCGCCGCCACGCGGCCGACGATGAAGCGCGGCACCAGCGGCAGGGTGCTGACCAGCAGGCGGTTGAGCACGCGCGAGGAACCGGCAGGCGGGCGTCAGGAGGTTGATCGGCGGCGGCCGGCTTCAGGCACCGCTTCAGGCGGTCGCCGGGGCGTCGATCACCCAGCGCACCGACTTGGAGCACGGGCAGGCGCCGCCCACCCGCCGCAGCGCCGGCATCTGGGAGGCGGCGGCCTCGGCCGTCATCTCGCCGCGCTGCACCTTGGCGAGGGCGTCCACGTAGTCCTTGTAGTCGCGGCCGGCGCGGTAGGCCTCGGGGAGGACCGCCTCCAGGTGGCGCAGGTAGCTCGGCATATCGGCATGAGTCTCGCCCGCGGTGCCGACCATCTGGAAGGCCGGGACGCCGCGCCGGCGCAGGAACCGCGAGTCGGGCACGCGCAGCAGGTCCTCGGGCCGCACCGACCCACGGCGGGCCTCCGGGTCGTGCTCGCCGGCAATCAAGCGGTCCAGCAGCTTGGGCGCCTCGGCCAGCGACAGCTGCGGCAGGCGCGCCCGCAGGTACCGCAGGTTCAGATCGCGCACCACCTTCTCGACCTCCTCGCGGTACTGCTGCTGCGCCTCCGCGTTCTTCATCGGCTTCAGGCCCAGGCGCACGTTGGTGCCGCCGCCGCGCTCGTCGCCGAACATCTCGAGACCGCGCGGCAGCCACTTGTTGAGGGCGCGCTGCAGCATGTCTATGGTGAAGAAGCCTTCGTCGCGCGCCGCGCTGGTCACCCAGCGCCGCAGCGGCACCACCCCCGCCGCCAGGTGGAACGCCTCCTCGCGCAGCATCTGCGGCATGCTCTCGGCCATCGGCTGATAGGCGCTTTGCCGCTGCATGGTCAGCTGGTACTTCCCGACGCGGTCGATCAGCGCGCAGAACACCACGTTGTCGACGAAGGAGTCGAAATCGATGTTGAAGGCCCCCAGCAGGTGGGAGCCGGTGGTCATCGACAGGATCTCCTCGATCATCTCGGTGCTGCTGTCCTTGGAGACCGAGCTCCAGTCGTCCTCGGCCAGCAGGTGCAGCATCTGGTAGCCGTGGCGCAGCTCCTCCGCCATCATGCGCAGGATCCAGAACTGCTCTTCCTCGTCCTGCGCCCTGGCGAGCGTCAGGCGGTGCTGCTGGATGGAGCCGAACTCGGTCGAGGCCTGGGCGCGGATCGCTCCCAGCAGGTGGTGGGCCTGCTCGGGCACCATCTCGCAGGCGCGGTTGGCCTTCGGCTTGCCCTTCAGGTCGCCGCACTCGATCTCGGTGCACATGCCGAGCTGGCGGTAGGCGCAGAGCTCGAACCGGGGGTCGTTCGGGAAGTGCTTGTCCCAGTTGTCGAGCAGGAAGTCGTAGTCGGGAATGAACGCCTCCCGCCACTTGACGACGGCGTCGTGGAAGCTCTTGGGTAGGCTCGTGGACCTGGTGCTCATCGGTTTCTCCGGTGCGGCGGCTCGCTCGACTGGTTCCAGACGTTCAGGGATCGGGCGTTCCCGGCGGACGCCAGCCAGCGGGGCCGCAACGGTACAACGCTACAGGGTCTTGACGAAGGGCCGCAAGGTCGAGGGCTCGAAGCCCAGCGACGAGAAGAAGCTGCACAGCTCCTCCGCCCCGTCGTCCACCAGCGTCCGCACGCTGTGCGCGCCAAGCTCCCGGAAGTGCGCCAGCAAGGCCTCGGCCATCATCCGGCCGATCGCCTTGCCGCGGTGCGCGGGATCCACGCCCAGGACCTCGATCCAGCCGGTCGGTTCCTCCAGCCCGAACTCCCCCGACCGCACCTCGCCGAGCATGAAGCCCACCACCTCGCCGCCCAGCTCCGCCACCACCGACCCTTCCGGGTCCCTTCTCAGGTAATAACCGATCTGGCGTTCCCAGACTTCCGGCCGGTAGCGGCCGGCGATCTTCTCGTCGATGGAGGAGATCGGGGTGATGTCGATGTCGCCGATCGGGCGGATGCGCAGCCCGTCAGGGGAGCCTGGGGTGTTCGAGCGCTCGGTCACGAGCCGGCATTCTAAGCCACGCGGCCCCGAAGCACGAAACTGCCTCGACCCTCTCCCTTCGCCACCCCGCCGCTGCGTCTCCGCACCCCGGCTCGCAGGCACCTCTTTCAATGGCCGTTCACCCACGCAGCCGCGCCGCTCGCGGCTGGATCGCCGAAAGGGGAAAACTCGTGAAGAAGAAGATCCGTTTGAGCCGTGAGACGCTGCTCCACCTCGAGAATTCGCCGGCGGAGGATCTTCGCCAAGCCGCCGGCGGCCAGAGCGCCACCTGCCAGATCCACTCGATCTGCCTGGCCTGCTACACCAAGATCGGCTATCCCACCTGCTATCACACCTGTCACTGAAGAGCTGACCGAGCCGGGAGGCCCCATTCGGCGGCCGGGGCCTCCCGCCGACTCCCTCGACCCCGTTCGTCCGCGGATTGCGCATCTTTTGGTAGGCGCTCGACGCCGCCTGTAACGGCCCCGGCCCGGCGGACGCCGATGCGCTCAGGACGTCAGGGCCGGTTCATTGACAGCTGTTCAAGTTCAGGATGACGCGGGGGCCGGCGGGCGCACGTGCTCGTGGGCGTGATAGCTGCTGCGCACCAGCGGCCCGGCCTCGCAGTGGGCGAAGCCGAGCCCGAGGGCGTGCTCGCGGTAGGCCGCGAACTCGTCGGGGTGCACCCAGCGCGCCACCGGCAGGTGCTTGGCGGTCGGCTGCAGATACTGGCCGATGGTCAGGATCTCGACTCCCGCCGCGCGGATGTCGGCCAGGGTGGCGTGAACCTCCTCCGTCTCCTCCCCAAGGCCAACCATGATGCCGGTCTTGATCCGCCCCGACCATTCCCTCCGGCCTACGGCCTCGTCCCTCCGGCCTGCGCCCTCGCCGCCCCGGCCTACGGACTCGTCCCTCCGGCCTGCGCCCTCGCCGCCCCGGCCTGCGGCCTCGCCGCCATCTCGGGCGAGGCCCGAGGCCTCGCCGGCGCGGCGGGCGGCGTCGCTGGCCTGGGCCAGCAAGCCCAGGCTGCGGTCGTAACGGCTGCCCGGGCGGGCCTGGCGGTACAGGCGGGGAACGGTCTCGACGTTGTGCGAGAAGACTTCCGGCGCCGCCCCCAGGACCACGTCGAGCGCGCCCTCGACGCCGCGAAAGTCGGGGGTGAGCACTTCGACGGCGGTCCCCGGGCGGCGGCGGTGGATCGCCTCGATCACCCGCGCGAAATGGCCGGCGCCGCCGTCGGGCAGATCGTCGCGGTCCACCGAGGTGATCACCGCGTGCCGCAGCCCCATCACCGCCACCGCTTCCGCCACGTGCTCCGGCTCGAGCGGGTCGACGCCAGGCTGCGGCCGCCCCGAGGTCACGGCACAGAAGCCGCACCGCCGGGTGCAGACGTCGCCAAGGATCATGAAGGTGGCCGTGCGGTGCTCGCCCCAGCATTCGTAGATGTTGGGACAACGCGCTTCCTGGCACACCGTATGCAGATTCAAATCGCTGACCAGGTTGCGGACCTGGTGGTAGGAAGACGAGGTAGCCAGCTTGATGCGAAGCCACTCCGGCCGCCCCTGGCGGTCGCCCCGATGGGCCGGAGCGGCGGCCTGACCGATCTGGATCAGCGACTCGTTCACGCTGGTAGTCTAACCCGCCTGCCCTAGCCTGCAAGCGCCGTGGGAAGGGGCCTCATCAGCAGTCGGGCCCTCGGGTCGCAAACGGAAGCCAGCATCGCGTGGAGAAATAAGATGTGCGTGCAACGCGCAAAGTGGAGTTGTGTGCTCTTCGGTTTGCTGCTGGCGGCGGCGCCCATGCCGCTGCCGGCAGGCGATCTCACCGGCAACTGTCGTCTCGCCAACCAGCCGGCGGCCACCCTGCTGGTGCCCTACTTCGAGGTCGATCTTAGCAATCCGGCAGGGCGCACCACCCTGCTGTCGGTCAACAACGCGGCCTCGCACCCCACGCTGGCGCGCATGGTCCTGTGGACCGACTGGGGCGTCCCGACCCTCGCTTTCGACATCTACCTGACCGGCTACGACGTGCAGACTCTCAACCTCCGCGACGTCTTCAACGGCAGCCTGCCCTTGACCGGACCTGCCGTCAGCCCCAGCGGTCCGCTGTCGCAGCCCGGCACCGGCTTCCCCGGCTGTGCCGGCGCCAGCGCCCAGGCGCGAACGGTGAACACCGACCAGCAGCTCTCCCTGCGCGCCGCCCACTCCGGCCAGCCGCTGCCCAGCGGCCAGCAGGGCCTGTGCGCGGCGAGCCCGCGGGCGAAGTCGTCGGTCGTCGTCGGCTACATCACCGTCGACACGGTCAACCGCTGCACCGGGACGGGCATCATGACCAGTGCCAACACCCCCGCCGACCCGCTGTATTTCGCCAAGGGCGGCACCGGCCTGGCGAGCGACGTCAATGCGCTCTGGGGGGACGTCTTCTATCTCGATTCGCAGCACAACCAGGCCATGAGCCAGCCGGCGATTACGGTGCTCGCCGACGCGAGCTTCTTCAACCCTGGTGACTACACGTTCTATGGCCGCTATGACAACTTCGACAGCCGCGACGACCGCATGCCGCTGTCGAGCATGTACTACGTCCGCTTCTTCAACGGCGGTCCGTTCTCCGGCGGCACCGACCTGCTGGTGTGGCGCGACAACCGCTCCGCGGAGGTCAATCCCCTCCCCTGCGGCTCGAGCCCCTCGTGGGCGGCCCCGGGCGAGGAGCAGCTGGTGATCTTCGACGAGCAGGAGAACGCCGCCGCCCTGAACAAGCCCAGCGCCTTTCCGTTGACCACCCAGCGCGTCTCGGTGGGCGGCACCGCCATCCCCGCGCAGCCCAACTTCGGCTGGCTGATGCTCGACCTCTGGCATGCCGACGGCACTCACGCCCAGGGGTGGGTCGGCTCGCTGCTCACCGCGTCCGGCCGTTTCGCCTCCGGTCACGAGGCCCTGCGCGCCGACGATCTGTGTAACTTCGGGCCTTAGCGCGCGCAGCGCGCGCAGCGCGCTGCAGACAATCGCCCGGCCCGCTCGCCTTGGCGCGCGCCGCGCGGCGGAACTGCTAGAGTGCCCCCCGTCTGGTTCGGAAAGGGGGGCACTCTTGCGCTTCGAGACCATCGCGGTGCACGCCGGCGGCGAGGTCGATCCGGCCACCGGCGCCGTCGCGCCGCCGATCCACCTGTCGACCACGTTCGAGCATGGCCCTGCCGGCGAGGTGCCGCTCGGCCACCTGTACATCCGCGAGAGCAACCCCAGCCAGACGCGGCTCGAAAAGGCGCTCGCCGCGGTCGAGGGCGGCGAGGCGGCTTTCGTGTTCGCGTCGGGAATGGCGGCCGGCACGGCCTACCTGCAGGCCCTGCCCGCGGGCTCGCACGTGATCTTTCATCGCGATCTCTACTACGGCTTTCGCACCCTGGCCAAGGAGTACCTGCCGCGCTGGGGGATCGAGGCGACCGCCGTCGACCTGGGCGACGAGCGCGCGCTCGCCGCGGCGCTGCGCCCGGAGACCCGGCTGTTATGGGCGGAGACGCCGACCAACCCGCTGCTCGAGGTGGTCGACCTGCGCCGCCTCGCCGAGATCGCCCATGCCCACGGCGCCGGCCTGCTGGTGGACGGCACTCTCGCCACCCCTGCCCTGCAGCGGCCGCTCGAGCTCGGGGTCGACGCCGTCCTGCACTCGACCACCAAGTACCTGGGCGGCCATAGCGACGTGCAGGGCGGCGCCGTGGTGCTGCGGCGGCGGGACCCCGACCTCGTGTCGCGCCTCGAGCAGGTGCGTCACGACCTCGGCGCGGTCGCCTCGCCGTTCAACAACTGGCTGGTGCTGCGCGGCCTGCGCTCGCTGGCCTGCCGCATGGAGCGCCACGCCGCCAACGCCATGGCCGTCGCCTCAGCCCTTGCCGGCCGGCCCGAGGTGGCCGCCGTGTACTATCCGGGGCTCCCCGGCCACCCGGCGCACGAGATCGCCCGCCGCCAGATGCGCGCCTTTGGCGGCATGGTTTCCTTCCGCCTCGCCGGCGGCCGCGAGCACGCCCTGCGCGTCGCCGGCAGGGTGCGTCTCTTCCTCAACGCCACCAGCTTCGGCGCCCCCGAGAGCCTGATCGAGCACCGCGCCTCCTCCGAGGGCATCCACTCGACCACGCCGCCCGACCTGCTGCGCGCCTCGATCGGCCTCGAGCATCCCGACGACCTGGTCGCCGACCTGCTGCAAGCGCTCGCCTAGGTCCCGGGCCGCCGCAAGGCCGCCGGGACGAGGCCCAGCGCGGCGCCGAGCAGAGGGCTGGCGAAGAATCCATCCGGCTCCCGCGGCGCGGCCGCAAAGCGCCCCTCCCGCAGGTGGAACCCTGTCGCTTCGCGCCCGTCCGGCCAGGCGCAGTAGTGCTCCTGGACGCCGCTCATCTGGTAGGCAAGGAACTTGGCGCCGTGCGGCGCCCGGTCACGTTCGGCGGTCTCGCGGCCAAGGACCTCGACGACGATGTCAGGCACGCGGGCCACGGTCTCGGTACCCGGCATCAAGATCACCTCGGCCGCGCAATGAATGACCAGGTCCGGAAACACGACGGTGTCGGGTGGCCGCGGCAGGCGATGCCGCGCATCCAGGCTCATCGACCAACCCCTCTCCCGGACCAGGGGCGACAACACGAAGCACAGCTGACCGAGGGTGTGACCCCTGCTGTAGGTGCCAGGCGTCATCGGCAACAGCCACCTTTCGATGAGCTCGAGCGGATCCTCCTCGCCCTGGCTCCAGTTCTCGAACTCCTCCGCGCGGATGGGCCCGAGGCGTTCGACGCGCATGCCGAAGACGGCCTCCGCCGGCAGCAGGCTCGGAGCTTCGGGAAGGATGACGTCCGGTGTGCGATTCATGGGCGGACTGCAAGCGTACCACCGCTCTTTTCGACTCGCGTTTCCCTTGCCGGGGGGTGGCGCATCGAGCAACGCGACAACGGTAGATAACTTGCTTCATCCCCGGCGTCGTCATATGCTGAAGTAAAGCCTGTAATGGTGTCTCGTGTAAGGACCGGAAAGGAGCTGACTGGCATGCCAAGCGGTCGGGTGGTCAAGCGCCTTCTTCTGGCTCTGCTGCTGGCCGCGGGCGCCAACTCTCTCGCCGGCACGGAGCCGGCGTGGCGTTTCCAGCTCGAGCCAGGCAAGAGCGTTCCCTCGAGCGTCAGCGTGGTGAACCGTTGCCACGCCGTGCACTCCTACCGGATCTCGGCGACCGCGACGCCGGGCTTCGTGAGATTTCGCGGCCTGGTCGAGGTCGGGCGGCTGCCGCCTGGCAAGACCCAGAAAGTGGACCTGGACTTCATCTCCGAAGGCTTGCAACCGGGGATCTATCGGGGCGAGGTCGCCGTGAGCTGCCTCGACTGCGCGGCGGAGCCGCGCTGCTCTCAGAGCAAGGACCTGTTTGGGATCGAGATGACAGTCGTCCCCCGGCAGACCTCTCCCGCCGAAGAGCTCGTCGACTCCACTCTCGAGCTCTTCTGGAAACTCGGCGCGGCCGAAGCCGAGAAGCCCCAGCAACTGGCCTCACTGGCCGCGGCCAAGCCCGAGGAGGCGGCCGCCCAGCTGCGGCGGCTCGAGATCGCTCCCGCGGGCTACGACGACCGGATTGCCAGTCTGGCGGCGGTCGTCCCGAGATTCGTGTTCTCTGATCGGTTTGAAGATCTGGCATCGCGGGCGCGCAGCATTGGCCTGAACCCGGACGCGGCGGGGTCCAGCCCGCCGCCCATGATATTTCGCGGCAAGACCCTGGCCCTGCTCGTGATCTTCGAGCCCAGGGCCGCCGCCGCCGTCTGGCCGGCACCGGTGCAGCCAGTGCCGGCTGTCTTCGTCGCCGGCACCAATCCGCTTACGCTCCCGGCCCGCGAGTCTGGTGCCGAGCTGCCATACGACGCAAAACCAGACCTCTGGAAACCTGGCTCTCGCATTGACCATACCTTTTGCGCCGACCTCACATCGGCGATTCAGTTCGTAGCCAAGCTGACATATAGAGGCGGCGGCACGGACACCGCCCACCAAGATCTGCCGGATCCTCTGCCACCAAACTACGGCAAGTGCGTCAAGCTGAGTCAGCAGCCGCGGCTGCAACCCGCTCCGCCCGTGATCATAGCCTCTGGATTTCTGATCACGCGGCGCCTTCAAAGGACGACCCTGTATGCAGTGCCGATCGTGATACCGAGCAAGAATCCCTGACGCGCGTCGAG